>DAIOGQ010000410.1:0-3164 GCA_036745175.1 Kineosporiaceae bacterium
GCACGGCCGACCGGTCGCGGCCCTGCGGGTGTCCGGTGTGGACGCCCGCGAGCGGCACCGCGGGGTCTCCCACCACAGCCTGACCGCCTACGGGCGGGTGGCGCTCGTCCCGGCGGACGTCGTCGTCCCGCTGCTGGCTGGGGACCTCGGCACCCGGGTGCGGTCCCAGGCCGCCGTGCTGGGGGCACCCACCGGACGCCACCGGCTCGTCGAGGTCGACCTCGACGGCCTCGCGGAGGCGCTCACGACGTCGCCGGTCCGGCTGTCGACGATGGGACGGGGTCTGGACACCGACCCCGCCGCGTTCCTCGCGGCGGCCGCCGCCGGGCGGCACGCCGCGGACCTGCTCGACACGCCCACCGGCTGAACGCCCGTCGTTCCCGACGACCAGGTCGTCCCCAAGATCAGGTCGACCCCAAGATCAGGACGACCCCAAGATCAGGACGACGCAGGGGTTCTGCCCGCTCACGCGGGCAGAACCCCTGTCTCGCGACGATCTCGGGCGACGGCTCAGCGCACGTCGACGAGGTCGACGACGAAGATGAGCGTCTCGCCCGGCTTGATGACACCGCCGGCGCCCTGGCTGCCGTAGGCCAGGTGCGGCGGGATCGTCAGCCGGCGGCGGCCGCCGACCTTCATGCCCGCGATGCCCTCGTCCCAGCCGCGGATGACGCGGCCCTTCCCGAGCGGGAAGTCGAGCGGCTGCCCGCGGTTCCACGACGCGTCGAACTCCTCACCGGTGGAGAAGGCGACGCCGACGTAGTGCGCGCTCACGGTCATGCCCGCGGACGCCTCGGCGCCGTCGCCCTCGATCTCGTCGACGACGACGAGGTCGGCCGGCGGGGTGCCGTCCGGGAAGTCGATCTCGGGCCGGTCACGGTCGAAAGCCGGGGAAGCCACATGTCCTCCAGTCGCGCGGGCGACCGGCCGTTCCGGTCGCCGCCGCCGCCGTCCATCCTTCACCACGCCGGGCCGAGGGCGGCCGGCGGTGTCAGGTGCCCGGGCGGGCGTCGAGGATGTCGACGACGAAGACGAGGGAGTCGGTGCCCTTGATGCCGAACTCGTCGCGGCCCTCGACCCCGTAGGCCTTGTCGGGCGGGACCACGAGCAACACCTGGCTGCCGACCTTCTGACCGACGATGCCGTCCCAACCGGCGATCGTCTGGTTCGTGCCGATCGAGAACCGGGCCGGGCCGTCCTCGGTCCATGACGTGTCGAAGGTCTTCCCGCCGGGCCAGATGACCCCGACGTACTGCACGGTCACCTGGTCGCCCTTGGCGACGGTGCGCCCCGAACCTGCGATGAGCGGCTGGACGACGAGACCCGCGGGCGGGTTGCCCTTCGGCAGCGTGACGGTCGGCTGCCCGGACGCCGCGCGCTTGACCGTCGGCAGGCCCTTCTTCGGCTTCACCGTCTTGCCGGCGGCCTTCGTGAGGAGCGTGCGTGCGTCGAGGACCTCGACGAGGCAGACGATCGTGTCGGTCGGTCCGACGCCGAGCGAGGGGTTGCCCTGGACCCCGTAGCCGGCGTCGGGCGGGAACGCGACGAGCGCGGTCGACCCGACCCGCAGCCCGCGCAGCCCCTCGTCGAGCCCGACGATGTTGCCCTTCGCGCCGAGGATCAGCGTCGTCGGGTCCCCGGCCCACGTCTTGTCGAGGAGCGCCCGGCCGTCCGTGCCGTTGACCGCGGCGTAGCGGATCGTGACCTGCTGTCCGAGCCCGACGGTCGCGCCGTCGCCGTCGCCGATGACTCGCGACTCGGTCTTCTCGACCGAAAACGGCGAGGGGACGGAGATGGAGGGCTCGGCGTCCTCGCGGACCGTCACGTTGACGGCGGTGAGGTCGTGCGAGGTCGTGGCCTGCGCGGTCGCCGACGCCTCACCGGTCGGGATGCGGCAGCCGGCGAGAGCCAGGGCGAGGGTGAGGACGACGAGCAGGGTGCGCAGCCGGCGGACCGGTCGGGCAGGGGGCACGGGTTGGACCCTCGCAGGCTCGGGCGGGTGGGTGGTTCGCCCCGGTCGGCCGGTCCGGGGTGAAGCCGTCGTGTCGCGGACCACCATAACCGCCCGGGAGCGCCGTTCCGCGCGGGCGGTCCACAGCATCACGCCGCGAGACGACAGCTGAACGCACCGCAGCCGTCCTCGGCCCGCGGGCGCCCTCACATGCTCTGGATGAGCCGTTCGACCCGCTCGTCGACGGCGCGGAACGGGTCCTTGCACAGGACCGTCCGCTGCGCCTGGTCGTTGAGCTTGAGGTGCACCCAGTCCACGGTGAAGTCACGGCGGCGTTCCTGGGCACGCCGGACGAAGTCGCCGCGGAGCTTGGCCCGCGTCGTCTGCGGCGGCACCGACGTCGCCTCGAACACCTCGATGTCGGCGGTGACCCGCTCGGCCAGACCGCGCCGCTGGAGCATGTAGTGCAGGCCGCGCTCGCGGTGGATGTCGTGGTAGGCAAGGTCGAGCCGGGCGATCCGGGGTGACGACAGCGGCAGGTCGTGCCGGGTGCGGTAGCGCTCGACGATCTTGTGCTTGATGACCCAGTCGATCTCGCGGTCGACGAGACCGAGGTCGCCGGTCGCGACGGCGCGCAGGCCCCGCTCCCACAGGTCGAGCACCCGCTTGACGACGTCGGTGTGCAGCCCGCGGGCGTCGACGAAGTCCTTCGCGCGGTTCAGGTACTCCTCCTGGATCTCCAGCGCGCTCGCCTCGCGGCCGTTCGCGAGCCGGACCCGGCGGCGTCCGGTGAGGTCGTGGCTGACCTCGCGGATCGCCCGGATCGGGTTCTCGAGGCTGTGGTCGCGCAGCACGACGCCGGCCTCGATCATCCGCAGCACGAGGTCGGTCGCCCCGACCTTGAGCAGCGTCGTCGTCTCGCTCATGTTCGAGTCGCCGACGATGACGTGGAGCCGGCGGTAGCGCTCGGCGTCGGCGTGCGGCTCGTCGCGGGTGTTGATGATGGGGCGAGAGCGGGTGGTCGCGCTGGAGACGCCCTCCCAGATGTGGTCGGCGCGCTGGGACAGGCAGAAGACCGCACCCCGCGGGGTCTGGAGCACCTTGCCCGCACCGACGATGAGCTGGCGGGTCACGAGGAACGGGATGAGCACCTCGGAGAGCCGGTTGAACTCGCCGTGGCGGCTCACGAGGTAGTTCTCGTGGCAGCCGTAGG
>DAIOGQ010000411.1:0-3157 GCA_036745175.1 Kineosporiaceae bacterium
CGATCTTCGCCTGCCCGGGGGTGACCACGTCCATGATCACGCCGCCCTTGAGCATGTCGGCCATGCCGCGTTTGACCCGCGCGGTGCCGACCTGGGGCGCACCGCTCGGAGTGCTGTTCTGGGCGCCGTTCTGGGGTGCCTGGTTCGTCATGAGGTCCACCTTACGAAGAGATCGGCATGGCGGTACAGTCCACTCCCGTGCCGTCCAACCAGTCCAATCGGGTCACCGGGCTTCTTGTTCCCTGGCCCGCCGATGACCCGGACGGGCCGCCGGGGCCCGCACACCTGCGGCTCGCCAGCGCCCTGCGCACGCAGATCACCCAGGGCCGGCTGCGCTCCGGCGACCGGCTCCCGCCGAGCCGGGCGCTCGCGGAGGAGCTCCAGTTCTCGCGCTGGGTCGTCACCGAGGCCTACGACCAGCTCAAGGCCGAGGGATACCTCACCGGCCGGGTCGGCGCCGGCACCGTTGTCGCACCGGGCGTCGCCCGCGCCGGGCCGCCGGCGGAGCGCCGCGCCGGGGCCCCCGCGCCATCGGGGGGCAGCCCGCGCAGGGCTGCGCCGGACGGCGCCGCGCCGGGGCCCCCGGGACTGCTCGACCTCTCCCCCGCCCTGCCGGACCTCGCCTCGTTCCCCCGGGCCGCCTGGCGGGCCGCCGTGGCCCGCGCCCTCGCCGACGTCCCCGACGCCGACCTTGCCCGCTCGGACGCCGCCGGCGCCCTGGCGCTGCGCGCGACCGTCGCCGACTACCTACGCCGAGTCCGGGGGGTCGACGCCGACCCGTCCCGGGTTCACGTCACAGCCGGGGTCCGCAACGGGGTCTGGCTGGTCTGCGACGTCCTGCGCCGCAGGGGCGCCCGCCGGGTCGCCGTCGAGGACCCCTGCTGGCCGCGGCTGCGCGAGGCCGCCCGCGACGGCGACCTCGACGTCGTCCCGGTCCCCGTCGACGCCGAGGGGATGCGGGTCGACGCGCTCGAGCGCAGCGCCGCCGACGCCGTCTTCGTGACGCCGACGCACCAGTTCCCGACCGGGGTGCCGCTGTCCGCGACGCGCCGGCTCGCACTCGTCCGGTGGGCGGCGACGGCCGGCCGGACAGTCGTCGAGGATGACTACGACGCCGAGTTCCGCTACGACCGCCGCCCCGTCGGCGCGCTCGCCGCCCTCGCCCCCGAGCACGTCGTCTACCTAGGGTCGACGAGCAAGACGCTCTCTCCCGGCCTGCACCTGGGCTGGCTCGTCGCCCCGGCCGCGCTCGCCGCGGATCTCGGCGCGGCGCGACGCCGGCTCGGCGCCCTCGCGCCGACCCCCGACCAACACGCGCTCATCCACCTCGTCGAGTCCGGCGCCTACGACCGGCACCTGCGGCGAATGCGGCGGATCTACCAGCGGCGGCGAACGGCGATGCTCGCGGCGCTCACGAGGGCTGTCCCTGGCGACGCCTCCCCGAGCATGGACGCCGGGCTCCACGTGCTCTGGCTGCTCCCGGACGGCCTCGACGAGCGCGCGGTCCTCGACGCCGCCCGGGCGCGCGGCATCTCGCTGCTCGGGCTCTCCCAGTGCCGGGTCGCGGCGGGGCCGGCGGGGCTCGTCGTCGGCTACGGGAACGTCGCCGAGCACCGCGCCCCGGACGTCGCCGCGACCATCGCTGCGGCCCTGGCCGCGGTCCCCCGCCACCGTGGCCGCGCGGACCACCGCCCACTGACCGCGCCGGTGACGAACGGCCCCGTCCGGCCGATCTTCGCCGGAGAAGGCTGAGACCGCCGCAGCATACGCACAGTGTGTCGCCTGCCCGCGGACCAGCCAGGAGCAGGGGTTCCCGCCATGTCGAGAGACGTCACGCCGGTCCGGACCGTCGTCGGTCTACTCGCCCTCGCGGTGGTCACCGCGCTGGGCCTACCCGCCGGCCCGGCCGGCGCGCGCACGCACTCCGCGGTGACGGTCGGCTCGGCGGCGACCTCGCCGGCGACCCCGACCGCGGTCAAGGCCGAACCGTGGGCGCAGTTCCACGCCGACGCGGCGAAGACAGGGTGGAACGGCACCGAGCACACCCTGACCGCGTCCGCCGTCCGCCGGTTCACCGAGCAGTGGGTCGTCGCGGACGGCGCGCTCGTCGGCTCGCCGATCGTCGTCGGCGGCACCGTGTACGCGGTCTTCCTCACCACCGACGACGTCGGGGGCACGACGACGGTGCTGCGCGCCGTCCGGGCGTCGGACGGCGCCGCGCTCTGGACCGCACCGCTGCCCGGCTATCCGATCTTCCCACCCGCGGCGCTCGCCTACGTCGACGGCAGGGTCCTCGTCGTCGTCGACGGTGTGCTCGAGGGCTACACAGCCGACTCCGGGACACTGACCTGGCTCTCGCCTGTCGGGCAGAGCCGCGGGCCGACCATCGTCGGGACGACGGTGTACGTCGGGGCGAGCGACGGCATCGTGCGGGCGCTCTCCGCGACCGACGGCCGCGTGGTGTGGAGCGTCACGCTGCCGGGCGAGGTCCATTCCGCGGTCTCGTACGCCGAGGGGCTCGTCTACGCCGCGGCCGCCGATCAGCTGTTCGCCCTCGACGCGGGCACCGGCGCGCAGGTGTGGCAAGCACTGGTCGGGGACGTCTACGGGGGCGGCGCCGCCGTGCTCGACGGCGTCGCGTACATCGCTGCGAACCCCGGCCGCACGGGCGGCACCTCGGCCCGGCTCACGGCGCTGGACGCCCGGACCGGGCGCCAACTATGGGTCGCCGGCGCGGGCGACGACGTGCACTCGCTGCCGGCCGTGGACGGCGACCGCGTCTACATCGGCGCGATCGACGGCCAGGTCCGCGCGTTCGCGGCGAAGACCGGTGCGCCGCGGTGGACCCGGTCCGTCGGCGGGGAGGTGTGGTCCTCGGCGGCCGTGGCGGCCGGCGTCGTCTACGTGACGACCGACACCGACGACACGTTCGCGCTCGCCGCGCGGACGGGCGCCGTGCTGTGGAGCGCGACTCCCCAGGGCCCGGGGGCCTTCGCCGCGATGGGCTCCCCGGCCGTCGCCCGGGGCACGCTGTACGTCGCCGACGGGCAGTCCGGCCTGCGCGCCTACCGGCCCGCCCGCTGACGACAGACCTCACGGGAGCCTCGTCCGCGGGCACCGGGTCGTCGAACACCACGCGCAGGGCACGGGAGAGGTC
>DAIOGQ010000412.1:0-3138 GCA_036745175.1 Kineosporiaceae bacterium
CGGGACGGCTCGGGACGAGAGGTTGGGGACCCATGAGCATCACCGCACGCGGCGTCCGACGCACGTTCGGTGACGTCGTCGCCGTCGACCACATCGACCTCGATGCGCCCGCCGGCCGGGTCACCGCCCTCGTCGGACCCAACGGGTCGGGCAAGACGACCCTGCTCCTCGTGCTCGCATCGCTCCTCGTGCCAGACGCCGGGGACGTCCGGGTCGCCGGGTTCGACCCCGTCACCGACGCGCGCGCCGTCCGGGCCCGGACCGGCTGGATGCCCGACGTCTTCGGCACGTGGGAGTCACTGACCTGCCGCGAGGTGCTCCACACCGTGGCCGACGCGTTCCGGATCCCGCGGGCGGCAGCCTCCGCGCGGGTCGACCACCTGCTCGAGGTGGTCCACCTCACCGACCTCGCCGACCGCCCGACGCAGGTGCTCTCGCGCGGCCAGAAGCAGCGGCTCGGGCTGGCCCGCGCCCTGGTCAACGACCCGCAGGTCGTCCTCCTCGACGAGCCGGCGTCCGGGCTGGACCCGCGGTCCCGGATCGAGCTGCGCGGCATCGTCCGCGCACTCGCCGCCGAAGGCCGAACGGTGCTCGTGTCGAGCCACGTCCTCGCCGAGCTCGACGAGATGGCCGACCGCGCCGTCATCGTCGCCCGCGGCCGGACCGTCGCCGTCGAGGAGCTCGCCGCGGCGGCCCAGGCCCGACGCACGTGGCGCGTCCGGGCGCTGGACCTCGCGAGCCTCGTCGCCGCCCTGGACGCACGGCACACCCCGCACGCCCCGCCCGACCGCGACGGCGTCGAGGTCGAGCTCGGATCCGACGTCGAGGCGGCGGAGCTGCTCGCCGAGCTGGTCCGTGACGGGGTCCCCGTGGTCGAGCTCGCGCCTGCCGGCGGGGTGCTGGAGCAGGCCTACCTGGCGTTGACGGAGGACCGGCGATGAGCGACGACACCCTGGCCTCGGCGGCGCCGGTCCGCCCCGACGACGCACCGGGCGGACTTCCGGCGGGTGGCGGACGCGGCGGGACGTGGGGGCTGGGCTGGTCCGGCATCCGCACGGTCGCCGTCCTCGAGCTGCGGCAGCGGATCCGGTCCACGCGCTGGGTCGCGGTCCTCGGTGTCTGGACCGCGATCCTCGCCGTGCTCACGGTGCTCATCCGTTGGGCGATCAGGCGTACCTTCGCCGGCTCGATCCAGACCACCGACGGTACGGTGGACGCGGCGGGTGCGCTCCCGGCGGCCGACGTCGCCGCGGGGCGGGTGACGTTCGGCATCATCGTCTTCCTCGTGCTGTCGCTCGCCGGCCTCGTCGCGCCCGCCCTGTCGGCGACGAGCATCAACGGCGACCGGCAGGCCGGCGTCCTGGCGACGCTCCAGACCACGCTGCTCACACCCGCGCAGATCGTCGTCGGCAAGCTTCTCGCCGCATGGGTCACCGCGCTCGCGCTGCTCGCCGCCGGCCTGCCGTTCCTCGTGTGGGTCTACCTCGACGGCGGCACCCCGCTCGGCCGGCTCCTCGTGACGCTCGGCGTGCTCGCGCTGACCCTGCTCGTCGTGTGCGCGGTCGGTCTCGGCTGGTCCGGCATCACGTCCCGGACGTCGTCGAGCGCGGTTCTCACCTACCTCACCGTGGCGCTGCTCGGCCCCGGTCTGCCGTTGCTGTTCCTGCTGTCGGTCCCTCTCGTCACCGAGAACGAGCGCGTCCAGGTCCGCACCCAGACCGACTTCAGCGTGTCGATCACCGACCCGTCGCAGTGCACCGTGCTGACCGAGGTCCGGTCGCTCACGCACACCGAACGCTCGTGGTGGCTGCTCGCGGCCTCGCCCTACGTCGTCGTCGCGGACGCCTCGCCGAAGCCGACGACCCGGCCCGGCACCGACGACCCGCTCGCGATCATCCGCGACGGGGTCCGCGACGCCCGGCTCGGGCCCGCCGTACCGGTCGAGGAGTGCTTCTACGACGACGTCCAGGACCGGGAGCGGCAGCGGCAGCGGGACGCGCTCGGCGTCACGTGGCCCTCGGGGCTCGCGGCCCTGCTCGCCCTCGGTACGGCATTCACCGCGATCGCCGTCCGGCGGCTGCGCACCCCCACCCGGACCCTGCCCGCGGGCACCCGGGTGGCCTGACCCCGCCGGTCCGCCGCCACGTGCCCGCAGCCCGCTCCTTCGCCTACACCTCGTCGAGCTGATGACCGCCGAAGTACATGAGGGGGTCGCTGAGCAGCTCGACCTGGATGCCGTCCGGGTCCTTGAAGTACATCGACTCCGGGATCCCCTGCTGCGGACCGAAGTACTCCGGCCCGGCCGCGTCGAGCTTGCCGCGCAGGTACTCCCACGTGCTGCGCTCGACGGAGATCGCGATGTGCTGAACGGCGCCGATCGACTCGACGCCGGGCTGCAGACGCAGGCCCGGGAAGTCGAAGAACCCGAGCAGTGTCGAGTTGCCGACGTCGAAGAAGAAGTGCGACGAACCCGGGTAGTCACGGTTCTCGGTGAGCTCGACGAGCGGGAACTCGAGCAGCCCCTGGTAGAAGCCGATCGTCTGCTCGACGTCGGAGCAGATCAGCGCGGCGTGGTGGATCCCCCGTGCGGTCGATGCGGGGCGGTCCTTGACCGGCAGGAGGTACCTGCTCCGGAGGCCCTCCCGCCGCTGCCGGATCTCGACGAGCTCTGCATCCGTCGGTGGCATGGCACGACCCCTCTCCGCGACGACCTCTGGCCAGGTGGCGCGATCGTAGCCCCGGGCGGGGTCTGCGGCAGACCGTCAGGTCGCGACGTGGAGGGCGTCGAACTCGGCGTCGGCGACGGTGTCCGGGTCGGCGTCGAGCCGTAGGTGCCCGATCATCGACTGGAGCACGCGGAGCGCGGTCGTCGCCCGCAGGCCCCACGTCGACAGGTAGGAGAACTGCCACCACCACAGCGCCTCGTCGACCTGGCCCGTGCGGTAGTGCCGCAGGCCGTGCGCGAGGTCGGTCGCGACGTCGGCGAGGTCGTCGGCGAGGCTGCCCCGCACCACCTCGCCGCTCGTCAGCGGGTCGACGACGTCGGCGTACTCGTCGAGGCCCTCGAAGAGGTTGGCGAGGTTCTGCCGCACGGGGTCGACGTCCGGGTCGGGGCCGGCGTCCGGCTCGAACCGCTCG
>DAIOGQ010000413.1:0-3098 GCA_036745175.1 Kineosporiaceae bacterium
CGACAGGGCTCCGGAGGGCCACGACAGGGTGGCGGCTACTCAGGCGCTGCCGGCAAGGCCCGTCCTGCGAGCGGTGCTGCGTGGGGGGACAAACGTCCGGCGAGGGACGGGCGTTCCGGCGGGCAGGGCGGGGCGCCCTCCGGAGCCGGCGCCCGCCCCGGGCGGACGTTCGGAGGGCCCGCCGGTGCCAGGACTCCGCTGACCGGCGCAGGCCGGGCGTGGCAGGACCGCGGCCAGGCCGGCCGGCCGGCACGGGGCCAGGGGACGTCGCAGGGCGGGCGCCCGCAGCGGGACGGCGAGTGGGCCCGACCGGCCGGGGCAGGCCGCGGCGGCCGGCCCGGCGGTGGAGTGGGCCGACCCACGGGTGGGGCTGGTCGCCCGGTCGGCGGAGGCCGTCCCTCGGGTGGCGCCGGCGGTCCCGACCGTGGGGCGCGACCTGCGTGGGGTGACCGACCGGACCGCGCGCCGCGTACCGACCGGACCGCCTGGGGGGACCGCTCCGTCGGCGCCGGCCGGTCGGAAGGAGACCGCGGCGCTCGTCCGGATCGTGGGGACCGGCCGGATCGAACGGATCGAACGGATCGTCCTGCCTGGGGCGGCCGTCCCGCCGGCGCCGGGCGTCCGCAGACCGGTGACCGCCGGCCGCCGTCCGACCGCGGCGACCGGCCCGCGTGGGGCAACCGGCCCGACCGCGGACCGTCTCGAGGCGACGGCGGGACACGCCCGGACCGAGGCGCGCGCCCGGACCGCTCGGACCGCGGTGCCGGTCCCGACCGCGCTGACCGTCCCGCCCCCGGCGACCGAGGCGCCCCGCTGGAGGACCGAGGCTCTCCGCGTCCGGACCGGGGCCAGCGGCTCGATCGCAGCGACCGCCCGCAGTGGGTCCAACGGCCCGCCGGTGGGGGGCGCCCGCCGACCGGGGACCGCCTGCCGCCGCAGGACCGCGGCGACCGCCCCGCCTGGGGCGACCGTCGACCCGGGGCAGACCGCGGCGGACGCCCGGACCGCGGCGCTGCTCCGGTTCGGGCATCACGCCCCGAGCGTGGTGCGCGGCCCGAGCGTGGTGCACGCACCGATCGTGCCGGCCGACCCGACGCCGGCCGGGGCGCCTTCGTCGACCGTGAGGAGCGGGAGTCGCGACGTGGGCCCGTGCGCGAGCTGGACGGTCCGCCGCCGCCGGTGCCCGACGACGTGACGGGCGCCGAGCTCGACCGCAGCGTGCGCGCCGAGCTGTCGGCGCTGCGCCCCGAGACCGGTCGCGAGGTGGCCCGACACCTCGTCATGACCGGACGCCTCCTGGACGAGGACCCCGAGACCGCATGGCGGCACGCCGTCGTGGCCCGGGACAAGGCTGCACGACTCGCGTCGGTGCGCGAGGCCGTCGGGCTCGCCGCCTACAGCACCGGGCGCTACGCCGAGGCCCTTGCCGAGCTGCGCACCGTGCGCAGGCTCACCGGGTCGAACGTGCACCTGCCGGTGATGGCCGACTGCGAGCGGGGGCTGGGCCGTCCCGAGCGGGCGCTGGCACTGGCCGTCTCGCCGGAGGCGCACCGGCTCGACCTCGAGGGTCAGGTGGAGATGCTCATCGTCGCGGCCGGTGCCCGCAGCGACCTCGGCCAGGACGAGGCGGCGGTCGTCACGCTCCAGGTGCCCGAGCTCAAGGCCAGGACCCAGGCGACGTGGCTCGCCCGGCTGCGGTCGGCGTACTCCGACGCGCTGGCCGCCGTGGGCCGCGCGGACGAGGCGGCGCACTGGATGCAGCGGGCGCTCGACGCCGACGTCGACGGCGAGGCAGGTATCGCCGAGCGCCTCGCCGACGACGACGGACTGGTCTTCGACGACCTGTACGACGGTCTCGAGGACGAGGACGACATCGTGAGCGACGGCGAGGCGGCCGGCGCGGCCGACGTGATCCTTCCGGTACCGGCGGGCGACGAGTCCGGTTCGGACGGCGAGGCGGAGTATCCCGCGTGAGCACCGCACGGGACGCCGTCCGGGCGCCCTCCGTCGGCCTCGCCGGATGCCCGGTGCCGCTCGCGGAGGCGTACGACCTCGCGGTCCTCGACCTCGACGGCGTCGTCTACGTCGGCCCCGACGCCGTGCCCGGCGCCGCGCAGGCCCTCGCCCGGGCGCGCACCGTCGGGATGGGCGTCGCGTTCGTGACGAACAACGCCTCGCGACCGCCGCAGACGGTCGTCGACCACCTCCTGCGGCTGGGCGTCGAGGCGCAGCCCGCCGACGTCGTGACGTCGGCCCAGGTCGCCGCTCGGCTGCTCGCGGCCCGGCTGCCCGCCGGGTCGGCGGTCCTCGTCGTCGGCGGCGAGGGACTTCGCCTCGCACTGACCGAGGAGGGGCTGGCACCCGTCGGCTCGATGGAGGACGGACCCGTCGCCGTGGTCCAGGGCTTCGGGCCCGACGTCGGCTGGCGGCTGCTCGCCGAGGGCGCCCGCGCCGTCCGCTCGGGGCTGCCGTGGGTCGCGACGAACCTCGACCTCACTGTGCCGACGGCGCACGGGCCGGCGCCGGGCAACGGGGCCCTCGTGGCCGCCGTCGCGACGGCGGCGGGAAGGAGTCCCGACGAGGTGGCCGGCAAGCCCGCGCCCGGCTCGTTCCTCGAGGCGGCGCGCAGGCACGGCAGCAGGCGGCCCCTCGTCGTCGGGGACCGCCTCGACACCGACCTCGAGGGCGCGGTCAACGCGTCGATGGACGGCCTCGTCGTCCTCACCGGCGTGAGCACGGCGACCGATCTCATGACGTGCGGACCTGAGGTCCGGCCGACCTACGTCGGCCGCGACCTCGGCGCGCTGCACGAACCGGTGCCACCCGCCACGGTGGAGGAGGTCGCCGGCACGACGACCGCCGTCTGCCGGGCCGCCCGGGTCCGGGTCGAGCCGAGCGGCATCGTCGTCGTGGCCACCGGCGACGACGCGGTGGACCTGCTCCGGGCCGGCTGCGCCGCGGCGTGGACCTGGGCCGCCGGCGAGGTCGACGCGGTCGGCACCCACGACGGCGCCCAGGACCGGGGCGGCTCCCTCCCCGGCGTGGCCGGGGTCGTCGCGGCGCTGCACGGGCTCGAGCCCGACGCGCCGTGGGCGCGG
>DAIOGQ010000414.1:0-3097 GCA_036745175.1 Kineosporiaceae bacterium
CGCAGCGGACGCCGGCGACGCGGGTGCCGCCGGCCACGCCGCGACAGCCGCGCCCTCCACTGGCGGGCCCTCAACTGACGGACCCTCAACTGGCGGGCCCTCAACTGACGGACCCTCAACTGACGGACCCTCCACAGTCGGGCCCCCGACCGGCGACTCCGCGGCGGGCGCCGCGGTGCCGGGACCACCGGCACCGGGGCCTGCCCCGGGCAGCCCGCGGCCGTGCCCGGCCGTCCCGTCGTCGGCGGAGGACGTCATCGGACCGCTCAGGAGCTCTGCAGTGCCTCGAGCGACTCGGGCAGCACCTGTCCGCCGTCGACGACGAGCGCCTGACCGGTGACGTAGGCCGCCTCGTCGCTGGCGAAGAACAGTGCCGCGTAGCCGATGTCGTCGACCTCACCGAGCCGCTTCATCGGGATCGAGGCCTCCATCGTCGCGCGGTACCCGGGGCCCAGGTCGGCCAGGCCCTCGGTCGCGATGTTGCCCGGCAGGACGGCGTTCACCGTGATGTTCCGCGGCGCGAGCTCGATGGCGGCGGTCCGCATGAAGCCGAGCTGCGCCGCCTTGCTGGCGCCGTAGTGCGACCAGCCCGGGAAACCGGTGACCGGCCCCGTGATCGACGAGGTGAGGATGACCCGCCCGTGCCCAGACGCCGTGAGGTGCGGCAGGCAGGCCTGGACGGCGAACATCGTGCCCTTGACGTTCGTGCCGAACACGGCGTCCATGTCGGCCTCGGTCATGTCGGCGAGCTTCGCGTCGGGGAAGATGCCGGCATTCGCGCACAGGACGTCGATCCCGCCGTTGCGCTCGACGGCGGCGTCCGCGGCGGCGCGGCAGCCGTCCGACGTCGAGATGTCGGCCAGCACGTACGTGACCCTCCCCCCGCCGAGCGCGGTGAGCTCGTCGGCGCAGGCCTGCGCCGTCGCGGCGTCACGGCCGACGACGACGACGTTCGCACCGGACCGGGCGAAGACCCGCGCGATCCCCTTCCCGATGCCCTTGGTGCCACCGGTGACGACGACGGAGCGACCTTCGACGGAGCTGAACATGGTGTGGGTCCCTTCTGCTGAACGGGGGTGGGGGCGGGCAGCGAGTTCGCCGGCCGGGTCAGTGGCCAGGTGGTCGGCCCGGGGGTCGCGAGAGGAACGCCTCGGCGAGGTCGCACGAGGTGGCGGTGAACTCCCGGCCCATCTCCTGGGCGAGGTCGGTGTCCGCGTGCGAGCCGATCCACGCGACGAGGAGCAGCCTGCGGAGCAGGACGAAAGTGGGCAGCTCTGCCTCCTCCTGCGCGGACAGCGCAGCGACGGTCCGGTAGCCGGTCACCCACGCGTCGATGAGGTCGGGCACCTGGGGGTCGTGCTCGATGAACGACAGCGACGAGCCGAGGTCGTACATGAACCAGCCGAACCCGCTGTCGTCGAAGTCGATGACCGTGACGCCACCCGTCGCGTCGTCCGGGTCGACGAGCAGGTTCGCCAGCCGCATGTCGGCGTGGACGAGCCCGAACCGGTCAGGACCGTCGCCGAACCGGGCGAGCCGCTCGCGCAGCACCGCGTCGAGCCGCCCGAGCACCTCGAGCTCGGCCGGGCCGACCGCCATCCCGTCCTGCCAGCGGCCCCAGTGCCCGCGCGGCCCGACCGACGTCTCGTAGTCCCAGCGGAACCGGGTGAACCCAGCAGGCCGGCGCCACGACAGGGCGTGCCGGTGCAGTCGTGCCGTCACCGCTCCGAGGTCGCGGAAGTCCTCGACGAGCCGTTCGCCCGCCGGCTCGGCCCCCGGGCACCAGGCGAACCGGACGGCGTACCGCTCCTCGCCGTCCGGGTGCCGCCCGGTCACGACGGTCCGGCCGTCCTGGGCCGTGAGCACCTCGGGGGTCCGGACGACGTCCTCGGCGCGCAGCGCCCGGACCCACGCCAGCTCGCTCTCGACGGCCGGCCGGGAGTGGTAGCCGGGCCGGTGCACCCGCAGGACGCTCCGTTCGCCGGTGACCGGGTCGTCGACGGCGTACGTCGCGTTCTCGCTGATGTTGAGCAAGGTCAGTGCGGCGTCAGGGCCGAACCCGTGGTGCCGCAACGCGTCCCGGGCGATCAGCTCGAGGCGCTCGCGCTGCGCGGGGTCGCCGTCCGGCGGTCGGGTCGCCATCAGGTCGCCGGCCGACGCCTCGTCCGGCTCCGCCGGACCGGCGAGGTCCTGGGTCATCGCCGTCCTCCTTCCCGCTCGTCGCCGCGCCGGTGCGTGCTCACCGGTCGCGCCCGTCGACCGCGGCCAGCGCTGCGCCGACCGCCTCGCGCGCGGTCGCGACGTCCGTGGCGCCGCCACCGAGGTAGAGCCGTCCCGCAGCGCCGATCATCGACACGTCGACGAGCGTGACGCCGGGCGCGGCCTTCTCGGCCTCGTTCGCGGCGAGTGCCGTGAAGAGCGCGGGCGTCACCTCGTGGACGAGGAGCGACTGGCCGGGCAGCAGCATCGACCCCTCCCGCGTCCGGTTGACGATGACGGCGTGGGTGTCGCTCACGTCGTCGATGACGTCGGAGTACAGCACGTCGGGCCGCAGCCGGTCAGCCTGCGCCGCGCCGAGCCCGGCGAGGATCGCCGCCCGCGCCGCCTCGACGTCGCCGAGCGCGTCGGCGTGCACCTCGAGCACCCCGAACTGTCGCTCGACGAAGAGGATCCCGGGCTCGACCGCCGGCGCGGCGCGCAGCGCGAGGTCCGCGACCCGGTGGATCGCCAGGCCCGGCGCCACCTCGACGACGAGCGCGTGCTGGCCCGCGTAGGGCGGGTAGCCACGGGCTCGGGTCGGGGTGCCGAGCCACGCGGCGAACTGCGGCTGCAGGTCCGCCAGGAGCAGGTGCACCCGCAGCTCGGGGGTCCGGCTGCTCATGCCCTCACCCGGGCCCCGACAGCGCTCGGCAGGTCACGGCAGGTCACGGCAGGTCACGGCAGGGCTCATCAGGTGTGCGTGGACCGCAGCAGGGCTCGGCGGGCCGGCTCAGGACTGCGTGCCAGACACCGTGAAGTGCTTCCCGAGCTCGGTGTGCGGGCGCGGGATGACGTGCACCGACACGAGCTCGCCGACCTGGGGGGCCGTCTCGGCACC
>DAIOGQ010000415.1:0-3080 GCA_036745175.1 Kineosporiaceae bacterium
TCTGCCGCCCTTCCGCGGCCCCCAGCGGGCGAGCGCGCCGCCCGACGGCGGCCGGCCGGTCGTCTCGAGCGTCTTCGGTGCGACGACGGTCGGGTCGCTCGCGGACGACGTGGGGTTCCTCGCGAGCGTGCGTGAGGCCGTCGCCGACCTGCCGCGCTCGGGTGAGGGCGCGCTGCCCGGCGACTACGACGCCGCAGACGTCGCGGTGCCGTTCGCGGGGGACGTCGCTGGCACCCGGGTCGTCCTCGTCGAGGTGCCCGTCCGCACCTCGACGGAGGGGGTCGTCACCGAGCACGTGTGGTTCAGCGGGGCCCGGGGAGCCGACGCCCGGACGATGAGCCGTAACCCGTCCGCGCGGTCCGAGGAGGCGGCGTCCGTCGTCGCCTGGACCTGGGTGCCGTCGCCCGGCTCACGCCCGGCGGCGCGCGGGACCGGCACCCTCGTCGTGCTCTCCGCCGTCCGCGGGGACGTCGAGCTCGCCACCGGTCGCAGCTACGGACGGGACGGCACGGTGTCATGGTCCGTCCGGACGGTGGAACGGGCCTCGCCGGGGCACTGGGAGCTGGCGGTCCCGTGGACCCAGGAGGGTGGGGCCGTGGCGTACGTGCGCCCACCCGGCGCCTCGGGGTGGGCGCCGCTGGCGGCCGCCGAGGTCGCGGTCGACCCGGCGACGCTGACCGCGGGGGCGCTGCCCGCCGTGCACGGGCCGCAGGCCCCGACCGGAGACCGAGCGAGCGCCACGTTCGTCCAGGCCCAGCAGCTGGCTGGACTGCCCGTCGCGACGTCGACGCGGCGGCTGCTGTGGAGCGGCACGACCCCGACGGGTGACATCGACGTCGTCGCGGTCACGGCGCCGAGCGGCGCGCACGTGGTCACGGCAGGCACGACGCGGCCGTTGTCCCGCACGCAGACCGGCGTGCACACCGTCTCGGCGGTGCTGCCGGCCGGGCCGCTCGAGGACGCTGCCCTTGCCTGGGTGCCCGGGGACGTCGGGGTCGGCGAGCCGACCGAGGTGGCCCTGCTCGGTCCGGTCGGTGCGACGTCCGCTCTCGTCGTCGGCGCCGCCGGGAACCGGGTCAGGGTGCCGCTGACCGACGGGTTCGGCGCGACCCGGGTCGTCGATCCCCGACGGGCCGAGTTCGCCGAAGCCGGTGGGACGGTCGTCGCGCGGGTGGACGTCGCCCTGCAGAGCGCGAACCTCGGGCCGCCGCCCGGCTGACCCGCGCCCGGCCCGGGCGTCGCGACCCTCGTCGCCGCGGCCGCGCGCCGGACTGCCGCCCGCTACCGTGCGCGGAGTGGCTGCGCCGTCCGACGTCGGACCCGCCCAGGAGACCGCCCGGCACCGGCAGGGGCTCGCCTGGGCGTTCGCCGGCGTGCTCCTGTTCTCGCTCTCGGTGCCGATGACGAAGGTGGCCGTGCGCGGGTTCGACCCCTTCATCACCGCGACGGGCCGGGCCGTGATCGCGGGTGTGCTCGCCGGCGGTCTGCTCGCCCTGGGCCGGGTGCCCTTCCCCGAGCGCCGGTACCTGCGGCCGATCGTCTACACGATGCTCGGCGCCGTCTTCGGCTGGCCGATCCTGCTCGCGCTCGCGCTGCAGCGGACGACGTCCGCGCACGTCGCCGTCATCGCCGCCTTCATGCCGCTCATGACGGCCGTGATCGCCGTGCTGCGCACCCATGAGCGGGTCAGTGCGCAGTTCTGGGCGGCGGCGACGACCGGCACCGCGGCGCTCGTCGCGTTCGCGCTCTCCCGCGGCGGCGGGACCGGGGCCGACCCGGTCGCCGACCTGCTCGTCGTCGGGGCCGTCGTCGCGTCGTCCTGGTGCTACGTCGAAGGGGCCTCGGTGACCGCCGCGATGCCGGGCTGGCAGGTCATCTCGTGGGTCGTCGTCCTCGCGCTGCCGGTCACCGTGCCGGCCACCGTCGTCCTCGCGCTGGCGACCCACGACCGGTACGCACCGGGCCCCGCGCAGTGGTTGTGCCTCGCCGGGCTCGGCGTCTCCTCGATGTACCTCGGGTTCTTCGCCTGGTACCGCGGGCTGGCCCTGGCCGGGATCGCCCGCGGCGGCCAGGTGCAGCAGCTCCAGGCCCTGCTGACCCTCGCGTGGTCGGCGCTCCTCCTCGGCGAGACGGTGACCGTCGCCGCGGTGCTCGCCGCCGGGGCGGTCATCGGCTCGGTCGTCTGGGCGCAGCGCGGCCGCGTCACCCGGGTCGTCGTCCCTGAGGAGTGACGCGCGTCGTCCGCTTGTCGACCGGGTGCCACGCCGCGCACAGTTGCTACGTGAGGTTCCTGCTCGCCCTGCCCGTCGTCGCCGTCCCGGTGGTCCTCGCCGTCGGGTCGCTCGCCGGCCGGTTCCGGGTGCGCCCGTGCTGCGCGGTCGACCCGGCCCGTGACCTGCGGATGCGCGCCGAGGACCGGCCGCCGCGGGACTGATCCGGACGGCGTCCGGACCGCCCGGGGGGCCGCTGCGGAGGCGGCCACCGCGCCGGGATGGCAGCGTGGTGCCGTGGCCGCCTCGACCGACACCTCGCCCACCGTGCTCGGCGGACGCTACGTGCTCCACGGACTGCTCGGCCGCGGCGGCGCGGGGGAGGTCTACGCCGGGTACGACACGGTCCTCGAGCGGGACGTCGCGGTGAAGGTCTGGCGCTGGCCGCCCGGTGACGTCCGGGCCGCGCACCGGCTCGGCCGCGAGGCCCGGGCCGCGGGCCGGCTCGGCGGGCCGAACGTCGTCACGGTGCTCGACGTCGACGCCGCCGGTGACCCGCCGTACCTCGTCATGGAGCGCCTGCCCGGCGTGACCTGGGCGGACGCGCTCCGGGACGCCGTCCCGGGGGACGACACCTGCGCGGCGGTGCTCGCCGACGTGCTCGCCGCGCTGGCCGACGCGCACCCGCTCGGGATCGTCCACCGGGACGTCAAGCCGGCCAACGTGCTCCTCACCGCCGACGGCCGGGCCAAGCTCGGCGACTTCGGCATCGCCACCGCCGCCGACGACACCCGGCTCACCCGATCCGGGGACGTGCTCGGATCCGCGCCCTACCTCGCGCCGGAACGGCTGCACGGCACCGACGCCACC
>DAIOGQ010000416.1:0-3065 GCA_036745175.1 Kineosporiaceae bacterium
TCGCCAACGCGATCGGCAACGGGGTCGCCGACGACAAGCTCGTCTACTCGTACGTCCCGGAGCTCATCCGGTTCTACCTCGGTGAGGAGCCGGTCCTGCAGAACGTGCGCACCTACCGGCTCAGCGAGCCCGCCGACCTCGCCGAGGCGCTGGAGAAGCTCGACGAGCTCGTGCTCAAGCCGGTGGACGGCGCCGGTGGCAAGGGTCTGGTCATCGGACCGCGCGCGACGACGGAGGAGCTCGGGACGCTGCGCGCCCAGGTGCTCGCCGACCCGCGCGGCTGGATCGCGCAGCCGGTCGTCATGCTCTCGACGGTCCCCACGCTCATCGACGGCCACCTGCGGCCCCGGCACGTGGACCTGCGGCCGTTCGCGGTCAACGACGGGCACTCCGTGTGGGTGCTGCCCGGCGGGCTCACCCGGGTCGCGCTGCCCGAGGGCCAGCTCGTCGTCAACTCCAGCCAGGGCGGCGGCTCGAAGGACACCTGGGTGCTGTCGGGCACGGCGACGGCGATCACACCGCGACGCGTGACCCCCACCGGGCCCGGCCGGCTGGTGGCCCTGCCCGGGCCCGACGTGCCGCCCGACGAGGACGAGCTGGCCCATCTGCAGCAACAACAGCAACAACAGCAGCAGCAGCGACGACAACGCGCGCAGCCCCCCCAGCAACAGCACCTGCCGCAGCACCAGGCCGCCGGGGAGCCGACGTGCTGAGCCGGATCGCGGAGTCGCTGTTCTGGATCGGCCGCTACGTCGAGCGCGCCGACGACACCGCGCGCATCCTCGACGTCCACCTGCAGATGCTTCTTGAGGACCCGTACCTGTCCGAGGCCGAGGCGTGCCGCGCGCTGCTCGCCGTCATGGGCGTCGAGGTCGACCCGGACGACACGGGCAACGGTGCCGACCCGCCGCTGGCGGACATCGACCGGGTCCTCGTCCTCGACCGCCTCGCGTACGACCTCGACCACTCCAGCTCGATCATCGGGTCGCTCGGCGCCGCGCGGGAGAACGCCCGGCGGGCGCGCGAGACGGTGTCGTCCGAGCTGTGGGAGTGCCTCAACACCACGTGGATCGGCGTCGAGCCCGCCCGGTCGCGCTCGACGACGGCGCACCAGTTCTTCATGTGGGTCCGGGAGCGCAGCGCGCTCGTCGCGGGGATCGCCGACGCCTCGATGAGCCGCGACGACGCGTGGCGCTTCCTCACGCTCGGCCGGTCCCTGGAGCGCGCCGACATGACGGCGCGGCTCGTGGCGACGTCGACGATCTCGGGCGCCGTCCCGTCGTGGACGACGTTGCTGCGCTCGTGCGGCGCCTACGAGAGCTACGTGCGCACCTACCGCGGGGTGGCCTCCGACGAACGGGCCGCGGAGTTCCTGCTGCTCGACCGGCTCTTCCCGCGGTCCGTGCTCTACGCGCTCAACCAGGCCGAGGAGTGCCTCGAGGAGCTCGCGCCCGCAACCGAGCGCGTCGGGGTCGCCGACCAGGCCCGCCGGCTGCTCGGCAGGGCCCGGACCTCCCTGGAGTACCGCTCGCTCAGCGAGGTGCTCGCCGACCTGCCGGCCGAGATGGAGAAGGTCCAGAAGGCGTGCTCGGCCGCCAGCGAGGCGGTCGCGCGCAGGTACTTCCCGCGCGCGGTGACGACGGCGTGGGTCGGGGAGGTCTCGTGACGACGCAGCCGAACGGCCGGCCGCAGCGGCTCCTCATCAGGCATCGGACCGGCTACCGGTACGACGCGCCCGTCCTCGCCTCGTACAACGAGGCCCGGCTCACGCCGCTGACGACGACCGGGCAGACGGCGCTCGACACCCGCGTCGAGGTCGACGCCGTCACGTGGACGCACACCTACTGGGACTACTGGGGCACCCAGGTCACCGCCTTCGACGTCCTCGTGCCGCACGAGACGCTCGAGGTCGTGGCGAGCAGCACCGTCGAGGTCTGGCCGGCCCGCCCCGTGGACGCCGGCGCGACCTGGGACGACGTCCGCTCCGACGCCGTGACCGACATGCACGTGGAGTACCTGGGCCAGTCGCCGCGCACCATGCCGGCCGAGGAGGTCGTCGACCTCGCCCGCGAGACGGCGTCCGGCCTCGGCCCCGACGCCGCGGCCCGCGCGGTGTGCGAGCAGATCCACGGGCTCGTCGCGTACGTGCCGGGGGTGACGAGCGTGCACACCGACGCCGTCGAGGTGTGGCGGACCCGGCAGGGCGTCTGCCAGGACTACGCGCACCTCACGCTCGGGGCGCTGCGCGCGCTCGGCCTCCCGGCCCGGTACGTGTCCGGCTACCTGCACCCGGCCCCGGACGCCGACCTCGGCGAGACGATCGAGGGCCAGAGCCACGCGTGGGTCGAGTGGTGGGCGGGGGAGTGGGTCCCCTGGGACCCGACGCACGCCGCGCCGGTGGGGTCCGCGCACGTCGTCGTCGCGCGCGGCCGCACGTACGCCGACGTCCCGCCGCTCAAAGGGGTCTACGCCGGGACCGCCGGGTCGACGCTGTTCGTCTCCGTGGAGCTGACCCGGCTCAGCTGATCGACTCCTGCGGGCAACCGAGATCGGCTCCGCCGTGTCCTTGGCCTGTGACGGTGTCGCGCGCCCGCCTGCCCGCGAGGCTGCCCCGGCCCGCGCCGCCGCCACGTCCGACCGGACACGTGGACGGGGAGCCTTCGATGAGACGTGACAGCCGACGGCGGTCGGCGGTGCTGGCACTCGGCACCGCGGCGACGCTGACCCTGGCCCTGGCGCTACCCGCCGCCGCGAACCCGCGGTGATGCGTGGAGGTGATGCCGCCGGCGACAACCCGGTCGTCGGCTGGGACGCGGTCGCCGGGAGGGCGGCCGTCGCGGCGTGCATCGCGCCGCTCGACGACCCGCTCCACGAGTCGCGGATGTACGCGATCACCCAGGTCGCCGTCCACGACGCGCTGAACGCCATCGACCGCCGGTCGCGGCCGTACGCCTACACCGCGCGCGCCGACCGTCATGCCGCGGTCCCCGCGGCCGTCGCGGCCGCCGCGCACGACAGCCTGGTGGCGACGATCGCGGCCCTGCCGTTCCCGCAGCAGTGCAGGG
>DAIOGQ010000417.1:0-3062 GCA_036745175.1 Kineosporiaceae bacterium
GGGCGACCGTCGCGGCCAGCGCGGCCCGCTCGGCGACGAGCGCCGCCTCGCGGTCGTGCCGGTTCACGCGCCACCCGCCGGCCACAGCAGCCGGACGATCGCTGCGACCCCGACGACGACGATGACGGTCCGGAGGACGCGCTGCGGCAGCCGCCGGCCGATCCTCGCGCCGAGCACGCCGCCCGCGACCGAGCCGACGGCGATGAGCACGACGGCCCTCGCCTCGACGGCCTCCGGCCGGACGACGAGGAAGGTCACGGCCGCGACGCCGTTCACCACGAACGAGAGCACGTTCTTCAGCGCGTTGACCCGCTGGAGCGACTCGGGCAGCAGCGACCCGAGCAGCCCCACGAGCAGGACTCCCTGCGCCGCACCGAAGTAGCCGCCGTACACGCCCGCGAGCAGCGTCCCGGTGCCGGTCGCGGCACCCGGGCCGCTGTGCTCGGTGCCGAGCCGCTCACGCCGCGCCGCCGTCCACGCGGACACCCTCGGCTGAACGACGACGAGGACGAGCGAGATGCCGATGAGGACGGGCACCACCGCCTCGAACGCCGTGGCCGGCAGCCGCAGCAGAAGCAGGGCGCCGATGATCGCCCCGACGAACGACATCGGCACCAGGCGCACGACGGTGCGGCGCTGACCCTCGAGCTCCCGGCGGTAGCCCCACGCGCCCATCGCGCTGCCGAAGACGAGACCGACGTTGTTCGAGACGTTCGCCGTCACGGGCGGGTAGCCCAGGGCCAGCAGGGTCGGGAACGTGATGAGCGTCCCGGAGCCGACAACGGTGTTGATCATCCCGGCCCAGACCCCGGCGAGGAGCACGGCGAGGGCTTCGGGCGTCGTCACGGGGCGAGGCTATCCGCCGGTCACGGTCCGCTCACCGGCCCCGGCCGGGCGGGCGGCCGGGTCAAGCATCCGCCCCGGGGTGTCGATGGACACCGCGTGGGCAGCCGGATGGCGGGACGTCGGGGCGTGCGCGCCGTCGTCGTGCTCGCTGTCGTCACCGCGGCTGCGCTGACGACCCCGACGGCGACGGCTGCTGCCGCGCCGGGACGCCCGCCCGGCGACGCGCGTGCAGCAGGCGCCGCCGGTGACTCCCCCGGCGCGAAGGCGCCGGACGCCGCGACCCGTCGGGCCGAGGCGGCCGCGAAGGCGGCCGCCCGCCGGGTCGACGACCTCACCGAGGTCTACGAGCAGCGGTCCGCCGCCGCCGAGCGGGCCGCGGACCTGCTCGCCGCCGCGTTCGCGGCCTCCGCCGACGTCGACCGCACCCGCGAGGAGGACGCCCACCGCCTGCGGGCGGCCGCCGTCGCCCACTCGGCACGGGTCCGGGCGCTCTACGTCGAGGGGGGCGCGGCCGGCCTGGTCGTCACGGTCCTCGCGGCCGACGACCCGGACGAGGCGATGTGGCGGGCCGCCTCGGTCGACCGGATCCGGGCGGACCTGCTGCGCCGGTCGGGCCTGGACATGACGAACGCCGGCACCCGCGCCGCCCGGTCCACCCGGGCCGCGACGGCCGCCGAGGTCACCGACCTGCGGCTCGCCGTCGCGCTGCGCGACCTGCAGGACGATGCCGCCGCCGCCCGCGAGGCCCTCGGCCGGGCGAGGACCACCCTCGACCGGCTCGATGCCCGGGCCCGTACCGTCCGCGCCGCGCAGGAGGCCGCAGCCCGGCTCGCCGCAGCACAGGCCGCGGCGCAGGCGCGCCGGCTGGCGCGGGCGTCGGCGGCGAGCGCCCTCGGCATCCCTGCCGACTACGAGCACGACTACCGGGCAGCGGCGACGTCGTGCCCCGGCATGGACTGGACGTTGCTCGCAGCCGTCGGCCAGGTCGAGAGCGGTCACGGCCGGAACAACGGGCCCTCGTCCGCGGGCGCGATCGGACCCATGCAGTTCATGCCGGCGACCTTCGACGCGTACGGCGTCGACGGCAACCACGACGGCGCCACCGACGCCTGGTCGGCGCCCGACGCCATCTGGTCGGCGGCCGCCTACCTGTGCGACGGCGGAGCCGGCGAGGGCACCGCCCGCGGCGTCCACGACGCGCTCTTCCGGTACAACCGCGCGGAGTGGTACGTCGACCTGGTGCTCGCCGCGCAGCGCGCCATCGAGGCCGCGACCGGACGCGGCGACCCCACGACCCCGCCGGACGACCGACGCTGACCGACCCGGCCGGGTCGCGGACCGGACCGGGCCCGGCACCGGCCGGTCAGCCCTCGGCGGGGGGTGCGGACGGGGCGACGGGGGGTGCGACGGGCGTCTCCCGGCCGGTCACCCGGGCAGCCCCCTCGGCGTCCGCCGCGGCCCCCGCTGCCTCGGCCCGGGCCCGCTCCAGGGCGCGCTCCGGCTCCTCGAGCGTCGCGTTCGCGAGGTCCTTGGCCAGGCCGGTGCCGGACGGCGCGCCGGGCACCCAGGTGCCGCCGTCGTCGTCCGTCCCGCCGCCGAGCGCGTGGCCGATCCCCTTGAGCGCCTGGGTCAGCTCGGTGGGCACGATCCAGACCTTGTTCGACGGGCCCTGCGCGATCTGCGGGAGCATCTGCAGGTACTGGTACGCGAGCAGCTTGGAGTCCGGGTTGCCGCGGTGGATCGCGTCGAACACCTGCTGGATCGCGCGCGCCTCGCCCTGCGCCGACAGGATCGCCGCCTGCGCCTGACCCTCGGCGCGCAGGATCGAGGACTGCTTGTCGCCCTCGGCGGTGAGGATCTGGGACTGCTTGACGCCCTCGGCGTTGAGGATGGCCGCACGCCGGTCCCGCTCCGCGCGCATCTGCTTCTCCATCGAGTCCTGGACGCTCGACGGCGGGTCGATCGCCTTGAGCTCGACCCGGTTGACCCGGATCCCCCAACGACCGGTCGCCTCGTCGAGGACGCCACGGAGCTGGCCGTTGATCTGGTCACGGCTCGTGAGGGTCTGCTCGAGGTCGAGCGAGCCGATGACGTTGCGCAAGGTCGTCACGGTGAGCTGCTCGATGCCCTGGATGTAGTTGGCGATCTCGTAGACCGCCGACTTCGGGTCGGTCGGCTGGAAGTAGATGACCGTGTCGATGCTCACGACGAGGTTG
>DAIOGQ010000418.1:0-3058 GCA_036745175.1 Kineosporiaceae bacterium
GCACGCGGCGCGCCGGCCGGGTCGGTCACGGCGCCCGGGCGGGTCACGGCGCCGCTCTCCGGCGCATCCCGTGGTGCCGGGTCCCGCGGCGGCACGAAGGCCAGCCCGAGCGCGGCGAGCGCGCTCACGACGAAGGCCCACCGGTAGTCGAAGGCCGCCGCGGCCCCACCGACGAGCGGCGCGAACGCCTGCCCGGCGGCCTGCAGGCCGGCGTACCGCCCCAGGGCCCGGCCGAGCCCGGCCCTCGGGACGGCGTCCGAGATCGCCGCCACGAGCAGCGGCGTGGTGAACGCGTTCGCAACGCCCTGCAGCGCCCGCCCGGTGAGGAAGACGTCCGCCGTCGGAGCAAGCGCGCAGACGAGCGAGGCGACCACGTACGCCAGGTACGCCGACCGGACGGTCCGGGCCCGGCCCCACGCCTCGCCGAGCGTCCCCGAGACGAGCATGACGGCCGCGAACGGGATGAGGTAGATCGTCAGCGACCAGGCGGCCGTCGACAGCGTCGTGCCGAGGCCCTGGGCCAGCTCCGGCAGCATCGGCGTCACCATGGCCCCGCCGAACGGTCCGAGGAACCCCCCGGCGTAGAACGCCCACAGTCGCGCAGGAGCCTCGGGGCCGGCGACGTCGTCCCGCTCGCCCGTCGCCTCTCGCACCGGCCCAGGGTAGGCACGGCGCGACCGGCGGGTGGCGCCGGCCGGACCGCTGCGCGGCACGCCGGGAACCGGTTCGGCCGACGCGCGCGCGGCGTCTACCATGGACGCACAGGCGCCGACCCGGCCATCACCGGTGAGCCTCCGGAAGAACGGGACGTCCACCGCCCGCCCCGCGCCCGGCCTCACGGTCGGTGCGAGCGGCCGGGAGACGGCCTCAGTAGAACCGGACGGGACCGGCCCGTCACAGCCGACGAGGAGCGGTCGCCGCTCCGGACGACGCGTCCCGCCAGGGCGCACCGGCCGGAGGGTGACAAGCGAGGTGGTACCGCGGTGCCGCCCGGAGACCCGGGCGCCGTCGTCCTCGCACACCGAGCAGGTCCGCACACGGCGCCGTCCGGCGACCGGTGCGAGCAGGCACAGTGCAGCGAGAGCGGAAGGCAGCACGATGGTCTACCCCAAGGTCGGCTCCGGCGCGGCGAGCACCGGGAGCGGGTCCGGCGACGGCGCCCGCCCGGCCGTCCCGACGAACCCCCGGTTCCCGATCGTCGAGGACGCCGTCCGCGCCTACTGGGACGCCGACGACACGTTCGTCGCGAGCGTCGAGGCGCGCGAGGCGGGCACCGACGGTGCCAACGAGTTCGTCTTCTACGACGGCCCGCCGTTCGCCAACGGCCTGCCGCACTACGGCCACCTGCTCACCGGCTACGTCAAGGACGTCGTCCCGCGCTACCAGACGATGCGCGGGCGCCGGGTCGAGCGCCGCTTCGGCTGGGACTGCCACGGCCTGCCCGCCGAGGTCGAGGCCGAGAAGCAGCTCGGGATCAGCCACAAGGCCGAGATCGAGTCGATGGGCATCGGTACCTTCAACGACGCCTGCCGCACCTCGGTGCTCGCCTACACCAAGGACTGGGAGAACTACGTCCATCGCCAGGCGCGCTGGGTCGACTTCGAGAACGACTACAAGACCCTCGACCTGGACTACATGGAATCGGTGATGTGGGCCTTCACGTCCCTGTGGGACAAGGGCCTGGTCTACGAGGGTTTCCGGGTGCTCGCCTACTGCTGGCGCTGCGAGACCCCGCTGAGCAACACCGAGACCCGGATGGACGACGTGTACCGGCAGCGCCAGGACCCGGCGGTCACCGTCGGCCTCCCGCTGACGAGCGGACCGTACGCCGGCGCCAGGGCGCTCATCTGGACGACGACGCCGTGGACGCTGCCGAGCAACCTGGCGATGGCCGTCCACCCCGGCCTCGACTACGTCGTCGTCACCGGCCGGCCGGCCGGTGGTGACCGCCGTGGCGACCCGGACACGTACGTCCTTGCCGAGGCGCGGCTGGGTCACTACGCCCGCGAGCTCGGGGACGACGCCGCCGACCGGGTCGTGGCGCGGCTCAAGGGTGCGGACCTCGTCGGGACGACGTACACCCCGCCGTTCCGCTTCTTCGCCGGCCGCGAGAACGCCCACCGGGTGCTGCCGGCCGACTACGTGACGACGGACGACGGCACCGGGATCGTCCACCTCGCGCCGGCGTTCGGCGAGGAGGACAAGGTCGCCACTGACGCCGCGGGGATCGAACCCGTCGTGCCCGTCGACGGCCAGGGCCGGTTCACCGCCGAGGTGCCGCCGTACGCCGGCGTGCAGGTCTTCGACGCGAACAGGCAGATCGTCGCGGACCTGCGGGCCGCCGGCGTGCTGCTGCGCCAGGAGACCTACGACCACCCGTACCCGCACTGCTGGCGCTGCCACAACCCCTTGATCTACAAGGCGGTCTCGTCGTGGTTCGTCCGCGTCACCCAGTTCAAGGACCGGATGGTCGAGCTCAACCAGCAGATCCGCTGGGTGCCCGACCACATCAAGGACGGCTCGTTCGGCAAGTGGCTCGAGAACGCCCGCGACTGGTCGATCAGCCGCAGCCGCTACTGGGGCAGCCCGATCCCGGTGTGGGTCAGCGACGACCCGGCATACCCGCGCACGGACGTCTACGGCTCGCTCGCCGAGCTCCGGCGCGACTTCGGCGTCGAGGTCACCGACCTGCACCGGCCCTTCGTCGACGAGCTGACCCGGCCGAACCCCGACGACCCGACCGGCCGGGCGACGATGCGCCGGGTCCCCGAGGTCCTCGACTGCTGGTTCGAGTCGGGGTCGATGCCGTTCGCCCAGGTGCACTACCCGTTCGAGAACGCCGACTGGTTCGAGCACCACTACCCGGGCGACTTCATCGTGGAGTACATCGGCCAGACCCGCGGCTGGTTCTACACGCTCCACGTGCTCGCGACGGCGCTCTTCGACCGGCCGGCCTTCGCGACGTGCGTCAGCCACGGGATCCTGCTGGGCGACGACGGCCGGAAGATGAGCAAGAGCCTGAGCAACTACCCGGACGTCCGCGATGTCTTCGACCGCG
>DAIOGQ010000419.1:0-3054 GCA_036745175.1 Kineosporiaceae bacterium
GGCTCCCGCAGCGCGAGCCACGACCGGGTGTACCGGACAGGCTCGTGCTCGGTCGGGAGCTCGGTCGGGGGCTCGGTCGCGCGGTCGGGGTCGGTCATGCGGCGCCTGCCTCGTCGAGGACGGCGGCCAGCGCGGCCGCCGCCGTGTCCCAGCCGGTGAGCATCGACCGCCGGTCGAGCGCCGCGGCACGCCAGGCGGCGCGCCGTGCGGGGTCCGTGAGCCAGTCGCGGAGCGCGCCGGCGAGTGCCGCGGCGTCGCCGGGCGGCACGAGGACCCCGGGCAGTGCACCGCCCGCGGTGCGGCCCAGCGCCTCCGGGACGCCGTCGACCGCGCTGGCGACCACGGGGACGCCACGGGCGAGCGCCTCGGTGACGACCATCCCGTAGGGCTCGGCGCGGGAGGGGAGGACGAGCAGGTCGGCGCCGGCGTAGAGCACGGCCATGTCCGCCGGAGGCAGCGGGCCCGTCATCCGGACCCGGCCGGTGAGCCCCGCGGCCGCGACCCGGTCAGCGACGAGGCCGGCGAAGCCGCTGCCGGCCGGGACGGGGCCGGCACAGTCGAGGGTCCAGGCCAGGTCGGTGAGCCGCGAAAGGGCCTCGACGAGCACGTCGTGGCCCTTGCGGGGCGTCACCGAGGCGACGCACACGAGCCGGCCGCCGGCCTGCGACGGCGCGGTGACCGGCGCGGGGTCGACACCGGGCGGGACGACCTGCACCCGGGTGCCGGCGAGCGCACGAGCGCGGGCCAGCCGCCGTCCGGTCGCCGTCCCCGTCGCGACGACGGCCGACGCCGCGCGCAGCGTCCGGGTCTCGCCGGCCTGCAGGGCGGCGGCCTGCGCGGGATCCAGGCCCGTCTCGTCGGCGAGCGGCAGGTGCACCAGGACGACGAGGCGGAGCCTTCCCGCGGCAGGCTCGACGACGTCCGGCGCCGCGCACGCGACGAGCCCGTCGAGGAGGACCACACGGCCGGCCGGGACCGCTGCTAGGGCCGCCGTGAGCCGGTCGAGGTCCTCGGTCCGCGGGTGCGGCCAGGCCCCGGGGACCTGGACCCGGTGCACGGTGCGGCCGGCCGCCTCGAGCGCGGCGCAGACGCACAGGTCATAGCTGTTGCCGCCGCTCGGGGTCGCCGGGTCGTCCACCCCGCCGGGCAGGACGACGTGCACCGGGTCGCCCGGGCACGACGTCACAGGGTGCGCTCGTACGCGGCCCACGCGACGTGGGACTCGTGCAGGGTGACCGCAATGCCGGTCAGCGCTCGGGCGCCGTGGCCGAGGGCGCCCGCGTGGACCCGCTCCGCGAGGCGGTCCGCGACGTGCTGCGCGAGCACCTCGGTGGTCGTGTTCCGCCCGGCGAACACGGGTTCGTCGTCGAGGTTGCGGTAGCTGAGTGCGCCGACGACCTCGCGGAGCTGCGCGTACGCCAGACCGATGTCGACGACGATGCCGTCGGCGTCGAGGTCGGCGCGCCGGAAGGTGGCGTCGACGACGAACGTCGCCCCGTGGAGCGCCTGCGCGGGGCCGAACACCGCACCGCGGAAGCTGTGGGCGACCATCATGTGGTCGCGGACCGTGACGCTGAACATCGGCGGGTGCTCCTCGGTGGTCGGTCGATCCGGTACGGGTCTGGTCAGGTGGGGTAGCGGATCCGGTGGCACAGCGCCGGCAGCCGGCCGTCCGCGAGCCGGGGGAGCACCTCGGGCAGCTCGTCGAACGGGCTCTCACCGGTGACCAGGGCGTCGAAGGCACTGTCCGCCAACAGGTCCAGCGCGAGCGCCGTCCGCTCGGCGAACGTGCGCCGGCCGCGGCGGGCGGGCGACACCGTACCGACCTGGCTGCTGCGGACGACGAGCCGGCGCTGGTGGAAGAACTCCCCGAGCGGCACCGTGACCGGCCGGTCGCCGTACCAGCTGAGCTCGAGCACTGTCGCCTCGCGCGCGGCGAGCTCGAGGGCCCGGGTCAGCCCCGCGGAGGTCGCGCTCGCGTGGACGACGAGGTCGCGGTCGTCGCGTGCGTCGGCAGGCAGCGCGAACCGGGCGCCGAGCCGGTCGGCGACGGCAGCGCGCGCCGGGTCGGTGTCGACGACCTCGACGTCGACGCCGGGCATCCGGGCCAGCAGCCCGGCGACGCAGCAGCCGACCATGCCGGCCCCGACGACGGTGACCCGGTCGCCGACGAGCGGGGCGCCGTCCCAGAGGGCGTTCACCGCGGTCTCCATGGCTCCGGCGAGGACGGCGCGGCCGGCGGGCACGGCGTCCGGCACCGGCACGACCGCGGTCGCGGGGACGACGTAGCGGGTCTGGTGCGGGTAGAGACAGAAGACCGTGCGGCCGACGAGGTCGGGGACGCCACGCTCGACGACCCCGACGCTCAGGTAGCCGTACTTGACCGGCCCCGGGAAGTCGCCGTCCTGGAACGGGGCGCGCATCGCCTCCCGCTGGCTGTCCGGGACGCCGCCGCGCAGCACCACGCTCTCGGTGCCGCGGCTCACCCCGGAGAAGACCGTCCGGACAAGCACCTCGCCGGCCGCCGGCTCCCCGACCTCGACCGGGCGGATCGCGCCGAGGCCCGGGGAGAGGACCCAGAACGCGGCCGCGGACGGCGTCCTGGGCTGCGGGGCCGGCGGGACCGTCATGCGCGCCCCGACCGACGTCGTGCCCGGCGGGCAGAACCGGCGGTGCCCTGCGTACGTATCACAGGCATGAGTCTCGGGCCGGTCGTCGCCGTCGTCGCGCAGGTGCTCGGTCTCGCCGTGCTCGACGCCACGGTGGGGCTGGGGCCGGCGGGCTGGGTCGCCGGTACGGCGACCGCCGTCCTCGTCGCGACGCTCCTCGCCCGCGGGCTGCGCCGCGCGGCCCCGCCGGGTGCCCGCCGCAGTACCGGTCTGGGTGCGGCGAACGCCGTGACGCTGGCCCGCTCCGTGCTCGTCGGCGCGGTGACGGCGCTCGCCGCGGACTCGCTGACCGGCGCCGTGCCGGTCGGTGTCGTCGTCGGGCTCGCCGTCCCGGCGCTGCTCCTCGACGTCGTCGACGGCGTCGTCGCCCGGCGCGCGGGGGCCG
>DAIOGQ010000420.1:0-3045 GCA_036745175.1 Kineosporiaceae bacterium
TGGCGGCCTCGACGTCGACGTTGTCGAGGCCGATGCCCGCGCGGGCGACGACCTTGAGCCGCCCCGCGGCGGCGAGCGCCTCGGCGTCCACCCGGGTGGCCGACCGGATGAGGATCGCGTCGACGTCGGCGATCGCGGCCAGCAGCTGACCCCGGTCGGAACCGTCGCAGGAGCGGACCTCGAAGTCCGGCCCCAGAGCCTCGACGGTGGCGGGCGATAGCTCCTCGGCGATGAGCACGACGGGCTTGGTCACGACGTCCCTCTCAGGTCTGCCGCACGCGCCGGTGGACGGTGCGGGCGTGGTGCGTGTCGTCGGGCGTGGGTCGGCCCTCCGCGCGCGCCGAGTCTAGGCACGCTTGTGAACGCCTTCACGATGGTCCACCATCTGGAACGCACCGCCGAAGATCACCGGTGGCCTACCCGATGGGCGTTTCGGACCGCCCGTCCGGTAGACGGCTGCCGATCATGCGGTGGTGTCTCGACCCGTCCACAGGAGACCACGTCGTCACGCTGTCCACAGCCTGCGACACGACGGGACCGGCGCCCGCCTCGGACGGCGCATCGTCTTGGCATGACCTCAGCCACTCGGCCCGACCAGCCCGACGACCCCGACCAGCCCGACCAGCCCGACCGGGCGCGACCGGCTCCGACAGTGCGCGCGCCTCGAGCGGGCCGGTGGCCGGCAGCCGTCGACGCACCGGACGTCGCACGACGCCAGGCCGGCACCTTCACCCGGCAGCAGGCGCGCGACGCAGGCTGGTCTCCCGCCCAGGTCAAGCACCGACTGCGGACCGGTGCCTGGCGGCGGCTCGCCGGTCGCGCCCTCGTCACGGACGGCTCCACCGTCGGACCGCCGGCCGGCGTCTGGGCGGTCCACCTGACCTGGCCGCACGCCGTCGCAAGCCACACGACCGCGGCAGCGGTGTACGGGTGGCCGGTGCCGGACGGCGTCCTGCACGCGACCAGTGCGGCGGCGGTCCGCAGCCTGCGCGACCTGCGGGTGCACCGGGTCGCCCTCGGCGCCGACGAGACGCGGCGCCTCGCCAGGGGCGGCCCGGCCGTGACGACGCCGCGCCGCACGGCGCTGGACTGCCTGCGGCTGCTCGATCCCGACGACGGCGAGCGCCTCCTCGCCTGGTGCCTGACCCGCGAGGTCCTGTGCCGTGACGACCTGCGCCAGGCCGTCCTCGACGGCTGCGGCCGCCCGGGAACCCCCGCCCTGCTGCGGCTGCTGCGAGGCAGCGCGGGGAACGCCCTGAGCCGCGCCGAGCGCCGGCTGCACGACCTGTTGCGCCGCGGCGGGATCACCGGGTGGGTCGCCAACGCCACCGTCCGGGACGCCAGGGGCGTCGCCGCCGTCGTCGACCTGCTGTTCCCGGCGCACCGCGTCGTGATCGAGGTCGACGGCTGGGCGGCCCACGGCGGTCGGGAGGCCTTCGAGCGGGACCGGCGTCGGCAGAACCGGCTCGTCAACGCCGGTTTCACCGTGCTCCGGTTCACCTGGGACGACCTGACCCACCGCGGCGACGAGGTCGTCGCGGAGATCAGGACCGCCCTCTCGCCGAAGATCACTCGCGACCTATCGGATGGGCGCTGTGGATAGCCCACCAGGTAGAGCAGCGGTGATCTTGGGGCACTTCAGCGGGCGGCGGTGCCCTCGACGTAGTCGCTGTCGGTCGACTTGACCCAGCTCATGAGCTTGCGCAGCTCACGGCCGGTCGCCTCGATCGGGTGCTGCTCACCCTCGGCGCGCAGCCGCTTGAACTCCGGTGCACCGGCATCCTGGTCGTCGATGAAGCGCTGGGCGAACGCGCCGCTCTTGATGTCGGCGAGGACGGCCTGCATGTTCTCCTTGACGCGCGGGTCGATGACCCGGGGGCCGGAGACGTAGTCGCCGTACTCCGCGGTGTCCGAGACGCTCCAGCGCTGCTTGGCGATGCCGCCCTCGTACATGAGGTCGACGATCAGCTTGAGCTCGTGGAGGCACTCGAAGTACGCGACCTCCGGCTGGTAGCCGGCCTCGATGAGCGTCTCGAACCCGTACTGGACAAGCTTGCTCGCACCGCCGCACAGGACGGCCTGCTCGCCGAAGAGGTCGGTCTCGCACTCCTCGGTGAACGTCGTCCGGATGCCGCCGGCCCGCAGACCGCCGAGCGCCTTGGCGTACGACAGGGTGAGCGGCCACGCCTTGCCGGTCGCGTCGTTCTCGACCGCGACGAGCACCGGGACGCCGCGGCCGTCGACGAACTCGCGTCGCACGAGGTGCCCTGGGCCCTTCGGGGCGACCATGGCGACGTCGACGCCCTCGGGCGGGGTGATGTAGCCGAAGCGGATGTTGAAGCCGTGCCCGAAGAAGAGCGCGTCGCCGTCGACGAGGTTCGGCGCGATCGCCTCCGCGTAGACGTGCCGCTGCACGTGGTCGGGCGTGAGGAGCATGATCACGTCCGCCTCCTCACACGCCTGCGCGGGGGTGACGACGCGCAGTCCCTGCGCCTGCGCCTTCTCCCGGCTCCTGCTGCTGTCGGGCAGGCCGACCCGGACGTCGACGCCCGAGTCGCGCAGGCTCAGCGAGTGCGCGTGGCCCTGGCTGCCGTAGCCGATGACAGCCACGTTGCGCCCCTGGATGACGGACAGGTCTGCGTCGTCGTCGTAGTACATCTCGGCCACAGCGGTGCATCTCCTTCGAGGGACTGCAGGATGTCGGTCGGTGGAACCGGTCGACCGCGGTGGCCGACCGGACGGAGCACGTACGTCGACAGGCGACCCTAGCCGGTCGCTCGCCGGGGGCCGGACGACGTCGGGTGCGACCCCGGCCGGCGGCGCCGGCTCAGGCCGAACGCAGCGCGCGGTCGGTGATGGACCGGCTGCCCCGGCCCAGGGCGACGAGCCCGGACTGGACGAGCTCGCGGATGCCGAACGGCTCGAGCACCTTGAGCAGCGCCTCGAGCTTCTCGGCGTTGCCGGTCGCCTCGATCGTCACGGCGTCCGGTGCGACGTCGACGACCTTGGCCCGGAACAGCTGGACGGTCTCCAGCACGTGCGTGC
>DAIOGQ010000421.1:0-3036 GCA_036745175.1 Kineosporiaceae bacterium
GCATCGTCAACGTCGCCTCGACCAGTGGGGCCGTGCAGGCGTTCGTCGGCGACGTGGGCTACCACGCGGCGAAGGCCGGGATGCTCGGGCTGACCCGGGCGGTCGCGCTCGAGTCCGCCGGGGACGGTGTCACCGTCAACGCGGTCGCCCCCGGCTGGATCGAGACGGCCTCCCAGCTCCCCGACGAGGCGGTGGCGGGGTCGCTCAGTCCCACGGGCCGGTCGGGGACGCCGGACGAGGTCGCGGCCGTGATCGCGTTCCTCTGCTCGCCCGAGGCGTCGTACGTCACCGGTCAGCTGGTGGTGGTCGACGGGGGAAACGCCCTCCCCGAGGACCGGGCCTGGCGCCCGGCCTCAAGCCCTGGTCGAGGAGGCAGCAGATCGGGCTACTGAGGCGACTGTCTGGGTGAGGGCCCAGCCATGCGGGGGACGGGAGCGTGGTGGCAGCGACGAGTGGGGGGAGGCGGCAGATGGACGAGGAGTTCGCCGCCTTCGTGAGAGGTCGCTACCTTCCGCTCGTTCGCCGGGCCTACTTGCTGACCGGGGACGCCGCGGCTGCCGAGGATCTCACCCAGGATGCCCTCGCTGCGCTCCTGCTGGCCTGGCGCCGGGGTGATCTACGCGACCCCGAGCGGTACGTCGCCCGCACGCTGACCAGGCGCGCGGTGTCCAGGTGGCGGCTGAAGTCGCGGACCGATCTGCTGACCGATCTCGTCCCCGAACCGCCGCCCGGTGTGACCGACGAGGATCGCACGGACGAGCGGGACCTGCTGCGCCGCGCACTGAGGGAGCTGCCGCCGCGGCAGCGGGCCGTGCTGGTGCTCCGGTACTTCGAGGATCTGGCCGACGACGAGGTGGCCGACCTGCTGGAGGTCAGTCCGTCCACGGTGCGCAGCCAGGCGTCTCGGGCGGTTGAGCGGCTGCGGCGTGACGGGGCGTTGCGAGACGGTCTGGAGGAGGTGCGCTGATGAGCGACATCGGTCCTGACCTGAAGGCGTTCTTCACCGCTGAGGCGCACCGGGTGACCCTGCGCGAGGACGACCCGGTGCCCTTCGTGGCTCGGCGGGCGACGACCGTGCAGCGGCGGCGGGTCGTAGTGGCCTCGATGGTGACGCTCGTCCTGGTCCTCGGTGGGGTCGCCGGGTTCGCCGCGCTGCGCGGTCAGGCGGTCACCGCACCACCGGTCACCAGTGTGAGTCCCTCGATCTCCCAGCCGACGCAGTCGCCGAGCCCGACCACCAGCCCTCACCCTGTCGCTGCCGTGACCGCGGCAGACCTGGACAGCCTGCGGATTCCGGCGGGGAGCTCCTGTCGGGACATGTCGTCAGCGTTCGCCGGGCCGGTCACCCTGGCGGACGGCGCGGCCCAGGCGACCGGCGGCGCCGAGATCCTCACCCACCGAACGGTCCTCGCCGACATCAACGGTGACGCCGTCACGGACGGCCTGGCCTGGCTGAGCTGCACCAGCGGGGCGTCCGGGTATCACGAAGCGCTCTTCGACCTAGTCGCGGGGGCGGGGACCACCGCGGTCGAGATCCCCTACGGCCCCGACGCTGCGAGCGTGGTCTCCGGGCTGCAGTATGCCGACCTCTCCGACCTGCGGCTGTCCCCCGACGGGAGCACGCTGGTTCTGACCGCGGACGGGTTCGGCGCCGGGGATGCCTCCTGCTGCCCGAGCATGAGCGTCGTCCTCACCTATCGGCTCGGAGGCGAGCGCCCCCGCTTCCTCGACGCCACGCTTCGCCCGACCGAGACGCCGAGTGCGTCGGTCGATCGCGACGCGATCCTCTCCGCCCCGATCGAGCCGGGGGTGTGGGCCAGCTGAAGATCGGGATGACCGTAGCGGAGGCTGAGCAGGCGCTCGGACGTCGAATCGTCGGGTGGGACTACCGGGTCAACGGCTGCGGCTCCGCCCTGCTGGAGGGGTCGACCACCTGACGATATGGCTGCACGGGGTCGGTGACGACTCCGTCGACCCGAAGGTTCTCGAGAGCGGGTCGCTGCTGCCGCAGGGGGTGATCACCTCCATCGAGGCCACCGAACCGCGCCGGGCCGTCTTCGACCTGGGAGTCGGTAGCACGCCGACCGAGCTCAAGCAGCACTTCCCCGAGGGTGAGGTCATCAGTCGGGCGCCGTCGCCGTACCCGGACCAGTTCGTCGTCCGAGGACCGGCGGGGACGCCGGAGTTCGAGGTCCCAGACGGCGTGGTCCAGGCCTTCAGCGCCGGGCCCTCCCCGCTGGAAGGCTGTGCCTAGGCGAAGGCGCGACGGGACTCCCTAGACTTCGTGGGTGATCCGCCGCATCGACCTGCGCGGCAGCGACGTCGACCCCCGAGACGTGCTGCCGCGCGCCGCGCTGGACGTCGAGGCCGCCGTCGAGGCGGTCCGGCCGGTCTGCGACGACGTCCAGGCCCGTGGCGGCGCGGCGGTCCGGGACTGGACCGCCCGCTTCGACGGGGTCGACCTGCCGACGGCGAGGGTGCCCGCCGCGGCGCTGACCGACGCGCTGGCCGCGCTCGACCCGGCCGTGCGCGCGGCGCTGGTCGAGGCCGCCCGGCGGGCCCGCCTGGTGCACGAGGCCCAGCGGCGTCCCGACGTGACGGTCCGGGTCGCCGACGGCGCCACGGTCACCGAGCGCTGGGTTCCCGTCCGCCGGGTCGGGCTGTACGTGCCGGGCGGGCTGGTCGCCTATCCGAGCAGCGTCGTCATGAACGTGGTGCCTGCGCAGGTGGCGGGCGTGGAGTCGCTCGCGGTCGCCTCTCCGCCGCAGCCCGAACACGGCGGGCTGCCGCACCCCTCGGTCCTGGCCGCCTGCGCGCTGCTCGGCGTCGACGAGGTGTACGCCGTCGGCGGCGCCCAGGCCGTGGCGATGTTCGCCCACGGGACGGACGAGTGCCCCCGGGTCGACCTGGTCACCGGGCCGGGCAACGTGTACGTCGCCGCGGCCAAGCGGCTGCTCAAGGGCATCGTGGGCATCGACTCAGAGGCCGGGCCGACCGAGATCGGCATCCTCGCCGACGACTCCGCCGACCCGGCGT
>DAIOGQ010000422.1:0-3028 GCA_036745175.1 Kineosporiaceae bacterium
GCGTTCGCGGTACGGACGACCGAGCCGATGTTGAGGTCGTGCGCCCAGTTCTCGACGGCGACGTGGAACGGATGACGTCGGGTGTCGAGGTCGGCCCGGATCGCCTCGACAGTCCAGTACCGGTACCTGTCGACGACGTTGCGCCGGTCGCCCGCCCGCAGGAGCTCGGCGTCGTAGCACTCGTCCTCCGGCCACGGCCCGAGCCACGGCCCGACGCCGATCTCCGCCGCCGCGGGCCCACCGCCCTGACCGGGGGCCGCAGCCGCGACCGCGCGGTGGTCCTCGCCGTCCGTCACGGAACGGCACCCTACGGCCCGTACCCTTGAGCCGTGACTGGAGCGTTCCTCGGGCTCGGCCCGTCCTGGCTCGACCCCCAGACCCTGCTCGACCAGTTCGGTCAGTGGGCGTTGTGGGGCGCGGCCGCCGTCGTCTTCGCCGAGTGCGGGCTGCTCATCGGGTTCTTCCTGCCCGGTGACTCGCTGCTGTTCACCGTCGGCCTGCTCATCGGCGAAGGCACGATCCACCAGCCGCTGTGGCTCGCCTGCGTCGTGCTCACGCTGATGGCCTTCGCGGGCAACGTCGTCGGCTACGAGATCGGCCGCAAGGTCGGCCCGGCCGTGTTCCGCCGCCCGGACTCCAAGCTCTTCCGCCAGGAGTACGTCGACAAGACCGTCGCGTTCTTCGAGACGTACGGCGCGCGCGCCATCGTGCTCGCCCGCTTCGTGCCCATCGTGCGCACGTTCATCACCGTCATCGCCGGCGTGGGCCAGATGGACCGCCGCACGTACATGACCTACAGCGGCATCGGCGCGGTCCTGTGGGCGACGGGCGTCACGGTGCTGGGCTACTTCCTCGGCTCGGTGCCGTTCGTCAAGAACAACATCGAGGCGATGCTCCTGGCGATCGTGATCGCCTCCGTGCTGCCCGTGGCCTTCGAGCTGCTCCGAGCGCGGGCCAAGCGGGCCCGCCGCACGACGTGAGCTGATGCGAGAAGATCGCGGGCGCTCTACCGATCGGACGCCGTAGAGCGCCCGTTCGGTAGCAGGCCGGTGATCTTGGCGGAGGGAGGCCCGGGTGGCTGCGGCGGACGACACGGCCCCGGCGGCGGGACGGGACGACGACGTCGCCCTGTCCGACCCGCGGGCCATCCGTGCCCTCGCCCACCCGGCCCGGATCGCCGTCCTCGAGCGGCTGCTCGGCGGCGCCGTCCTCACGGCCACCGAGTGCGCGCAGATCGCCGGGCTCACGCCGTCCGCGATGAGCTACCACCTGCGGGCGCTCGAGCGGTACGGACTCGTCGGCCGTGCCGAGGCCAGCGGCGACGGACGCGAGCGGCCGTGGCGGGCGCGCGCTCCGGGCCCGCGGGTCGGCGCCGAGACGTCGCCCGCCGGCCGGGCCGCCGAGGCGGTAGTCCTGTCGTCCTCGCTGGCACCGGTCGACCTGACCCCGGACGAGGCTCGTGCCGTCAGCGAGGCGGTCGACGCGCTCGTCGAGGGGTTCCGGGACCGACCCCGACCGGACGCCGCCGTGCCGTACCACCTGTGGTGGGCGGCGATCCCGGTCGGCCCGACCCCGGGGCGGTCGGGTGCCCCGCCGCCGGCCGCCCGGGCCGGCGACCCCTGATGTCGCAGTGGCTCTCCGACCTCACCGACCTGCAGGGTCTGTCGGCGACGGCGGCCTACGTCACGCTCGTGACCCTCGTCTTCGTCGAGTCGGGCCTGCTGGTCGGGTTCTTCCTGCCGGGCGACTCGGTGCTGTTCACGGCCGGACTGCTGGCGGCCGAGCCCGGCAGCGGGCTCTCGCTGCCGGGCCTGGCCGGCGGGGTCTTCGTGGCGGCGGTCGCCGGCGACGCCGTCGGCTACTGGTCCGGACGGCGGTTCGGCCGGCCGTGGCTGCTGCGCAAGGCGGGCCGGGCGGCCAGGCACGTCGAGCGCGCGGAGCAGGTCTACGCGCGGTACGGCTGGTGGGCGGTCGTCGTCGCGCGCTTCGTCCCGTGGGTGCGCACGTTCACCCCGATCGTCGCGGGCGTGGCCCGGATGCCGTACCCCCGCTTCCTGTCCGCGAACCTCGTCGGCGCGGCCTGCTGGGGCGTCGGCCTCGTCGTCCTCGGCTACTTCGCGCACTCGGTGCCGGTCGTCAGGTGGGTCGCCTACGCCGTCGCCGGGACGGCGATCCTCGCCTCGCTCGTCGTCCCGCTCGTCGGCTGGTTGCGCAGCCGGCGTCGCGCCGATCGCTGACGCCCGCCCGATAGGCTCGGCCACTGTGTCCACCGAGCTCGCGCCGCCGTACGTGCCGCCGTCGTCCGGCACCGGCCGGATCGCCTACCAGGGCGAGCCCGGTTCGAACTCGGACGCCGCGTGCCGCGCGGAGTACCCCGGGCTCGAGCCTGTGCCGCGCCCGACGTTCGAGGACGCCTTCGCGGCCGTGACCGCGGGCGAGGCCGACCTCGCGATGATCCCGATCGAGAATTCGATCGCGGGCCGGGTCGCCGACATCCACCACCTCCTGCCGGACTCGGGGCTGCACATCGTCGGCGAGTACTTCATGCCGATCCACTTCCAGCTTCTCGCCCTGCCCGGAACCGGCGTCGACGAGATCCGCACCGTCCGCAGCCACACCCATGCGCTCGGCCAGTGCCGCCGGCTCATCCGCGAGCGCGGCTGGCGTCCGGTCGTCGCGGACGACACCGCCGGCGCGGCCCGCGAGGTCGCCGACCAGCGTGACCCGTCCGTCGCCGCGCTCGCGCCCCGGCTCGCCGCCGACCTCTACGCGCTCGACGTGCTGGCCGAGGACGTCGAGGACGAGCACCACAACACCACCCGCTTCGTCGTCCTCGCCCGCGAGCCGTACGAGCCACCGCCGTCGAACGGACCGGTGATCACGACGTTCGTCTTCCGGGTGCGCAACGTGCCCGCCGCCCTCTACAAGGCGACCGGTGGCTTCGCGACGAACGGCGTCAACATGACGAAGCTCGAGAGCTACCAGCTCGGCGGCACGTTCTTCGCGACGCAGTTCTACGCCGACGTCG
>DAIOGQ010000423.1:0-3023 GCA_036745175.1 Kineosporiaceae bacterium
AGCGTGCTCCGCTCGTCCCTGCGGCTCCTGGACCGCCATGACGTCGCCGAGGCGCTCGCGGTCTGCGACCGGGACGTCGCGGCGAACCTCTTCGTCGCGGCGCGCCTCCTCGGGTCCGGGTTCGGCAGCCGGCCGGGTGGCGGTGAGCTCTGGGGGTACCACGACAGCAGGGGACTGGCCTCGCTGTGCTGGTCGGGCGCGAACCTCGTCCCCGTGCAGGCCGGTGCCGACGCCGTGGAGGCCTTTGCCGACCGGGCTCGCCGGCAGGGCCGCAGCTGCTCGTCCATCGTCGGCCCGGCGGACGCCGTCCTCGCGCTGTGGCAGCAGCTGGAGCCGTCCTGGGGCCCGGCCCGCGACGTCCGGACGGAGCAGCCGCTCATGGCGCTGTCGACCCCGCCTCTCGTCGCGCCCGACCCCCGGGTGCGGCGCAGCCGGCTCGACGAGCTCGAGCTCGTCGTCCCCGCCTGCGTCGCGATGTTCACCGAGGAGGTCGGCTACTCGCCGATCGCCCAGGACGGTGGTGCGCTCTACCACGCGCAGGTGACCTCGCTCGTGGCCGGTGGCCGCTCGCTCGTCCGAGTCGACGACGTCGCCGGACGGCGCGAGGTGGTCTTCAAGGCCGAGCTCGGGTCGGTGACCCCGAACGCCGTCCAGGTGCAGGGCGTCTGGGTCGACCCACGGTTCCGCGGCCGCGGCCTGGCCGCTCCGGGGATGGCCGCGGTCGCCCGCATCGTGCAGGCCGAGGTCGCATCGCTCGTGACGCTCTACGTGAACGGGTTCAACACGCGGGCGATCCGCACCTACGAGCGCGTCGGCTTCCGGCGGGTGGGCACCTTCGCGACGGTGCTCTTCTAGGCTTCGCCGATCCCGATCCCGATCCCGATGCTGATCCCGATCCCGATCCCGGTCGCCGCTAGCCGGTGGTCGGGGCGCGGTGGGCGTAGAGGTCGCGGAGCAGGGCGAGCTCCGCGCCGTGGTGGAGCATCTCGCGGTGGATGTGGAGCACGAGCTCGGCGAGGCTGGCCCCGGCGAACGGCCCCTCGGCCGGCCCGCACGGCCGCAGCAGGCCCTCACCCGGGACGTCCGTGCCGCCGAGCCCCCGCACACCTGCGACCCAGCGGGCGTACGCCTCGTCGAGCCGGGTCAGTGCCTCGTCGGCCGTGGCCGGGTAGTCGTACGTCATGTAGTCGCACGGCGGGCCGCCGAAGTGCGAGGCGATGCGCGCGCCGAGCACCCCGACCAGCACGTGGCCGATCCGCCAGCCGATCGTCGTCACGGGGGCCGGGTCCGGCTCCGGGAACGCGAAGTCGATCGTCATCGCCCCGCCGCCCGCCTGCACGGGCGCGGTCGAGGTCCCACGGGGGCGCACCCCCCAGCAGCCGGGCACCGGTTCCCAGACGTACTCGGCGTCCGTGAGCCCGGCGAGCCGGGGCCGCAGGTGGTGCTCCCAGTGCCAGGTCAGCTGCTCGAGGAGGACAGCGTTCCAGTCGAGGTGGGCCGTCACGGCGTCTGTCGTCTGCGTCATGCCACGACCGTAGAGGGACAGGCGGACGGGTTCGGTCCGCCTCGTGCGTCAGACTGCCGACATGCTCGAGACCAGCGCCCGGCTGCTGCGCCTGCTCTCGTTGCTCCAGGAGCGGCGGGAGTGGAGCGGGCCCGTCCTCGCGGGCCGGCTCGGGGTGACGACCCGCACCGTCCGCCGGGACGTCGACCGGCTCCGCACGCTCGGCTACCCGGTCGACGCCTCGGCGGCCGACGGGTACCGGCTCGGTGCGGGTGCCGTCCTGCCCCCGCTGCTCCTCGACGACGACGAGGCCGTGGCGATCGCCGCGGCGCTGCACACGGCGCCGGGGGAGGAGATGGCCGCGGCGGCGTCCCGGGCGCTGGCCAAGCTCGAGCAGGTGCTTCCCGCCCGGTTGCGCGACCGGCTCACGACCCTGCGTGCGGCGTCCGTTGCGCTGCCCGGCACCGACGTCGCCGTCCCGCCCGACCGGCTGTCGGCGCTCGCCGCCGCGATCCGTGACGCCCGTCGCGTCCGGCTCACCTACTCCGACGCAGCCGGTGACGTCACCGAGCGGTCCGTCGAGCCCTACCGGCTCGTCCACGTCGGCCGCCGCTGGTACCTGCTCGGCTGGGACCGGGACCGCGCCGACTGGCGGACCCTGCGGGTCGACCGCGTGCGTGACCTGCACGTGAGCACCTTCGGCTTCACGCGGGTGGAGCCGCCGGACGCGGCCACCTTCGTCGGCCGCGCCGTCACGACCGCGCCGTACCGTCACCAGGCGCGACTGCGGGTCCACGCGTCCGCCGCCGTGGTCGCCGCCCGCGTGCCGGCCACCGTCGCCGCCCTGGAGGCCGACGGACAGGTGTGCCTGCTCACCACGGGCGCCGACGACCTCGGCTCCCTTGCCGCGCACGTCGCGACGCTGCCGTGGGAGGTCGACGTCCTCGGACCCGACGAGCTGAGGACCGAGCTGGCCGCGATGGCCGCGCGGCTGGCCCGCGCCAGCGAACGCCCGCCGCCCGCCTGACCGGCTGGGTTGCTGCCGCACCGCTTCTGCACCGCTTCTGCGCCGCTTTGCACTGCTCCGGGAAGTGGAGCAGTGCAGAGCGGTCGCGGCGGGGTCTCCCGCCGCGGGTAGCCTGTCGAGGTCACTTTCCTGGGAGGCCCACGTGCTGTTGCGGATGTCGTCGCTGTTCCTGCGCACCCTGCGCGACGATCCGGCGGACGCCGAGGTCCCGAGCCACCGCCTCCTGGTCCGGGCGGGGTACGTCCGGCGCGCGGCGCCCGGGATCTACTCGTGGCTGCCGCTGGGGTACCTCGCCTACCGCAACGTCGAGCGCATCGTCCGCGAGGAGATGGACGCCGCGGGGTTCCAGGAGGTGCACTTCCCGGCGCTGCTGCCCCGCGAGCCCTACGAGGCGACGAACCGCTGGACCGAGTACGGCGACAACCTCTTCCGGCTGAAGGACCGCAAGGGCAACGACATGCTCCTCGGCCCCACGCACGAGGAGATGTTCAC
>DAIOGQ010000424.1:0-3003 GCA_036745175.1 Kineosporiaceae bacterium
TTGCCGGGTCCGCCCGGACACCGTACGCCGAGGACGCGCAGCTGGCGCCCGCCGGTGCGTACGGTCGGACGAAGGCGGCCGGCGAGTGGGCGGTGCGCGCAGAGCTCCCCGAGTCGCACTGGGTGTTACGGACCGCCTGGCTCTACGGCCGGAACGGTCCGAACTTCGTCCGGACGATGCGGCGGCTCGAGGCGCTCCGCGAGACCGTCGAGGTCGTCGACGACCAGCACGGCCAGCCGACGTGGTCGCTGGACGTCGCGCGACGCATCGTCGAGGTCGTCGACGCGGGCCTGCCGGCCGGGACCTATCACGCGACGTCGTCCGGGGCGACGACGTGGTTCGGCCTGGCACAGGCCGTTTTCGCGCTGCTGGGCGCGGACCCTGGCCGGGTCAAGTCCGTCGGCTCCGCACAGCTCAGGCGGCCCGCCCCGCGGCCGGCCTGGTCGGTGCTGGGCCACCAAGCCTGGGATCGGACCGGGCTCGCGCCGATGCGCACGTGGCGGTCTGCGCTCGAGGCTGCGCTCGACGCCGGGGTCACGGACGACGTCTGAGCCCGGCGGCGAGACCGTGCCGGCTCAGCCCTGGTCGAGGATCATCCCCGCCGCGACCGTGCCGTTCGTCGCCTCGTCGACCAGGACGAACCCGCCCGTCCCCCGGTTGCGGCGGTACCCGTCGGCGAACAGCGGCTGCGTCGTGCGCAGGACGACGCGGCCGATCTCGTTGAGGCCCAGACCGGCCGGTGCCTCGTCCCGGTGCAGCGTGTTGACGTCGAGGCGGTAGTGCAGGTTCTTCACCAGGGCCCGCACGGTCCGGGTGGTGTGCTTGAGCGTGAGCTTCGAGCCCTTGGTCAGCGGCCGGTCGCTCATCCAGCAGACCATCGCGTCGATGTCCTGGGTCGCGGACGGCATGTTGTGCGGCCGGCAGATCATGTCGCCGCGCGAGATGTCGATCTCGTCGGTGAGCCGCACCGTGACGGCCATCGGCGGGAAGGCCTCGTCGACCGGGCCGTCCATCGTCTCGATCGAGGCGATCCGGCTCGTGAAGCCGCTCGGGAGCACCATGACCTCGTCGCCCGGCTTGAGGACGCCGCTCGCGACCGTGCCCGCGTAGCCCCGGTAGTCGGGGAACTGCGACGACTGCGGCCGGATCACGTACTGCACCGGGAACCGGACGTCGATGAGGTTGCGGTCGCTCGAGACGTGGACGTGCTCGAGGTGGTGCAGGAGGGAGGGTCCGTCGAACCACGGCATGTTCGCCGACCGGGTGACGATGTTGTCGCCCATGAGCGCGGAGATCGGGACGACGGTGAGGTCGGGGACGTCGAGCTTGGTGGCGAAGCGGGTGAACTCGTCGGAGATCGACTCGAAGACCTCCTGCGAGTAGTCGACGAGGTCCATCTTGTTCACCGCGAGCACGAGGTGCGGCACCCGCAGCAGCGTCGCGATGAACGCGTGCCGCCGGCTCTGCTCGACGAGCCCCTTGCGTGCGTCGACGAGGACGATCGCGAGGTCGGCCGTCGAGGCGCCCGTCACCATGTTCCGGGTGTACTGGATGTGCCCGGGGGTGTCGGCGATGATGAACTTGCGTCGCGGCGTCGCGAAGTAGCGGTAGGCGACGTCGATCGTGATGCCCTGCTCGCGCTCGGCCCGCAGGCCGTCGGTGAGCAGCGCGAGGTTGACGTAGTCGTCGCCCTTGGCCAGGCTCGCCCGCTCCACGGACTCCAGCTGGTCGGTGAAGATCGACTTGGAGTCGTAGAGGAGCCGCCCGATGAGCGTGCTCTTGCCGTCGTCCACGGAGCCCGCGGTCGCGAACCGCAGCATGTCCATCCCGAGGTGTCCCACCGTCAGAAGTACCCTTCCCGCTTGCGATCCTCCATGGCGGCCTCGCTGAACCTGTCGTCCCCGCGGGTCGCGCCACGCTCGGTGATCCGGGTCGTGGAGACCTCGTCGATGATCCCCTCGAGGGTGTCCGCCTCGCTGCGGACCGCGGCCGTCAGCGACGCGTCGCCGACGGTGCGGTAGCGCACCTTCGCGACGAAGGTGTCCTCGCCCGGCCTGGGCCGGCAGAACTCGTTGTCCGCGAACAGCATGCCGCCACGGTCGAAGACCTCGCGCTCGTGCGCGAAGTAGATGCTCGGCAGCGCGATCTGCTCCCGCAGCACGTACTGCCAGATGTCGAGCTCGGTCCAGTTGGACAGCGGGAACACCCGGATGCTCTCGCCCGCGTGGGTGCGGCCGTTGTAGATCGACCACAGCTCGGGGCGCTGGTTCTTCGGGTCCCACTGGCCGAACTCGTCGCGGAAGGAGAAGACCCGCTCCTTGGCGCGCGCCTTGTCCTCGTCGCGCCGGGCCCCGCCGAACGCGGCGGTGTAGCCGTGCTCCTCGAGCGCCTCGAGGAGGACCGGGGTCTGGATCCGGTTGCGCGTGCCGTCGGGCGGCTCGTGCACCCGGCCCGCCGCGAGGGCGTCCGGGACGCTCGCGACGACGAGCTGGACACCGAGCTCGGCGACCCGGCGGTCGCGGAACTCGAGGACCTCGCCGAAGTTGTGCCCGGTGTCGACGTGCAGGACCGGGAACGGGATCCGGGCCGGCCAGAACGCCTTCTCCGCCAGCCGGAGCATGACGATGGAGTCCTTGCCGCCGGAGAAGAGCAGCACGGGCTTCTCGTGCTCGGCCGCCACCTCCCGGAAGATGTGGACCGACTCGGCCTCGAGCGTGTCGAGCTGCGAGAGCCGGTACTCCTGCGGTCGATGGTTCATCGGGCTCCTCCTGCGGTCGCGCCGACGAGGACGTGCGTCAGCGCGAGGATCTCCGGGGCCAGCTCGGGCCGGCAGACGACGAGGTCGGGCAACCGCGGGTCGGCGCGGTTGTAGACGAGGGACGAGCCGTCGATCCGGCTCGTGTGCAGCCCGGCGGCGCGGGCCACCGCGACGGGGGCGGCGGAGTCCCACTCATACTGGCCGCCGGCGTGGACGTAGGCATCGCCGTCGCCCAGGAGGACGGC
>DAIOGQ010000425.1:0-2996 GCA_036745175.1 Kineosporiaceae bacterium
AGTTCGGTGACCTCATCGAGGACTCCGAGGCCGTCGTCCCGGCGGACGCCGTGTCGTTCACGCTCCTGCAGGAGCAGCTCCACTCGGTGCTCGACACGCTGTCGGAGCGCGAGGCGGGCGTCGTCTCGATGCGGTTCGGCCTCACCGACGGCCAGCCGAAGACGCTCGACGAGATCGGGAAGGTCTACGGGGTCACGCGCGAGCGGATCCGGCAGATCGAGTCGAAGACGATGTCCAAGCTTCGGCACCCGAGCCGGTCCCAGGTCCTGCGCGACTACCTCGACTGAAGCCCCCCAAGATCGCCGGCTGTCTACCGAGAAGGCGCCCCAGAGCGCCTTCTCGGTAAACAGCCGGCGATCTTCGGTGTCCTCAGCCGACGACGAGGCCGCCGATCCACACGGCGGTCACGAGCAGGGCGGTGCCCAGCTCGATGAGGATCGAGAACCCGACGGCCACGAGCGCCTGCTTGGTCGACGGCCACGCGGCGGACGTCTCCTTCAGCCGGTACAGCTCGGCGAGGAAGATCCCGAGGACGAAGCCGACAAACAGGCCCACGACCGGGATGACGAAGAACCCGACGACGCCGAGGACGGTGCCCAGGCCCACGGTCAGCCACGGGACGCCGGAGTCACGCAGGCGTCGTCCAGGCAGCAGGTACTTCACGACGCTGCCGAGGACGGTGACGACGGTCGCGAGGGCGAGGACGGTCCAGCCCGTCGCGTCGGTCCGGCCCAGGGCCCACACGAGCACCCCGCCCCAGACGAGCAGAAGGCCCGGCAGGACCGGGACGACGATGCCGGCGAGGCCGATGACGATCATCAGCCCCGCTAGCAGCGTCACTCCGGTCAGCCGGGCCTCCGTGCTGGTCGTCGGCGGCGTCACCGACCGTGGTCGTGAACAGGGACGTCAGCGCTCGTCGACCGGGGCCGACGCAGGTGCCGCAAGGGTGTGGCTCTCGTCCTGGATCTCCGCGGCGCGGGCCAGGAGCGCCTCCTGGTGGGCACGGCCGTGGTGAGCGCAGAAGAGGAGCTCGCCGCCACCGGGGAGCAGGACGCGAACGTAGGCGCGCGCGCCGCAGCGGTCGCAGCGGTCGACAGCGGTCAGCGGCGCGGGGGCGAGGGTTGCGTTCACGGGGCGACCTCCTCAAGGCGGTTGGCCGGCGCGGGGGTGACGCTCGGGCAGTGCGGGGTCGAGCGGCTGGTGCGTGCGGTCGTCGGTCTCGACGTCCTCGTCGGTCGCCCACAGCGGTTCAGTAGGAGTTCGACGTGCTCGCGGTGCTGGCTGTACTGACGGTGCGCAGTCACTTCTCGTTCCTCAGACACGGACGTCGCCCCCAGGTCGGCGGCGACGTCTGCAACAACAGTGAAGCAGCCCTCGTGGTTCCCGGTCAGCCCCCACACGGCCGTTCGCTCAACGCGTAGCGCTGCGCGACGAGCGCGATGTGCTGCACGTCACGGTGCATACCGGGCGTCACCGGGAGGCCGTCTCACGGTCGCCGACCCCCGAGGTCGGGCGTTGCGCGACCGAAGCTCCGTGGCCCTCGCGCACGCATCGTGACGGCGCGCGTGTGGTCGTGACGGGGTGCCGGGCGACCTCGTCCGCGTGTCCCGCGTGCCACGACGGCGCGCGCCGTGCTCGCGGCGGTAGCCTCGATCAGGCGTACGAACCGTCGGGCCGGCCGCGTGCCCCGAGTGACCCGCGGCACCCACCGGGCGGCCCCCACCGCAACCCTCTGCCGCACCTCTCTACCGAACCGACGACCCTCTCCCGCACGGACGACAAGGAGCCCGTACCTGTGGCGCAGCCGACGACCGACCGCAGTGCCCGCGCACAGGCCGACGTCCGGACGGCCGCCGCCTCGGGGTACACCGCGCGGCACCTGTCGGTCCTCGAGGGTCTCGACGCCGTCCGCAAGCGACCCGGGATGTACATCGGGTCGACGGACGCGCGCGGCCTCATGCACTGCCTCTGGGAGATCATCGACAACTCCGTCGACGAGGCGCTCGCCGGCTTCTGCCGCCACATCCACGTCGTGCTCCATGCCGACGGCTCCGTCGAGGTCGGCGACGACGGCCGGGGCATCCCGGTCGACGTCGAGCCGAAGACCGGACTGTCCGGGGTCGAGGTGGTCTTCACCAAGCTCCACGCGGGCGGCAAGTTCGGCGGGGGCTCGTACACCGCGTCCGGCGGCCTGCACGGCGTCGGCGCGAGCGTCGTCAACGCGCTGTCGGCGCGGCTCGACGTCGAGGTCGACCGCAGCGGGAAGACCTGGGTCATGAGCTTCCGCCGCGGCGAACCGGGCGCGTTCGCCGACGGCCGGGAGGGGCCGGGGCCGGACGCCGGCTTCACGCCGTTCGTCGAGCGCTCCGAGCTGAAGACCCGCGGCACGGTGCGGCGCGGCGTGACCGGGACCCGGGTCCGCTACTGGGCGGACCGGCAGATCTTCCTCAAGGACGCCTCCTTCGCCTACGACGAGCTGGTCACCCGGGCGCGGCAGACGAGCTACCTCGTCCCGGGGCTGCGGCTCGTCGTCCGCGACGAGCGCGGCCTGGCCGGCACGCCGGGGGAGGCCGGGCCGGTCGAGGAGGTGTTCGTCCACGACGGTGGGATCGGCGAGTTCGCCGAGTTCCTCGCGACCGACCCCGAGGTCACCGGTGTCTGGCGGCTCCAGGGGTCGGGTCGGTTCACCGAGACGGTGCCCGTCCTCGACGGCCGCGGACACATGACCCCGACGGACGTCGAGCGCGAGTGCTTCGTCGACGTCGCGCTGCGCTGGGGGACCGGCTACGACACCGAGGTCCGCTCGTTCGTCAACATCATCGCGACGTCCAAGGGCGGCACCCATCTCGCGGGCTTCGAGCAGGCCCTCGTGAAGACCTTCCGCAAGGTCGTCGACGAGAACGCGCGCCGGCTCAAGGTCGCCAAGGACGACAAGATCGAGAAGGACGACGTCCTCGAGGGCCTCACGGCCGTCGTGACGGTCCGGCTCGCCGAGC
>DAIOGQ010000426.1:0-2984 GCA_036745175.1 Kineosporiaceae bacterium
CCCGAGGCGATCATCCCGGCGGTGAAGTACTGCGTGAACGAGACGCCGCCGCCGATGTCGCCCGAGAACACCGAGCCGAAGATGAACAGCATGATGACGGGGAACCCGAACGTGAAGACCATGCTGTCGCGCTCGCGGAAGAACTGCCGCAGCTCGATCCCGGTCCGGGCCAGGCCCAGGCCCAGGGTGGACGGCGTGGCCGCCGCCCGGTCCGCGGGCCCGCCCGCCGGGCGGCCGGCACTGCTCGTCGTCGCGCTCATCGTCCGTCCTTCGCCGTCGCCGCGTCGTCGCGCGCCCCGTCGTCGTCCTCGATCATCGACAGGTACACGTCCTCCAGGCTCGGCCGGGTGACCGAGAGCGCGGGAACCTCCCCGCCGTAGCGGTCCGAGAGCGCCCGCACCAGCCGGGTGGGCGCATCCGTGTGCTCCTCGTGGTCGCCGTCGGCGTCCGTCCAGCGCACCCGCGCCTGGTGCGCCGTCCGGCCACGGAGCCGTGCCGGGGTGTCGACCGCGACGATCCGGCCGCGGGCGATGACGCCGACCCGGTCGGCGAGCTGCTCGGCCTCGTCGAGGTAGTGCGTCGTGAGCAGGATCGTGGTGCCGTCTCGGCGCAGGGACCGGACGAGGTCCCAGAAGGCGCGGCGGGCCTGCGGGTCGAAGCCCGTCGTCGGCTCGTCGAGGAACAGCAGGTCGGGGCGCCCGACGATGCCGAGCGCGACGTCCAGACGGCGGCGCTGGCCGCCGGACAGCGCCCGGGTCCGGGCCCGTCGCTTCTCCTCGAGCCCGACGGCCGCGATGACCTCGTCCGGGTCGCGGGGGTCGGGGTAGTAGCGCGCGAAGTGCCGGACCAGCTCCTCGACCGTCAGCTCGGCGTTCTCGTTCGTGCTCTGCAGGACGATCCCGATCCGTCCGCGCCAGGTGCGGTCGGCCACGGCCGGGTCGACCCCGAGGACGTCCACCTCACCGCAGTCGCGCCGCCGGTAGCCCTCGAGGATCTCCACCGTCGTCGTCTTGCCGGCCCCGTTCGGACCCAGGAGGGCGAACACCTCGCCGGTGCGGATGTCGAGGTCGATCCCGTCGACCGCGCTACGACCGCCGTAGCTCTTGTGCAGCCCCCGGACGCGGACGGCGAGGGCGGCTCCGCCCGTGACGCCGGGGACCTGCTCGGCCTGCTGCTCGGGGGAGTGCGCGGTGGTCGCCATGAGACCAGCCTCTCCCGACGCCGGCCCGATCGCACCGACCGGACGACGGTGACGTCGTCCACCGACCGGTGGACGCGCGGGCTGCCGGTGCGGGAGGTGTGTCGCGTCGGCCGGCGCGTCAGCGACCGCGACCGGGGCCGCTGTCGCCGTCGTCCGACCCCCCGCCTGAGCTGCCCGAGCTGCCCGAGCCGCTGGAGCCGCTGGAGCCGCTGGAGCCGCTGGAGCCGCTGAAGCCGCTGGAGCCGCTCGGTGCCCCCGTGCTGCTGGACCCGCTCGGTCCCACTGTGCTGCTGGACCCGCTCGGTCCCACTGTGCTGCTGGACCCGCTCGAGCCTCGCGACCCGCCGGAGCTCCCCGATCCGTTGCTGCCAGACCCGCTGCCAGACCCGCCCCCGTCGTCGCGAGGCTCGGCGGTGGAGCTCGCGTCGGAGCCGTCCTTGCCGCGGTTGCGGCCGTGGCCGTCGGCCAGGTCGTCCGTGCCGTCGTGGCCTGTCGACGGTCCCGGGGTGTGGGTCCCGGTCCGCGTGCTGCCGCTGCTCACCCGCGCGGTCCCGGTCGTCGGCTGGTCCGCCGAGCTCGACAGATGGAGGCTGCGGTCGCCGCGGTACACCTGGCTCGGGGCCGGCGGCTGCGCGGCCGCCCAGACCGCCGCGCCCGCCGTCCCCGCCGCGACGGCGACGAACGCGGTCGCTCCGAGCGCGCTCAGGATGCGCGACATGTCCAGGCCTCCCGGGGCATCCGCAGCCCCGCCACTGCGGGGCACGTCTCCTGCCTCATTTCTGTCAGGCCGGACCCGGGCGCCGCCATGGCACCTTGGTCCTAGTACCGCCGAGCCGCCCGTTCGGCCCTGCGAGGCGGCGGGTCAGCGGGCCTCGGAGAGCAGCCGCTGGAGCCTGCCGACGCCCTCGGCGAGGTCGTCGTCGCCGAGGGCGTACGAGAGCCGCAGGTAGCCGCTCGGACCGAAGGCCTCGCCCGGCACGACGGCGACCTCCGCCTCGTCGAGGATCAGCTCGGCGAGCTCGGCGGACGTCGTGGGCGTGCGGCCGCGGATCGTGCGACCGAGAACCCCCTTGACCGAGGGGTAGGCGTAGAACGCACCCTGCGGCATCGGGCAGACGACGCCCTCGATGTCGTTGAGCATCGCGACCATCGTGCGGCGGCGCCGGTCGAAGGCCCGCCTCATCTCCTCGACCGCCGACAGGTCGCCGGACACAGCGGCGAGCGCCGCCCGTTGCGAGACGTTGGCGACGTTCGACGACAGGTGCGACTGGAGGTTCGTCGCGGCCTTGACGACGTCCTTGGGGCCGATGAGCCAGCCGACCCGCCAACCGGTCATCGCGTACGTCTTGGCGACGCCGTTGAGCACGACGCAGGTCTGCGCGAGGTCTGGCACCTCGACGGCCATCGAGGCCGCGCGCGCGCCGTCGTAGACGAGGTGCTCGTAGATCTCGTCGGTGACGACCCAGATCCCGTGCTCGACGGCCCAGTGGCCGATGGCACGGACGGCCTCGACCGGGTAGACGGCACCGGTCGGGTTCGACGGTGAGCAGAACAGCAGCACCTTCGTCCGTGGCGTCCGGGCGGCCTCGAGCTGGTCGACGGTGACGAGGTACCCCTGGTCCTCGCCCGCGAAGACCTCGACGGGCTCGCCGCCGGCGAGCCGGATCGCCTCGGGGTACGTCGTCCAGTACGGAGCCGGCAGGAGCACCTCGTCGCCGGGGTCCAGCAGGGTCGCGAACGCCTGGTAGACGGCCTGCTTCCCGCCGTTCGTGACGAGCACCTG
>DAIOGQ010000427.1:0-2979 GCA_036745175.1 Kineosporiaceae bacterium
CCTCGGCTGCGCCGAGCCGTGGGCCGAGCAGGGGTCGAACATGGCCCGCGTCGTCTCGGTGCTCCTGGGGCACGACGGGCTGCCGGGCTCGACCGTCAACCGGTTCTGCGCGTCGTCCGTGCAGACGACCCGGATGGCGTTCCACGCGATCAAGGCCGGCGAGGGCCACGCGTTCGTCAGCGCCGGCGTCGAGTGCGTGTCGCGGTACAAGGGTTTCGCGGGTGCCGGCCGGCAGCCCGCCGACTGGGACAACCCCGCCTTCGCCGACGCCAAGGCGCGCACGAGCTCGACGGCGCAGTCGAACACGCCATGGGCAGACCCCCGCGAGTCGGGCCTGCTCCCCGACGTCTACATCGCGATGGGCCAGACCGCGGAGAACGTCGCGAGCCTGCGGGGTGTGAGCCGGCAGGCCCAGGACGAGTGGGGCGTCGAGAGCCAGAACCGCGCCGAGAAGGCCACTGTCGACGGCTTCTTCGCGCGGGAGATCACGCCGATCACGTTGCCCGACGGCAGCGTCATGACCAAGGACGACTCGCCGCGGGCCGGCGTCACGCTCGAGGCGGTGCAGTCGCTGTCCCCGGTGTTCCGGGAGAGCGGCACCGTCACCGCGGGCAACTGCTGCCCGCTCAACGACGGCGCCGCCGCGCTCGTCGTCATGAGCGACACCCGGGCCCAGGATCTCGGGCTGACACCGCTGGCGCGCGTCGTCGCGACCGGCGTTTCGGCGCTGTCCCCCGAGGTCATGGGCCTCGGCCCGGTGGAGGCCTCGCGCCGCGCGCTCGCCCTGGCCCGGATGACGATCGACGACATCGACCTCGTCGAGATCAACGAGGCCTTCGCCGCGCAGGTCCTCCCGAGCGCCGACGACCTCGGGGTCGCCGACGACAAGCTGAACGTCCACGGCGGCGCGATCGCGCTCGGGCACCCCTTCGGCATGACGGGCGCCCGGATCACGACGACGCTGCTCAACGGTCTGCAGGTCCGCGACGGCCAGTTCGGCCTCGAGACCATGTGCGTCGGCGGCGGTCAAGGGATGGCGATCATCTACGAACGGCTGAGCTGACCGGTCGACCGCCGGTCCGCGCGGCGCGGCGGCCGGCCGGTCAGCGCGGCGTGCGCCGGGAGCCGGCGTACGCCACACCGGCGCCGAGCACCGCGACGACCGGGCCGACGACGGCCCACAGCACCTCGCCGGACATGAAGCTGCCGCCGATGAGGCCGAGCCCCTGCCCGGTCCAGATGGCACCGATGACGACGAGGAACAGGCCGATCCCGACGAGCAGCTGCTTCGACATGCGCCGATCGTGGCACGGATCCGCCGGCGTCAGATCCGTGCGCGCAGGTCCGCGAGGACGGCGAGGGCGGCGTCCACGACGGCCGCTGCCCCGTCACCCGGACCTGCTGCCGACACCACGTCGTGCGCCAGCACGAGCACCTGGTCACCGAGCGCGTGGGGTGCGAGCGCGGGGACCGGCCGGCTCGGGCGGTTCTCCGCCGTTGCGGCGACGTCGGCGAGCCGCTGCAGGTCGCCGCGGACGGCGTCGAGGAGGGCCGCGGCGTCCGCGCCCGTCCGGGCGGCCATCCGCGGGCCCACGACGCGCAGCCGGTCGGCGGCCCGCTCGGCCTCGCGGGCCAGCCGGTCGGACGTCACCGGGCCGCGTCCGCCCGGGCCGCCGTCCGCTCCCGGGCCGCGGCGACGAGCGCGGTGAACAACGCCGGGTCGGTCCCGACCTCGGGGTGCCACTGGACCCCGACGCAGAACGGGAGCGTGGGGTCCTCGACGGCCTCGACGAGCCCGTCGTCGGCCCACGCGGCCGCGACGAGCCGGTCGCCGAGCCGGTCGACGCCCTGGTGGTGGTAGGCGGGCACCGTGGTCGCGTCGCGGTCACCGAGCGCCCGGGCCAGCCGGGTCCCGGCCTCCACCCGGACGTGGTGGTCGCCGTAGACCCCCGGCGCGGGCGCGTGGTCGTCGTGCCCGAGGACGCCGGGCAGGTGCTGATGCAGCGTGCCGCCGCGGGCGACGTTGAGCAGCTGCATCCCGCGGCAGATGCCGAGCACCGGCAGTCCCGCGTCGACGGCGCCGGCGAGCAGGCCGAGCTCGGCGGCGTCCCGTTCCGCCCGGGGCGGCTGGGTGTCCGGGCCCGGCTCCTGGCCGTACCGCCACGGCTCGACGTCCGGGCCGCCCGCGAGGAGCAGCGCGTCGACCCACGGCAGGACGCCCTCGACGACGCCGGGCAGCGGGGGCAGCACGACGGGCAGCCCGCCGGCCCGCTCGACGGCGTCGACGTAGGCCCGGGGGACGAGGACCGCCTCGACGTCCCAGACGCCCCACGCGGCACGGGTGCTGTACGCGGAGAGCCCGACGACGGGGCGCGGCCGCGTCGCCGTGGTCGTGCTGTCGATGACGGTCACAGCAGTGGAGTCTCCCATCGCCCGCGGGTGGTCCTACAGCGGCGTGACGTACGCGCCGCTGATCCCGCCGTCGACGAGGAAGTTGCTCGCGGTCATGAACGACGCGTCGTCGCTGGCGAGGAACGCCACGGCGGCGGCGATCTCGCCCGGCTCGGCGAAGCGACCCATCGGCACGTGGACGAGCCGGCGCTGGGCCCGCTCGGGGTCGGAGGCGAAGAGCTCCAGGAGCAGCGGCGTGGCGACCGGTCCCGGCGACAACGCGTTGACCCGGACGCCCTCGCGGGCGAACTGGACCCCGAGCTCGCGGGTCATCGCGAGCACGCCGCCCTTGCTCGCCGTGTAGGAGATCTGGCTTGTCGCCGCGCCGAGGGTCGCGACGAAGGACGCCGTGTTGATGATCGAGCCCGACCTGCGCGCGAGCATGTGCGGCAGCACGGCCTTGCAGCCCAGGTACACGGACGTGAGGTTGACCTCCTGCACCCGGCGCCACGCGTCGATGCCCGTCGTGAGGATCGAGTCGTCGTCCGGCGGCGAGATGCCCGCGTTGTGGAAGGCGATGTCGACCTG
>DAIOGQ010000428.1:0-2973 GCA_036745175.1 Kineosporiaceae bacterium
GCCGGGTCGTAGACGCCGCAGGGGAGGTCGCAGTGCGCGCTGACCTCGGTCCCCGCGAGGGCGTCGAGGAGACGCGTGAGCATCCCGTCACTCCCTTTCGTGGAACGTCGCAAGTGATGTGTGGTCCGACGTCGGCGGTGGTCTCGTCCGACGTCGGGTCACGCTACCCGCGCTCCCGCGGGTGCGCATGGGCGCCCCGCCGCGGGCCGGGTTCAGTCCCTGCGGCGGCGGAAGAGGCCGGGTCGCGGCCACAGGCGGAGCGCGACGACGCCGAGCTGGCCGGCGTCCCCGATGGCACCGACCTGCCACGAGTCGACGCCCTCGTCAGGGTTGTCCCGTTCGACCCACCACCCGTCGTCGCCGGTGTGGACGAGACGCTTGACGCCCGCCGGCCGGCCGCCGGGCAGCCGCACGACGACGAGACGGCCGTCCCGGGCCCGGCGGGTCGCGCGGGGCGCGGCCCGCACGAGGAGACGGTCGCCGTCCTGCAGCGTCGGCTCCATCGAACGACCCCGCACGACGACGACGGCGAGCCGGCCGGGGAGCAGCCGCAGGGCGGCCGAGGCGTTCGTCACGCGCCCATCGTCGCGCACACCCTCGCGTCCTGCGTGCCTCTGTGGCACCATGACGGCACGGGTGACCCCCGTTCACCAGGTGTCAGCGACCCCACCGCGTCGCAACGCCGCGACCGCGAGGTCGCGCGACCGCAACCGAGTCGCCGATTGCCTACCGTCGAGATACCACTCGACATCCCTTTTCTGCCAACGGGTTCCTGCCGTCGCCATGCGCCGGCGGCCCGCCGTCGAACCTGCCCAGGGGTCAGCCATGTCCGCAGAACCGATCGACGTCCTCGACATCCCCACGACAGCGCGTGCCCACCTGGTCCCGCTGGCCGCAGCACCGGTCCCGGAGCTCCTGCCCGACCTCGCGCCGTCCGGCGCGCCCCGGCCCGACCCGACCGACCCGGTCTTCGCCCTGCACGCCGGCGGCAAGCTGGAGGTCGTGCCGAGGTCGCCGCTGCGCGACCGTCGGGACCTGTCGCTCGCCTACACGCCGGGCGTGGCCGAGGTGTCCCGGGCGATCGCCGCCGACCCGAGCCTGCTCGACGTCTACACCGGTCGTGGCAACACGGTCGCCGTGGTGTCCGACGGCACCGCCGTGCTCGGCCTGGGCGACATCGGCCCCGGTGCCGCCATGCCCGTGATGGAGGGCAAGGCGATGCTCTTCAAGCACTTCGCGGGCATCGACGCCGTCCCGATCTGCCTGGACACGACCGACGTCGACACGCTCGTCGAGACCGTCGCGCTCCTCGCGCCGACGTTCGGCGGGATCAACCTCGAGGACATCTCCGCGCCGCGCTGCTTCGAGGTCGAGCGGCGGCTGCAGGAGCGGCTCGCCCTGCCGGTCTTCCACGACGACCAGCACGGCACCGCCGTCGTCGTGCTCGCCGGACTCCTGAACGCCGCCCGCGTCATCGGCCGCGAGCTCACCGGCCTGCGGACCGTCGTCAGCGGTGCGGGCGCCGCAGGGGTCGCCATCGCGGCGATCCTGCGCCGCGCGGGCGTCGCCGACGTCGTCGTCTGCGACCGCCGCGGGATCGTCGAGCCATCGCGTGACGACCTGGGCGAGGTGAAGCGCGAGCTGGCCGCCAGGACGAACCCGCGCGGACTGACGGGCGTGGTCGGTGAGGCGTTGCGCGGCGCCGACGTCTTCGTCGGTGTGTCCGGCGGCACGGTGCCCGAGGACGACCTCGCGTCGATGGCCCGCGGTGGCGTGGTCTTCGCGCTCGCCAACCCCGACCCCGAGGTGCACCCGGACGTCGCGCACCGCTTCGCGGCGGTCGTGGGCACAGGGCGCAGCGACTTCGCGAACCAGATCAACAACGTGCTCGCCTTCCCGGGCATCTTCCGCGGCGCCCTCGACTGCCGGGCGACCCGGGTCACCGAGACGATGAAGCTGGCGGCCGCGCGGGCGATCGCGGCCGTCGTCGAGCGGCCGACGCCGGGCGAGGTCGTCCCGAGCGTCTTCGACGACCGCGTCGTGCCGGCGGTCTCCGCGGCCGTCATGGCAGCCGCGCGGACGGACGGCGTCGCGCGGGCCTGAGCGTGACGTCGCGGGGAGCACGCCCGGCGACGCTGGGTAGATTGCGGGCATGCTCGCCGCCTACGCCGCCCGGATCAGCCCCGACGACCCGCTGTCCGCCCTCGAGGTCGGCCAGCGGCCCACCCCCGTCGTGCCCGACGGCTGGGCGCGCGTGCGGGTCCGGGCGGCGAGCCTGAACCACCACGACGTCTGGAGCCTGCGCGGTGTCGGCCTGCCGGCCGAACGGCTGCCGATGATCCTCGGCTGCGACGCGGCGGGGCTCGACGACGACGGCAACGAGGTCGTCGTGCACGCGATCATCGGCGACCCGGACTACCGGGGTGACGAGACGATGGACCCCAGGCGGTCGCTGCTGTCCGAGCGCTACCAGGGCACCCTCGCCGACGAGGTCGTGGTGCCGCGGCGCAACCTCGTGCCCAAGCCCTCGGCGCTGTCGTGGGAGGAGGCCGCCTGCCTGCCGACCGCCTGGCTCACGGCCTACCGGATGCTCTTCACCCAGTCCGGGCAGCAACCGGGCTCGACGGTGCTCGTGCAGGGCGCGGGCGGCGGTGTCGCGACGGCGCTCATCGCGCTCGGAGCGGCCGCGGGTCTGCGGGTCTGGGCGACGAGCCGCGACGAGGGCAAGCGTGCCCGGGCTCTCGAGCTCGGCGCGGCGGCCGCCTTCGAGTCCGGCGCCCGGCTGCCCGAGCGGGTCGACGCCGTGATGGAGACGGTCGGTGCCGCGACGTGGGGCCACTCGGTGAAGTCGCTCAAGCAGGGCGGCACCGTCGTCATCTCGGGCGCGACGTCCGGCCCGAACCCGGTGGCCACCGAGCTGAACCGGATCTTCTTCCTCCAGCTGCGGGTCATCGGCTCGACGATGGGCACCCG
>DAIOGQ010000429.1:0-2972 GCA_036745175.1 Kineosporiaceae bacterium
GGGCATGACCGCCTCGGAGATCCGCGCCCTGTTCGCGGTCGCCAGCCGGCCCGAGGTCGTGTCCCTCGCCGGCGGCATGCCCTTCATCTCCGCGCTGCCGCTCGACGTCGTCGGCACCGCACTCGCCAGGCTCGTCGCCGAGCGGGGTGCCGTCGCCCTCCAGTACGGCTCCGGCCAGGGCGACCCCGGGCTGCGCGAGAAGATCCTCGACGTCATGGCGCCGCAGCAGGTCGACGCCCACCCCGACGACATCGTCGTCACGACCGGCTCCCAGCAGGCGCTCGACCTCGTGACCCGGATCTTCGTCGACCCGGGCGACGTCGTCGTCGCGGAGGCGCCGTCGTACGTCGGAGCGCTCGGGGTGTTCCGCGCGTACCAGGCGGACGTCGTCCACGTGCCGCTCGACGCCGACGGGCTCGTGCCGGAGGCGCTCGAGTCCGCGCTCGGCCGACTCGCCGCCGAGGGCCGACGGGTGAAGCTGCTGTACACGGTGCCCAACCACCACAACCCCGCAGGCGTCACGCTGTCGAGCGCCCGTCGTCCGGAGATCGTCGAGATCGCCCGCAGGTTCGGCGTCCTCGTCCTCGAGGACGACCCCTACGGCCTGCTCGGCTTCGACGGCGACCCGCTGCCCTCGCTGCACTCGCTCGACCGCGAGGGTGTCGTGTACCTCGGGTCGTTCTCCAAGACGTTCGCGCCCGGCTTCCGGGTCGGCTGGGCCGTCGCGCCGCACGCCGTCCGGGAGAAGCTCGTCCTCGCGAGCGAGTCGGCGATCCTGTGCCCGAGCGCCTTCAGCCAGCTCGCCGTCTCGACGTACCTCGAGACCCACGACTGGAAGCATCAGGTCGGGGTCTTCAGGGACCTGTACCGCGAGCGCGCCGCCACGACGCTCGACGCCCTGGCCGACCTGCTCCCGAGCGCGACGTGGACGACGCCGAAGGGCGGCTTCTACGTCTGGGTCACCCTGCCCGACGGACTGGACGCGACCGCCATGCTTCCGCGGGCCGTCACCGAGCGGGTCGCCTACGTCCCGGGCACGGCCTTCTACGCCGACGGCCAAGGCCGGCAGAACCTTCGGCTGTCGTACTGCTACCCGACGTCCGAGCGGATCCGTGAGGGGATCCGCCGGCTCGCCGCAGTCGTCGAGGCCGAGATCGAGCTGCTCGAGACGTTCGGCGGCGGGTCCGCCGGCGGCTTCGGGGCGGCGGGCCATGCCGGTCGCGGCCAGGTCCAGTCGCCGTCGCCCGACCTGACCTGACGTCCGACCGCACCCCGGCAGCCGGGACGTGCGGAGGTCTTCCCGCGCATGGAGGTTGATGTGGAACACGCACCCCGGGTCGTCGTGCTCGCCGGCGGTCTCTCCCACGAGCGGGAGGTGTCGTTGCGTTCCGGACGCCGGGTCGCCGAGGCGCTGCGCGACGCGGGCTGCCTCGTCGAAGTCCGGGACGTCGATGCCGAGCTCGTGCCGGCGCTCCGGTCGGCTCCGCCGGACGTCGTGTGGCCGCTGCTGCACGGGGCGACCGGCGAGGACGGCGCGGTCCGCGACGTCCTCGACCTGCTCGGCCTGCCGTTCGTCGGGGCTACCGCGGCCGCGTGCCGGATGGCCTGGGACAAGCCGGTCGCGTCGTCCGTCGCCCGGGCCGCCGGCCTGCGCACACCCGACTCGGTGGCCCTGCCGCACGGGACCTTCCGTGAGCTCGGGGCCCAGGGTGTGCTCGCTGCGATCGTCGAGCGGCTCGGGCTGCCGCTCGTCGTCAAGCCGGCCCGAGGTGGTTCGGCGCTCGGCGTGAGCGTCGTCCGGGAGGCAGCCGCCCTCCCCCGCGCGATGGTCGACTGCTTCGCCTACGGGGACGTCGCGCTCGTCGAGCGGTTCGTCGAGGGCGTCGAGGTGGCGGTCAGCGTCATCGACCTCGGTGACGGACCGCGGGCGCTGCCGGCCGTCGAGATCGTCGCGGTCGACGGGGTCTACGACTACGACGCCCGGTACACGGCCGGCGCCACGGAGTTCTTCTGCCCGGCCCGCCTCACCGCGGCGTCCGCCGCGACGGCCGCCCAGGTCGCCGTCCGGGCCCACACAGCCTTCGGCCTGCGTCACGTCTCGCGGACGGACCTCATCGTCGACCGCGACGGCACGCCGTGGTTCCTCGAGGTGAACGTCGCCCCCGGGATGACCGAGACGTCGCTCCTGCCGCAGTCCGTCGAGGCCGCGGGGGAGGACGCCGGCCGGCTCTACCGCAGCCTGGTCGAGGCGGCCTCGGCCGCGGCCGCCCCCGCGGAGCCCTCCGCGCCGTCCGGGGTCTGAGGTCACGGCCGCGGTCGTCGACCGGCACCTGCGGTCGGCCCCCGGCACGATGTTTCACGCGAAACACGAACGGCCCCGCACCCGGAAGTCCCGGGGCGGGGCCGTGCTGTCGTGCGGTGCGCTCGGTCAGTGCGCCTCCTGGAAGACACCCTTCAGGTCCGGCGCCATCAGGCCCACGATCCGGTTGAGGTCCTCGACACTCGCGAAGTCGATGCTCAGCCGCCCGCGGCTGCGACCGAGTGCCAGGCTCACCCGGGTGTCGAGCCGGTCGCCGAGCCGCGAGGCGAGGTCATCGAGCTCGGAGGTGTGTCCGCCCGCCCGGGGACGCTTCTTCGGCTGCTTGGCGGCAGGACCGTCGCCGAGCGCCACGATCTCCTCGACCGCCCGCACCGACAGCCCCTCGGAGACGATGCGCTGGGCGAGCCGCTCCATGCCCGCGGTGTCGTCGAGACCGAGCAGTGCCCGGGCATGACCTGCCGACAGGACACCGGCGGCCACGCGACGCTGGACCAGCGGCGGGAGCCGCAGGAGCCGGATGGTGTTGCTGATCTGCGGCCGTGACCGACCGATCCGGGTGGCGAGGTCTTCGTGGGTGCAGCCGAAGTCGTCGAGGAGCTGCTGGTAGGCGGCCGCCTCCTCGAGCGGGTTCAGCTGGCTGCGGTGCAGGTTC
>DAIOGQ010000430.1:0-2970 GCA_036745175.1 Kineosporiaceae bacterium
GTACCTGGCGGCAGGTCGAGCAGCAGGACGTCGAGGTCGCCCCAGAAGACGTCGGCGAGGAACTGCTCGAGCGCCCGGTGCAGCATCGGCCCGCGCCACACGACGGGCTGGTTGCCCGGCACGAACATGCCGATCGAGATCACCTTCACGTCGTGCGCCACCGGCGGCAGGATCATGTCGTCGACCCGGGTCGGAGGCTGCTCCACCCCGAGCATGCGCGGCACCGAGAAGCCGTAGACGTCGGCGTCGACGACCCCGACGCGCAGTCCCTCGACGGCCATCGCCGCGGCCAGGTTGACCGTCACGCTCGACTTGCCGACGCCGCCCTTGCCGGACGCCACCGCGTAGACCCGGGTGAGCGAGCCGGCCTTGGCGAACGGGATCTCGCGCGTCGAACCGGGCCCGCGGAGCTTGTCCTTGAGCGCCTGGCGCTGGTCGTCGGACATCACGTCGAGGTCGACCGAGACGACCTCCACACCGGCGACGGCGGCGACGGCGTTCGTCACGTCGCGGGTCAGCGTCGCCTTCATCGGGCAGCCCGACACCGTGAGGTAGATGGTGACGGCGACCCGGGCGCCGTCGACGTCGACGGACTTGACCATGTCGAGCTCGGTGATCGGCTTGCGGATCTCCGGGTCGTTGACCGTTGCGAGGGCGGCGTGGACTTCGTCGAGCGAGACGGCGGACATGCACCGATCGTAGGCGTGGCCGGGTGCTCAGCCGATCGGCAGGTCCGGTCCACGGGGAAGGACGCCCTCCGGCGGGCGCCCGGCGGCGCTCGGGGCTGCCGGTGTTCGGCACCAGGGGCAGATCTTCCAGTCCGGGTCGAGCTGGCGGGTGCACGTCGCGCAGTGCCCGCGGTCGAGGGTGACAGTGCACCAGGGGCAGACGATCATGTCGGCGTCGACCCGGCGCTCGCACGCCGGGCAGGCCTGGCCGCCGGCGTGGTCGGAGTGGGTGACGCGGGCAGCCTCCTCGTACGTCGTCTCGCCGCGCCGGGCCTTCTCGATCGCCGATGCGCGCAGCGTCGCCATCCCGGACGCCCGGGCCTGGGCGGCGATCGCCGACTCCGAGGGGTCCTTGATGAGGATCTGCCGCATCGGCGCGTCGACGCTGAGCACCTCGTAGACCGCGGTCCGGCCGCGGTAGCCCGTTCCGCCGCACTCGGGGCAGCCGGCCCCGCGGCGGGGCAACGCCCGGCCGAGGTCGTCCGCCGTCATGCCGAGCAGCGCGAGCGTCACGTCGTCCGGGCGGTAGGGCTCCAGGCACGAGCCGCAGGGACGGCGCACGAGCCGCTGGGCGACGGCGGCGGTGAGCGACGACGCGACGAGGAACGGCTCGGCGCCCATGTCGACGAGCCGGGTGAGGGCGGCGACGGCGCTGTTCGTGTGGAGCGTCGTGAGCACGAGGTGGCCGGTGAGCGAGGCCTTGAGGGCGAGCTCGGCGGTCTCGGTGTCACGGACCTCGCCGACGAGGATGATGTCCGGGTCCTGGCGCAGGATGGAGCGCAGGCCACGGCTGAACGTCATGCCCTGCTTGTCGTTGACGCCGACCTGGGTGATGCCGGGCAGCTGGACCTCGACGGGGTCCTCGAGGGTGACGATGTTCTTGTCCGGGGTGCGGATCTCGGCGATCGCCGAGTAGAGCGTGTTCGTCTTGCCCGAGCCGGTGGGGCCCGTGATGAGCACGAGGCCCTGCGGCACCGCGAGCGCGGACCGGAAGGCCTCGAGCTGCTCGGGCTCGAACCCGAGGCTGTCGAGCCCCGGGACGGCGTCGCCACGGGTCAGGAGCCGGATCACGACCTTCTCGCCGTGCAGGCTCGGCAGGGTGCTCACCCGGGCGTCGACCGCGACGCCCTCGACGGAGAAGCGGGTCCGGCCGTCCTGCGGGACGCGTCGCTCGGCGATGTCGAGGCCCGACATGATCTTGATCCGGCTGATCGCGGAGCCGGCGATCCGGCGAGGGGCGTTCATGACGTCGCGGAGCAGGCCGTCGACGCGGTACCGCACCCGCAGCACGTCCCGCTGGACCTCGACGTGGATGTCCGAGGCCCGCAGCCGGACGGCGTCGGCGAGCACCTGGTTGACGAGCTTGACGATCGGGGCGTCGTCGACCGCCGTGACGTTGCCGGGCGAGGGCTGGCCCGCGTCGCCGTCCTCGTCGTCGACGTCGTCGACGATCGCCGAAACCGAGGCGCTGTCCTGGCCGAGGGACCAGGCGCGGGTCAGCTGGTCGCGGATCTGGCTGTCCGTCGCGACGAACATCTTCAGGTCCGCGGAGCGGGTGTACAGCTTGACGTCGTCGAGCGCGAGGACGTTCGTGGGGTCGGCGGCCGCGATGACGACGCCGCCGGTGGGGGTCCGGTCCAGCACGAGCACGCGCGTGCGCTCGGCCACCTGGCGGGGCAGGAGCCTGACGACGTCCGGGGCCGGGACGATCTTCGCCAGGTCGATGAGCTCGAGGCCGAGCAGGTTCGCGAGGCACTCGGCGACGTCCCGCTCCGAGGCCAGTCCCAGGTCGACGACGACCTGTCCGAGCCGGCGCCGGACGCCCGTCGACGACGTCTGGGCCTCGAGGGCGGCGTCGAGCTGGCTGGGTGTGAGCAGGCCGGTGGAGACGAGCACGTCGCCGAGCCGGCGCCGGGCGGCCTGGCCGGGCACGGTCGCACGCGTGCTCGAGGGGTCCCCACGCCCGAACGGGCTGGAGGTGGCGGTGCTCACTCAGAGTCAATCGGCATGCATCGGGCCGCAGTTGACCCGATCGCTGAGGCTGTTGCGAGCGTGCTCGCGATGTCACACTGTGCGCCGGAGGTATGGATGACGGATCAGCCGCAGGCGAGCGTGACTGCGCGGCGGATGATGCTCGGAGCCCGGCTGCGCCGGCTTCGCGAGGAGCACGGCATCTCGCGGGCCGAGGCCGGGTACACGATCCGGGCGTCGGAGTCGAAGATGAGCCGGCTCGAGCTCGGCA
>DAIOGQ010000431.1:0-2965 GCA_036745175.1 Kineosporiaceae bacterium
TCACCTTCGTGCACGTCACGCACGACCAGGAGGAGGCCATGACGATGGCCGACACCGTCGCGGTGATGAACCAGGGCAGGATCGAGCAGATGGGTCGCCCGGACGAGCTCTACGAGTCGCCCCGGACGACCTTCGTCGCGAACTTCCTCGGCCAGTCCAACCTCGTCGCCGGACGGCGTCAGGGCGGCGGCGACGAGGTCGCGGTCGAGTGCCACGGGCAGTCGCTGCGGCTGCCCGTCGGCCGGCTGCACGCGGACGGCGCAGACGTGCTCGTCGGCGTCCGGCCCGAGAAGATCCACCTGGCCGGCCCCGACGACCCCGTGCCCGACGGTCACAACCGGCTGACCGGCGGCGTCGTCGCCGACGCGAGCTTCATGGGCGTCTCGACGCAGTACCTCGTGCGGATGCCGTGGGGGCAGGACCTCACGGTGTTCGCGCAGAACCGCGGCACCGGCGGGAGGCACCCCGCCGGCTCGGACGTGTCGCTCTCCTGGGAGCCGGCGCACACCTTCGCCCTCGCCGGCGACGCGACCGCCGGTGTCGAGAGCGACGTCGTCCCCGCGGCCGCCGGGGTGGGCTGAGCCGTGGCGATCGCCTCGGTCACGCACACCGGCGGGACCCCGCCGGCCGCCGCGGCCGCCCGTCGCGGTCGGCGCTACACGCCGTACCTGCTCCTGCTGCCCGGCATCGCGTGGCTCGTCATCTTCTTCGTCGTGCCGATCGTCACGCTGTTCAGCACGTCCCTGCAGACGCCTGCCGCGGGCGGCGAGACCGGCGTCTTCGTCCAGACGTTCTCGTTCGGCAACTACGTCGACGCCGTGTCGGAGTACTACCGGCAGTTCGGCCGGTCGTTCTTCTACGCGGGGATCGCGACGGTGCTCGCGCTCGCGATCGGCTACCCGCTGGCGTACATGATCGCGTTCAAGGCGGGCCGGCTGCGCAACCTGCTGCTCGTGCTCGTCGTCGCGCCGTTCTTCGCGAGCTTCGTGCTGCGGACGATCGCGTGGCGGCAGGTCCTGGCGGACGAGGGCTGGGTGGTCTCCCTGCTCAAGTGGCTGCACGTCATCCCGCAGAGCGCGACCGTCACGGCGAGCGCCGTCGCGGTCGTCGCCGGCATCACCTACAACTTCCTGCCGTTCATGACGCTGCCGCTCTACGCCAGCCTCGAGCGGATCGACCCGCGGCTCCTCGAGGCGGGGGCCGACCTGTACGGCAATGGGGCGACCGTCTTCCGCAAGGTGACGTTCCCGCTGTCCTTGCCCGGCGTCGTCGCGGGCACGTTGCTCACGTTCATCCCGGCCGCCGGCGACTACGTCAACGCGGCCCTGCTCGGTCGGCAGCCGGGGACGGCGATGATCGGCAACGTCGTAGAGAGCCGGTTCTTCCGGATCGTCGACTACCCGACGGCTGCGTCGCTGTCGTTCATCCTCATGGCGGCGATCCTGCTGCTCGTGTTCCTCTACATCCGCAAGGCCGGCACCGAGGAGCTCGTGTGAGCGCCGTCGTCGACACCACCACCGCGGCCCGCCCCGGCGGCCCGCGGCCGCCGGCCCCGGTCGCCCCCGTGGCGGTCCGGGCCCGCCGATGGCTCGGCCGCAACGCGCTGCGCATCTACGGCGCGGTCGCGTTCGCGTACCTGTTCACGCCGATCGCCTACATCACGGTGTTCTCGTTCAACGACGGCGGCCGGTCCAACCTCGTCTGGCGCGGCTTCACGCTGAAGAACTGGGCCAACCCGTGCGGGGCGCCGGACGTCTGCGCAGCGGTCGGCAACAGCCTGAAGATCGGGATCACCGCGACGGTGATCGCGACGATCCTCGGCACGATGGTCGCCTTCGCGCTGGGGCGGCACCGGTTCCGCGGCCGCACGGCGACGAACCTCGTGCTCTTCCTGCCGATGGCGACGCCCGAGGTCGTCCTCGCTGCGTCGCTGCTGACACTGTTCCTCCAGCTGGCGCCGATCGGCCTGACACTCGGCGCGACGACGATCGTCATCGCGCACGTCATGTTCTGCCTCAGCTTCGTCGTCGTCACGGTCAAGGCACGGATCGCGAGCCTCGACCCGCGCCTGGAGCAGGCGGCGGCCGACCTGTACGCCAACGAGTGGGAGACGTTCCGGCGGATCACCCTTCCCCTCGTCGCCCCGGGCATCGCCGGCGGAGCGCTCCTCGCGTTCAGCCTCTCGTTCGACGACTTCATCATCACGAACTTCGTCTCGGGCAACGTCAACACCTTCCCGAAGTTCGTCTACGTCTCGGCCCAGCGAGGTATCCCGGCGCAGGCGTACGTCATCGGGGCGTTCATGTTCTTCGCCGCCCTGGGGATCGTTCTGGTCGCCGACCTCGTCCGTCGCAGCCGGGCGCCCAAGTAGGTTCTCGGTCATGAGCACCCCGAAGGCCGGCCCCGGCGAGAGCGCCTGGGCGGGCGCCGCGGCCGCCGCGCTCGCCGGTGCGTCCGGCGTCCCGGTCTGGCTCGACACCCCGGACCGGCCGGCCCGGCGCACACCGCTGGACGGCGACCTCGTCGTCGACCTCGCCGTCGTCGGCGGAGGGCTCACGGGGCTGTGGGGCGCGGTGCTCGCCGCGGAGGAGGCGCCGGCGCGAACGGTCGCGGTCCTCGAGGGGGCCGACCTCGGCTGGGCGGCGAGCGGGCGCAACGGCGGGTTCTGCGCCGCGAGCCTGACCCACGGGCTGTCGAACGGCGTGTCCCGGTGGCCGGACGAGATGCCGACCCTGCTCCGGATGGGTTCGGAGAACCTCGACGCGATCGAGGACACGGTGGCCCGGCACGGCATCGACTGCGCGTTCACCCGGTCCGGCGAGCTGACCGTCGCCGTCGCGGACTGGCAGCTGACCGAGCTCGCGGAGCTGTCCGAGCAGGCCCGCGGTCTGGGGGAGAAGGTCGAGCTCCTCGACGCCGAGCAGGTGCGCGCGCTCGTCGACTCGCCGACGTACCTCGGCGGCCT
>DAIOGQ010000432.1:0-2945 GCA_036745175.1 Kineosporiaceae bacterium
CGTCGTAACGCAGGGCGGCGAGCCGCTTCTGCAGCCGCAGGACTGCGGCCCCCCGGGCGCCCTGCCGCAGGGTCGGCTGCGTCGAGGTCGCCGCGACGGCCGTCGGTGCGGCACGGGACGCGCTCGCGTCCCGGGCGACCGCCGGCAGGGCAGGTACGAGAACCAGTGCCAGGGTCGCGACGACGGTCGCCGCCGCCCGCAGGCCCCGGTGGCGATGGGGCCCCCGGGGTGCGTGCTCGTGGATCGGGTCCGATCGGTTCTGCCCGGAACGCATGCTGCTCATCCCCCTCGGATGCAACAGGTCCCTACGTCGAACGTAGGCCGCGGCGAGGGCCCGGCACAGGGGCGAACGTCGCGCGGGGATCCCGGCGCAGGCGGAAACCGGAGGATGGGCGGACCCCCAGGGAGTTAGGCTCGTCGGACCCGAGTCCGCCGCAGGTCTGCCGTGACCCGATGTCAGGTGATGAGGTCCGCCGTGTCCGCTCCCGCCGCGATCGTGTACCCCCAGAAGATCGACGCCGCCGTGCTCAAGGTGGCCGGCGTCGTCGTCCTGGGCGCGATCATGTCGATCCTCGACATCACCGTCGTCAACGTCGCGCTGCCGACGTTCCAGGCGGTGTTCGCCGCCGCCCCCGACCAGCCGATCGCGTACTCGGCCGTCGCGTGGACGGTCACCGCGTACACCTTGGCGCTGGCGACGGTCATCCCGCTCACCGGCTGGGCAGCCGACCGCTTCGGCACCAAACGGCTCTACATGCTCGCGCTGTTCCTGTTCACCGCCGGCTCGGCGCTGTGCGCGGCGGCATCGACGATCGAGATGCTCATCGGCTTCCGGGTGCTCCAGGGCCTCGGCGGCGGCATGCTCATGCCGCTCGGGATGACGATCATGACCCGGGCCGCGGGCCCGGCCCGGATGGGGCGCCTGATGGCGATCCTCGGGGTCCCGATGCTCCTCGGCCCGATCCTCGGCCCGATCCTCGGCGGCTGGCTGATCGTGAACGCGAGCTGGCACTGGATCTTCCTCATCAACGTGCCGATCGGCGCGATCGCCGTCGCGTACGCCGCGTTCGCGCTGCCGAAGGACACCCCGCACCCGTCGGAGGCGCTCGACGTCCTCGGTGTGGTCCTCATGTCCCCCGGCCTCGCGCTCTTCCTCTTCGGGGTCTCGTCGATCCCCGAGAAGGGCACGATGAACGCGCCGAAGGTGTACGTGACGATGGCGATCGGCGTCGCCCTCATCGCGCTGTTCGTCTGGCACACCTTCCGCCCGGCGCACCCGCTGCTCGACCTGCGGTTGTTCCGAAACCGCAACCTCACCGTGGCGACGACGACGATGTTCCTCTTCGCCGCGGCCTTCTTCGGCGGGCTGCTCCTCGTGCCGACGTACTTCCAGGCCGTCCGTGGCGAGTCGACGCTCGACGCGGGCCTGCTCGTGGCCCCGCAGGGCATCGGCGCCATGCTGACCATGCCGATCGCCGGAGCGCTCTCGGACCGGGTGCCGGTCGGGCGGATCGTGCCGTTCGGCCTCGTACTCATCATCGGCGGCATGTTCTCGCTGACCCAGATCACCTCGACGACGTCCTACCCGATGCTGATCGCGGCACTGTTCGTCATGGGGCTCGGCATGGGCGCGACGATGATGCCGATCATGACCTCCGCGCTCAAGACGCTGACGTCCCACGAGGTCGCCCGCGGTTCGACGCTGCTCAACATCGTCCAGCAGATCGCCAGCTCCATCGGCGTCGCGGTCATGTCGGTGCTCCTGACGAACAACCTCAAGCAGTCCCCGCTCGCCGGCCCGGCCACCGCCACCTGGCGCGACCCAGCGCTCGTCGACACGATCGGCGGGCCGGCCGCCGTGACGCAAGGTCTCGCCGAGGCCGGACAGGCCTTCGCGGACACCTACTGGGTCGCGGCGGTCCTCGTCGCGCTGACGCTCGTTCCGGCACTGTTCCTGCCGCGCCGGCGCGAGGTGTCGCACCTGCTGGACGACGTCGAGCCGGGGACGCCGCCGGTCGTCGTCCACTGAGTCGTTCGGCGGGGTCGAGGTCGCGGGCCGCACGAGGGGCAGGCCCCGATCACAGGTCTCGTTCGGCGAGCTCGCGGAAGTCATCGGGGACGCCGCCGGTCCGGGTCAGCTCGGCCGGCAGGTAGCCGACGGCGTGCCGGCCGAACTTCTCCCGGATCGCGTCCATCCGGCGGTCGAGCAGCCAGCGGGCCGCACCCGTGCGTGACCCGGGACGCCACGGGTCCTCCGGCTCGAGGGGCAGGTCGAGCTGCAGCACGCTCTGGCTCGTGAGGTTCGACACCGAGACGGCGAGGAGCGTGATGTCCGGGGTCTGGCCGTCGCCGCCGGGGTGGTCCGGGCCCTGACCCGTCCCGGACGCGCCCGAGGTGCTCCGGTCCAGCCGCGTCTCCTCGTCGCGGATCGCCTGCCGGACCAGCCGCTCGGCGACCTCGGTCAGGGTGAGCGTCGCGCTGACGGGTGCGGGCAGCGTCGTCGAGCGGGTCACCGAGCGCATGCCGAGGAAGCGCACGCGGACCGTGACGGTCCGGCCCGCGCGGTCCTTGGCCCGCATCCGGCCGGCGACCCGCTCCGCGAGATGGCCGAGGACGGCGCGCACCAGCTCAGGGGTCGGCTCCCGTCGCCCGAGCGCCGACTGGGCGCCGACCGACCGTGCCCGCGTCGATGTCACGATCCGGCGCGGGTCCTCGTTGTGCGACAGAGCACTGAGCTTCGTGCCGACCGCGTGGCCGAGCAGGCGTTCGAGAGCCGCCGACGGTGTCTTCGCGAGGTCGCCGATGGTCCGGATCCCACGTTCCGCGAGCCGTTGCTCGGCGACCGGGCCGACACCCCACATGAGCCCCACCGGCAGCGGGTCGAGGAACGTGCGCTCGTCGTCCGGCTCGACGACGACGAGGCCGTCGGGCTTGGCGACCTGCGA
>DAIOGQ010000433.1:0-2945 GCA_036745175.1 Kineosporiaceae bacterium
GGAGCACTCGAGGGCAAGGTCGCGTTCGTCACCGGCGCCGCCCGGGGCCAGGGCCGCAGCCACGCCCTACGCCTGGCGCAGGAGGGCGCCGACATCATCGCCGTCGACCTCTGCGAGCAGATCGCGAGCGTCGCGTACGAGATGGCCTCGCCGTCCGACCTGGAGGAGACGGTCACGCAGGTCGAGGCCCTCGACCGCCGAATCGTCGCCCGGCAGGCGGACGTCCGCGACAGGGCGGCGCTGCAGGCCGCCTTCGACGTCGGGGCCGCCGAGCTCGGCGGCTGCGACATCGTGCTCGCCAACGCGGGCATCGCTCCGATCTCGGTCAACGGCTACAACCCCCAGGAGTGGTTCGACGTCCTCGACGTCAACCTCACCGGGGTCTGGCACACCGTCGAGGTGAGCAAGCAGGCGCTCATCGAGCGCGGCGGGGGCGCGATCGTCCTGACCAGCTCGACAGCAGGCCTGAAGGGCATCACCGGCGACCTGCCGGGAGGCATCGGCTACACCGCGGCGAAGCACGGTGTCGTCGGCCTCATGCGGGCCTACGCGAATGCGCTGGCGCCGCACATGATCCGGGTCAACTCGGTGCACCCGACCGGCGTCAACACCCCGATGGTCGTGAACCCGGTCATGGAGCAGGTCATCGAGTCGATGGGCATCGACTTCTCGCTCCAGAACGCCCTGCCGGTGCCGATGGTCGAGGCCGTCGACATCAGCAACGCGATCCTCTTCCTCGTGAGCGACGCCGGCCGGTACGTCACCGGTGTGACGCTGCCCGTCGACGCGGGCTTCGTCGTCAAGTGAGCGGCGCCGGCCGGCACGGCGGCCCGGTCGTGGACGTCGTCGCGACGTGCGAGCGCGTCGCGTCACGCCTCGTCGGACGGCACCGCGAGCTCGAGCTCGTGCTGTCCGCGGTGGCGGCCGGTCGCGACATCGTCCTGGAGGGCCCGCCGGGCACGAGCAAGACCACGATGCTCAAGGCGATCACGGCCGAGTGGGGCATCCCGCTGCTGTTCGTCGAGGGCAACGCCGACCTCACGCCGGCCAAGCTCGTCGGTCATCACAACCCGGCGCGCGTGCTGCGGGAGGACTACAGCGCGGACACGTTCGTGGACGGCCCGCTCGTCGCCGCGATGCGCACCGGCGGCTTCCTCTACATCGAGGAGTTCAACCGCGCGCCCGAGGACACCCTCAACACCCTGCTCACGGCGATGGCCGACCGGATGATCGCCGTCCCGCGGGTGGGCACGATCCTCGCGGCGCCGACCTTCCGGGTCGTCGCGTCGATGAACCCTGTCGACGACGTCGGGACCACGCGGCTGTCGACGAGCGTCCACGACCGCCTCTGCCGGCTGTCCATCGACTACCAGGACGCCGACGCCGAGCGCGCGATCGTCCGGCTGCGGGCGGGGCTGGCCGACCACGACAACGGCGCGGGGGTCAGGACGACCCCCGACGGGTCCGCGGGATCGGCGGCCACTCCGGGCGCCACCGGGGCGGGCCTGGAGCCCGGTGCGCTCGCCGAACGCCTCGTCGTAGACGCCGTCGCGCTCACGCGGGCGACGCGCGAGCACGCCGACGTCCGCCAGGGCTCGAGCGTCCGCGGCGCGATCGACCTCGTTCTCGTCGCGGCACCGCTCGGCCGGATGAGGTCGGTGTCGGCGCCGGACGACGCCGGCTACCGCGACGTCGTACTGGACGCCCTCGTCGTCGCACTCTCGGGGCGCATCCACCTCGACGAGGCGGCCGAGACGACCCCGGAGCGCGTGCTCCGCGAGATCTGGGAGGACCACTTCCTCCTGCACCCCGCAGCCGCGGCGCCCGGTTGAAGAGCCGTCGAGGGCGAGTCCGCCGTCCGTCGGCGCGGTGACCGCCGGCCGCCACGTCAGGTGAGACCGTTGCGGCGCACGCCCAAGCAGCTCGACGCCGAGCCGAGCCTGTTCGCCCCGTCCGCGTCGGGTGAGGGCCTGGTGCTCCGGTCCCCGGCGCCGCGCGACCCGCAGCGCCCCGGCGGCCGCCCGGCGCCCGAGGGCGCGGTCGCCTCGTCGACGACGGACGAGGCCGGCACCCTCGTCGCCGTCCCTGCGGAGGACACCGGGGTCGACGCCGAGATCCGGGCGCGCGCGGCGCGGATCGCCGCCCGCCTGTCGCTGCGCCGTCCACGCTCCGACGCGACGCAACGCCGCGGCGCCGGCACCCTGACGAGCCTGCCGTACAGAGGTGGCTCGGACGACGTCGACCTCGACCGGACGCTCGAGGTCCTCACCGAACGACCCGTTCCCGAACCGGAGGACATCGTCGTGCGGGAGCGGACGCGCACCCGGCGCAGCGTCGTCCTGCTCGTCGACGTCTCCGGATCCATGCGGGGAGAACGGGTCCGGTCCGCCGCAGCAACGCTCGGGGCGATGGCGGGCGAGCTGGCGAAGGACGCCCTCGGCGTCGTCGCGTTCTGGTCGGACGCCGCTGTGCTCCTGCCGCTCGGCCGGCCCGTCCGGCCGCTCCAGCTCGTCGAGGACCTCTTGCGGCTGCCCGCCCGCGGGCTGACGAACGTCGCTTTCCCGCTCCAGGTGGCCAGCCGCGAGCTCGCCGCCGTCCCGGCCCGGGACGCCCGGGTCGTCCTGCTGTCGGACTGCGTCCACAACGCCGGCCCGGACCCACGCCCCGTGGCCGCGCGGCTGCCGCGGCTCGACGTCCTGCTCGACGTCACCGGCGAGCACGACCTCGAGCTGGGCCGCGAGCTCGCCGCCGCCGGGCACGGCCGGCTGCGGCAGGTCCGCACGTACCGGGACGTGGCGCCCGCGCTCGCCGCGGTCTTCCGGCCCTGAGGCCGGTCCGTCCGGCGCCGAGCCTCCACTGTCTGCCCGCCTGCCTGCCTGCCCGCCCGCCGGCCGCCGGCGGGAGGATGTGCGCATGCGCCGACACCTCGCCGACCTCACGTGGCC
>DAIOGQ010000434.1:0-2922 GCA_036745175.1 Kineosporiaceae bacterium
GGAACGCGCCGGATTGCCAGAGCATGGCGTCGACGAGGGTCGTCTTGCCGTGGTCGACGTGGGCGACGATCGCGATGTTGCGCAAGTCGTCGCGGGTGCGGGTGGGCATGCCGGAACTCTCGTCGAGGGGAAGGGGAACGCTCCATGCTAAGTGACCGGGCGCCGCCCGCCGGACGACCGTCGGGTCGCTGGGGGCAGGTTCAGTGCGCAGACGGCGAGCGGTCGAGCAGCGCGCGGACGATCGGGACGTCGGCAGGCAGCCACTCGACGTCGAGCCACTCGCCCGGCCCGAGCTGACGCAGCGCGTCGTGGTCCTCGATCGGCGCCGGGACGCCGTCGGTCACCCGGGCGAGCCAGACCCGCATCCGGTGCGCCGGCGGCAGCGGCCAGCCGGGCAGGTCGGCGTCGGGGCCGGGCAGCTCGTCCCCCAGCTCGATCCGGACGCCGAGCTCCTCGGCGATCTCCCGGTGCAGGGCCTCGACGGGGTCCTCCCCCGCCTCGACCTTGCCGCCCGGCAGCTCCCAGCCACCGGCGAGCCGGGCGGGCTCGGTGCGCCGGGCGGCGAGCAGGGTGCCGGGCCGACCGAGGTCGTCGACGATCGCGGCGCCGACGACGAGCGCGGCGGCGCCGGGCGCCGTCCCGCTGTGCGTCGTCGCGCTGGTCGTCATGATCCGAGCCTGCCACAGGGCTGTCCGGCCCACCTCCCGCCGGGCCCAGGGCACCCGGACGGCGCACCGCCCGTCCGGGCGCGCGTCCGGCCGGCCGCGCCGGCGGCCGACGGTCCCGCCCGGCCCGACCCAGCCGGGCGACCCGGTCAGCCCTGCGCGTCCTCGGGCGGGGTGAGCCCGCGCTGCGGGTACGGCGTCCGGCCACCGGCGAGCATCGCGACGTACGTCGCGACGCGCCGGGCCCGGGTCGCGACTGTGACGGCGGTGGTGACCCGGTGCAGGACCGCGTACCGGTTCTGCCCGTCGAGCCGGTCGAAGACCGCCTGCGCGGCCGGCTCGGCGCGGAGCGCGGCCGCGAGGTCCTCGGGGACCTCGATCGTCGCCGGGCCCGCGTAGGCGGCGTCCCAGCGCCCGTCCGCCTGCGCGCGGGCGACCTCGGCGAGCCCGCGCGGGCGCATCCGGCCTTCCGAGGTGAGCCGCGCGACGTGGTCGACGTTGCGCCGCGACCACAGGCTGCGGGCCCGCCGTGGGGTGTACCGCTGCCGGTAGGTGCCGTCGTCGACCCGTCGGGTCTGCCCGTCGATCCACCCCTGGCACAGCGCCTCCTCGAGCGCCTGCGGGTAGGTCAGGCAGGTCGGCGTCGTGGTGCCCTTCTTCGCGAGCAGCAACCAGACGCCGCCGGGGTCGTCGGCGTGCTCGCCGAGCCAGTCGCGCCAGGCGGCGGCGTCCGGGACCACGAGCTCGGGGGTGTCGTCGGGCACGGACAACAGACTGCCAGCCCGCACCGACGACCGGCACCGACACCCGGCACCGACAACCGGGCCGGGCCAGCCCGCCCCCGCTCCGGTTGACCGCACGCCCGGGCCGGGCCAGGGTCGGCGCATGCCGCGACTCCTCGACCCCGAAGACCTCACCCGCCGGCTCGGCGACCTGCCCGGCGTCGTCCGCGGCGCGCAGGGCAGCCTCGCCATCGCCGTCAAGGCGCCGTCGTTCCCGGACGCCGTCCGGCTCATCGGGCTCGTCGCCGACGAGGCCGAGTCGATGAACCACCACCCGGACGTCGACCTGCGCTGGCGCACCGTCTACTTCACCCTGGCCACCCACTCCGAGGGCGGGGTGACCCAGCTCGACGTCGAGCTGGCGCACCGCGTCCTCGCGGCGGCCGCGACCGTCGCTGCGCAGACCCTGCCGCCGGCCGGCCGGGTGGAGGTGGCGCTCGACTGCGAGGACCCGGACGCCGTCCGGCCGTTCTGGCGGGCCGGGCTCGGCTACCGCGACCAGGGGACCGGGCCGGACGACGTCGAGCTCCAGGACCGGCTCGGACGCGGCCCGGTCCTGTGGTTCCAGCGGATGGACCCGCCGCGCCGCGAGCGCGGCCGCTTCCACCTCGACGTCTACGTGCCGGCCGAACAGGCTCCGGCCCGGGTCGAGGCGTGCCTGGCGGCCGGCGGGCGGCTCGTCACCGACTCCCACGCACCGTCCTGGTGGGTGCTCGCCGACCCGGAGGGCAACGAGCTGTGCGTGTGCGTCCAGCCGGATCCGGTCCTCGAGCCGGACGCCGACCCGCGGGGCTGAGCCGCTCGGTCTGACCCGCTCGGTCTGACCCGCTGGGTGTCAGACGACGGTCCGGACCTCCGCGAAGTGGCAGGCGACCAGGTGCCCGTCGCCGTGCTCGACGAGCTCGGGCTCCTGCGTGGCGCAGACGTCCTGCGCCTTCCAGCACCGGGTCCGGAACCGGCAGCCCGACGGCGGGTTGACCGGCGAGGGCACGTCACCGGTGAGGATGATCCGCTCGCGGCGCTTCTCCACCTCCGGGTCGGCGGCCGGTGCCGCCGACAGCAGCGCCTGGGTGTACGGGTGCATCGGTCGGTCGTAGACGTCGTCCCGGCGGCCGGTCTCGACGATCTTGCCCAGGTACATGACGGCCACGCGGTCGGAGATGTGCCGGACGACGGACAGGTCGTGGGCGATGAACAGGTAGGCCAGTCCCATCCGGTCCTGGATATCCTCGAGCAGGTTGACGACGCCGGCCTGGACCGAGACGTCGAGCGCGGACACCGGCTCGTCGAGGACGAGCAGCTTGGGCTCGAGCGCGAGCGCCCGCGCGATGCCGACGCGCTGCCGCTGGCCGCCGGAGAACTCGTGCGGGTAGCGGTTGCCGTGCTCGGGGTTGAGGCCGACGAGGCGCAGCAGCTCGGCGACCCGGTCCACGCCGCCGCGGGCCTCCCACTGGCCGTGGATCTTCAGCGGCTCC
>DAIOGQ010000435.1:0-2916 GCA_036745175.1 Kineosporiaceae bacterium
GACCGCCGCGTGCTCCGGCCGACCTGGCAGCTCTCGCTCGCCGTGGCGCTCGCGCTGTTCGCCGTCACGGTCGCGGGCCGGTTCGTCCGCGGCCGCCTCGCCGGGCCGGCCGGCCTGGCGGGCGCCTTCGCGCAGCAGTTCTCGATCGTCATGACGCTGCTGGCGCTCTGGCAACGGGTCGGCGGACTCGTGCACACCCGCAAGGACGGCGCGATGGAGCGCGCCCGCGACATCTACGCGCTCGAGCAGACCGTCCGCCTGCCCGACGAGCGCTGGGTGCAGGCCGCGGTCCTGCCGCACCCGGCGGTGGTGACGGTCCTCGACACGTACTACGCGTACGCCCACCTCAACGGGATGGCCGTCTTCCTCGTCTGGCTGTGGTGGCGGCACCGGGAGGCGTTCGGGCGGGTCCGCACGAGCGTCGTGCTCTCCACGCTCGCCTGCCTGCTCGTGCAGGTCGTGCCCGTCGCGCCGCCCCGGTTGCTCACCGACCTCGGTTTCGTCGACACGGCGCTCGTCAACGGCCGGTCCGTCTACGGCACCTTCGACGCGGGGCTCGCCAACCAGCTCTCGGCGATGCCGTCGGTGCACGTCGGCTGGGCGGTCATCGTCGGCTGGTACGTCTGGTGGGTCAGCCCCAGCCGGTGGCGGTTCATCGGCCCGCTCCACCTGCTGCTCACCGTGCTCGCCGTCGTCGGCACCGCCAACCACTGGTGGCTCGACGGCCTCGTCGCCGCCGGCATCGTCGCGCTCGCGATCGCCGCGGGGGGCGTGCTCCATGCGCAGCTGGCCGCCGCCCGCGCCAGGTCGCGGCCGACGGTCGTCCCGGTGGACTCCCTCGTCACCTCCGTTGATGCCTGACGCGCCCGACAACGGCCGGCACAAGGCTGCCCGCGGCCGGGGCCGCGGCGCAGGCCGCGCGCGGCGGTGGACGACGCCGGGGGTGGCCGCCGTGTCCGCCGCCGTCGCGGCGGCGGTCTCGGTCGCGACGACCCTCGTCGTCCTGCGGGTCACCGACCCCGACGTCGCGGCGCGCCCGTCCGCCGAGCTGCCGCCGGGCGCCGTCGTCTCCTCGACCGGCCCCGCCCGCAGCCCCGGCGGCCTGGACCTGCCGGGGCTGTTCGCCCGGGTCGCCAGCGGCGTCGTCCGGATCGAGACGACGGCGTGCGTGCTCGGCGGGGCGGGCAGCGGGTTCCTCGTCGCCCCCGACCTCGTCGTCACCGCGGCGCACGTCGTCGACGGGGCGCACGCGATCGTCCTTCGCCGGGACGACGGCACCGGGGTCGAGGGCCGGGTCGTCGGGATGGACACCGTCCACGACGTCGCGCTCGTCCGGGCGGACCGCAGGCTCGACGGCCACGTCTTCAGGTTCGCGACCGCGACGCCGCGGCTCGGCGCGGACGTCGCGGCCTTCGGCTACCCGCACTCCGGCCCGCTCGTGCCGCTGCGGCGCACGGTGACCGGGGTCGACCAGAGCCTCGACGTCTCGGGGACCGCGGGGGCGGCCGGGCCGGACTCGGTCGTCCGCGACCTCATCCGCTTCGACGGCGGCTTCGAGGCGGGTGACAGCGGCGGGCCGGTGCTCGCCGCCGACGGCCGCGTCGTCGGCCTCGTCGAGGGCCGCTCCCTCGTGGGCCGCGACGCCGGCTACGCGGTGGCGGCGACCCGGGCGGCGCCGCTCGTGGCGCAGTGGCGGACCCAGGCGACCACGATCGACGTCTCGGACTCGTGCGCCGAGCCCGTGGGGCCGCCGCAGGCCCGCGTGGTCGTCCGCGACGAGAGCGCGAGCGGGCTCGGCGGGCTCGTCGCGGCCTTCTTCGGCAGCTACGCCTCGGCGGTCAACTCGGCCCGCTACGACGAGGCGTGGGAGATGCTCACGGCGAACGCCCGTGGCGGCCAGACCCTCGCCGAGTGGACCGACGCCGAGCGCTCGAGCCAGATCTTCGACGCGGTGGTCCGCGAGGTGCAGGTCCTCGCCCCGGGGACGCCGCCGGCCGCCCCTGCCTCGGCGTCCGCGACCGTCGTCACCCCCGGGGCCGGCGGCAGCGTCCGGACGGTCGTCGAGTTCAGCAGCACCCAGGAGGACCGGCTCGGGCCGGGCGGCCAGACGTGCTCGCGCTGGCGGCTCACGTACACCCTCGTGCGGGGCCCGGAGAAGTGGCAGGTCGACGCCGCGTCGCTCGCGCCGGGGTACCCGCAGTCCTGCTGATGGTCCCCGCGGTCGGACCGGGTGGGCGTTCGCCCGAACAACCCTGTGACACAGTGCTACCTTTCATGCACTAATTGCTAGGGGGCTGTGTGTCGAGGACGGAGGAGGGCGCCGCGGTCAGCGTCCTGCGCCGCGCCGTGCCGGTTGACCGCGTCCGCCGGCTGGTCCACGTCGGGGACCGGCTCGCCGCCGCGGCCGAGTCGGTCGACGCTGTCCCGGGGGTGCTCGCCGATGCCGCGGCGGACCTGCCGTCCGAGCTCGTGCTCGTGTGGATGCGGCGCCCCGGCTCGCCGCCGGTCCTCGCCGCCGCGCGGCACGAGGACCCGGTCCGGCTCGCAGCCATGACGGCCGCGCTCGAGCCGGGCCCGGACCGGCCCGAGCAGGCCGACCCGGCGCGGGACCGGTTCGCCCGGACGACGGCGCTCGTCGTCGAGCGGGTCCTGGCGACGGGCCGTCCGCTCCTCGTCCCCGACGCCCGGACGTCGTCCGGCACCTTCGCCGCGATGCTGGCCGAGCACCTCGTCGGCACGGCGCTCGTCGTGCCGGTGTGGGGCCGCGCCGAGCCCGTCGGCGTCCTCGTCGTGGCCCGTGGTCCGGGTCGGCCGGCCTTCGGTACCGAGGACCTCGACTTCGCCCTCGTGCTCGGCCGCCGGGCGGGGACGACCTTCGAGACCGCGCAGCTCATCGCCACGGTGCGCCGGCAGGCC
>DAIOGQ010000436.1:0-2888 GCA_036745175.1 Kineosporiaceae bacterium
ACGGCACCGACTACCCGACGCCGGACGGCTCGTGCGTGCGCGACTACGTCCACGTCCAGGACCTCGCGCTCGCCCACGTGGCGGCCGCGGCCGCGCTCGAGGAGGGCCGCCGGCTCGAGCCCGTCTACAACCTCGGCAGCGGCTCGGGCCTGTCGGTGCTGCAGATCATGGACGCCGTGCGGCGCGTCACCGGGATCGCGTTCGAGCCCGAGCGGGCCGACCGGCGTCCGGGCGACCCGGCCCGGATCGTCGCGGCCGGCGAGCTCGCCGCGCGCGACCTCGGCTGGGCCAACCGGCACGACGTCGACGCCGTGGTCGCGAGTGCCTGGTCGGCCTGGCAGCGCGCCCGGTCGCAGACCGCGAGCGCCTGAGCCGCACCGCCGGGACGCACGAGCGCCGCCCGGTCGCGGACCGGGCGGCGCACTCGTGGTGCCGGTGGTCAGCCGCCGGCGCGCGGGCGGCCGAGGGCGCGGTAGGTCCAGCCGGCCGCGCGCCAGGCCATCGGGTCGAGCACGTTACGTCCGTCGAGCATGTGCTTGGCCCGGACGATCTCGCCGAGCTCGGTCGGGTCGAGGTCGCGGTACACCCGCCACTCGGTGAGCAGCAGGACGGCGTCGGCACGCGTGCACGCCTCCTCGGCCGTCGTCGCGAACGACAGCTCCGGCCAGATCCGCCGAGCGTTCTCGATCGCGGCCGGGTCGGTGACGACGACGTCGGCACCCTGGAGCCGGATCTGGGCCGCGACGTTGAGCGCCGGCGAGTCGCGGATGTCGTCGCTGTCGGGCTTGAACGCCGCACCGAGGACGGCGACCTTGCGGCCGAGGAACGAGCCGCCGACGACGTCACGGGCGAGCTCGACCATCCGGACCCGGCGGCGCATGTTGATCGCGTCGACCTCGCGCAGGAACGTCAGCGCCTGGTCGGCGCCGAGCTCGCCGGCCCGGGCCATGAACGCGCGGATGTCCTTGGGCAGGCAGCCGCCGCCGAAGCCGAGCCCGGCACCGAGGAACTTCGGCCCGATCCGGTCGTCGTGGCCGATCGCCGTCGCGAGCTGGGTGACGTCCGCGCCGGCCGCCTCGCAGACCTCGGCCATGGCGTTGATGAACGAGATCTTCGTGGCGAGGAAGGCGTTCGCCGCGGTCTTCACGAGCTCGGCGGTCGGGTAGTCGGCCGTCACGAGCGGGACGCCGTGCGACAGCGGGTCGGCGTACACGGTGTCGAGGAGCGCCTTGGCGGCCACGGCCCGGTCGGGCTCGGACGGCAGGCCGTAGACGAGCCGGTCCGGACGCTGGGTGTCGTCGACGGCGTGGCCCTCACGGAGGAACTCGGGGTTCCAGGCGAGCATCGCACCGGTCGGCGCCACGAGGTCGGCGAGCCGGGCGGCGGTGCCGACGGGGACGGTCGACTTGCCCGCGACGAGGTCGCCGGGGCGCAGGTGCGGCAGCAGGGCGCGGACCGCGGCGTCCACGTACGTCGTGTCGGCCGCGAACTCGCCCTTGCGCTGCGGCGTCCCGACGCAGACGAAGTGGACCATCGGCTCCGCAGGGTCGGCCGGGCCGGCGGGCCGCGAGACCGCGCTGACGTCGGTCGTGAACTGCAGCCGGCCGGACGCCATGGCGCGCTCGAGCAGCTCGGGCAGGCCCGGCTCGAAGAAGGGTGCCCGCCCCGCGGAGAGGTCCTTGACCTTCGCCTCGTCGACGTCGACCCCGACCACCTCGTGGCCGAAATCGGCCATGCACGCGGCATGGACCGCGCCCAGATAGCCACAACCCATTACGGAGATTCGCACCGGCCGAGACTAGCCCGGTCCCTTGACGGGCATGTCGGTTTCGACGAAGAGTGAGGGCGGACTCACAGTGGGCGATGACGTCGTCCGGTCGCCACACCGGACCCGGAACCGCCCGGCCCGGTTGGGGTCTGCGCGGGCCGCGACGCACCGCGCGCTTCGTGCGGACCCGCACGTGCGTGGGGCCGGAGGGTGCGTACCTTGAGCCCCATGAGATACGGACTCTTCGTCCCGCAGGGGTGGCGGCTCGACCTCGTCGGCATCGAGCCGGAGCGCCAGTGGGAGGCGATGCTCGCCGTCGCCCGGGTCGCCGAGGCCGGGCCGTGGGAGTCCGTCTGGGTCTACGACCACTTCCACACGGTGCCCGTGCCGACGGCGGAGGCGACGCACGAGGCGTGGTCGCTGATGGCGGCGTTCGCGGCGTCGACCTCCCGGGTGCGGCTCGGGCAGATGTGCACCTGCATGGGCTACCGGCACCCGATGTACCTGGCGAAGGTGGCGGCGACGGTCGACGTCGTCTCCGGCGGACGGGTCGAGATGGGCATCGGCGCCGGCTGGTACGAGCACGAGTGGACGGCCTACGGCTACGGGTTCCCGGCCGCGGGGGACCGGATCGCCATGCTCGCCGAGGGCGTCGAGATCATGCGCAGGGCGTGGACCGACGGCGTCGCGACGTTCGCCGGCGAGCACTACCAGGTGGACGGCGCGATCTGCCGGCCGACGCCGCTCCAGGACGGCGGCATCCCGCTGTGGATCGCCGGTGGCGGGGAGCGCAAGACGCTCCGGATCGCCGCGCAGCACGCCGCGTACACGAACTTCGACGGCACCCTCGAGGGCTTCCGGCACAAGTCCCAGGTGCTCGCCGGGCACTGCGCCGAGCTGGGCCGGGACTTCGACGAGATCGTCCGGTCGGCGAACTACAACGTCGTCGTCGGCCGCGACGAGGCCGAGGTCGAGGAACGGCTCGCCGCGATCCGCGCCCGGTACGAGCCCTACCTCGCGCCCGAGCAGCTCGCCGCGGCCGAGCAGCAGTTCCGCTCCGGCCCCCTGGTCGGGACCCCCGAGCAGATCGTCGAGCGGCTGCACGCCCTGCAGGACGCCG
>DAIOGQ010000437.1:0-2882 GCA_036745175.1 Kineosporiaceae bacterium
GGCAGCGGCCCTCGACCGCGCCGAAGTCGACGAGGTCGTCGAAGCCGGACGTCGTCAGGGCCGTCCGCAACGCGGCCGACAGGTCCGCGCTGCGCCGGACGACCGCCGCACCGCGGCGGGCGAGCCCGTCCCCGGCCCGGTCACCGACGGCGCCCGCGGCGACGGAGGGGGCGCCGGCCGGGGTGCCGCTGCCGACCCGGACGCCCTCGACCCGGTCCACGCGCTGCGCGTGCACCGCGGCGGCCGGGGTCGCGGACACGATGCAGGCCGCGGCGGTCAGAAGACCCGCTGCGGACGCGACGGCGCGACGCACGGGGGGCACCCCCAGATGCTAAGTGACCGGGCCCGCGAAAGGGCGACTCTGAGTGATCAGGCAGCGCACAGCGTGTTCGGAGCGACGGCGACGACCGCCTCGGCCTGCGGGCGACGCTCGCCCTGGGCGACGAGCCGCTGCGCGACGTCGGTCGGCTGCAGGCCGCTCGCCAGCAGCCGGCAGGCACGCACCCCGTGGCCGAGGATCTCCAGCCGGGACGACCAGCCGCCGGTGCCGCTGAGCCGGACTGCCTCGAGGAAGGCCGCCTGCTGGTCCGGGTCCGGTGTGCCGACCGTCGTCGACGGCAGCCGGTACTGCGCGCCGGCGGGGTCCGCGACGGCCGCCGTCGGCACCGACCGCGCCCGGTCGCGCTCGGCGGCGGAGGCGTCCGTGCCGACGCCGTCGCCCAGGAAGGCCTCGACGTCGAAGCCGCCGGCGGCGACGAGCGCGGCGATGACGGCGAGCAGACCCGCACCGTGGAGCGCCTCCAGCGCAGACGCCGCGCCCTCGCGCTCGTCCATGTCACCTCCGCGGGACCGCGGTCGCGCCGGCCCGCGCCGGTGAGGTCCGATGCCGTCCCGATCAGGATGCACCCGCGGGGCGGGCTCGTCAGTAGGTCGGCAGGTCCGGGTCGATCTCGCGGGCCCAGGCGAGGACCCCGCCGGCCACGTGGACGGCGTCCGACCGGCCCGCGGCGAGCACGGCCGCGAGCGCCTCGGCGGACCGGCCGCCCACCTTGCAGTGCAGGACGAGCCGTCGGCCCGCGGCGAGGTCCACAGGCCACCGGCCGGTCTCGGCCGCGGCGACGACGTCGGCCTTCGGCACGTTGACCGCTCCGGGGATCGTGACGATCTCGCGCTCGTAGGGCTCGCGGACGTCGACGAGGACGAAGTCGTCCTCGCCGCGGTCCCGGGCGGCGAGCAGGTCGCGCAGCCGGTGGACGTCGATCGTCGCAGCGGCCACCGGGTCCGTCGCTCGTGCGGCGGCGCCGCCGTTCGCGGCCGCCCGGACGAGCCCGCAGAACGCGTCGTAGTCGACGAGGTCGGTGATCGGCGGGACGCCGGGGTTCGGCCGGACCCCGACGGTCCGCCACGTCATCGCGAGGGCGTCGAAGACCATCAGCCGGCCGAGGAGCGGCTCGCCGATGCCGCACACGAGCTTGACCGCCTCGGTCGCCATGACCGACCCGATCGCGGCGCACAGCACGCCGAGGACGCCGCCCTCCGCGCAGGACGGGACGGCGCCCGGGGGCGGCGGCTCGGGGAACAGGTCGCGGTAGGTCGGCCCCCGGCCGCCCCAGAAGACGCTCACCTGGCCGTCGAAGCGGAAGATCGAGCCCCACACCTCGGGGACGCCCAGGATCGCGCAGGCGTCGTTGACGAGGTACCGGGTCGGGAAGTTGTCGGTGCCGTCGAGCACGAGGTCGTAGCCGCGCAGGATGTCCAGCGCGTTGCTGCTGTCGAGCTGGACCCGATGCCTGACGACGGTCACGTGCGGGTTCACCTGGGCGACCCGGTCGGCGGCGCTGTCGACCTTCGGCCGGCCGATGTCGTCCTGCCCGTGGACGACCTGGCGCTGGAGGTTCGAGGCGTCGACGACGTCGGCGTCGACGACGCCGATCGTCCCGACCCCGGCCGCCGCGAGGTAGAGCAGCGCGGGGCTGCCGAGCCCGCCGGCGCCGACGACGAGGACACGGGCGTTCTTGAGCCGGCGCTGCCCGAGGACGCCGACGTCCGGGAGGATGAGGTGCCGCGAGTACCGCTGCATCTCGGCGACGGACAGCTGAGCGGCGGGCTCGACGAGCGGCGGCAGCGGGCTCATGCAGCGACCCTACGTCGCGCCGGCCCGGGCGACGCCGACGCGCCGGCTCGCCGGGCACGCGGCCGTGGGTCCCGGGGGTGCGGGGCCGGGCGCTGGGCGGGGTGCTGGGCGAGGTGCACCGCGGCGCACGCGCACGTGGTCCGGGTCAGGGGTAGGGCCAGGCGTTCGGGGCGCAGCCGGTGAGCCCCTTGGTCTGCTGCATCATGACGGGGGCCGGTCTCCCGCGGCCGGGACACGCCACGTGCCCGTGTCCGAGCGCGTGACCGACCTCGTGGTTGACGAGGTAGTGCCGGTAGCCGGTCTTGTCCTTGCCGTACGCGGGGATCGCCTCGACCCAGCGGTAGAGGGTGAGCACCGTGGCGTCGCCGGCGTGGCACGAGAGCCGGCCGAAGGTCTGCAGCGGGCGGCACAGCCGCGCGGACGTGTCGGGCGAGGCGAGCACGAGCCGGACGTCGGCTCGCCCGTCGGTGCGGGCGAACGTGCGGCCGTCGTGCGCCCACGACCGCGGGTCGTTGAGCGTGGCGAGCGCGAAGTCCGCGAACGCCTCGCCGTCGACCTTCAGACCGCCCTCGACCTCGACGCGGACCCTGACGACCCGGCCGGAGCCGGGACCCTTCGCCGAGCCGGGGACGATGTCGAGCGTGCCCGCACCGCGCTGCGGGACGGACGCCGAGAGCAGCCCGGCCGCGACGTCGGCGGCGGTCAGCCCCGCGGGCGGCGCGGACCTCGTCGAAAGTCGGCCGGCCGC
>DAIOGQ010000438.1:0-2878 GCA_036745175.1 Kineosporiaceae bacterium
TCCGGGCTCGCGTCCCGCAGCGGCGCGAGCGCCCGGGCGACCCGGACCGCCCACGCCGGCTCGACGAGGTCGGGCAGGACGTCTGCGACGGCGTCGACCCGGCTCTCGCGGACCGTGACCCGGCGCTGCCCGCAGACGACGACCGCCGCGCACTCCTGCGGCAGGGCCCGCTCGTCGTCCTCGATGCAGACGAAGTGCACGCCCACGTCGGGTCCCTCGACGAGCAGGGCGCTCACGCCCGGCAGGCCACGCAGCCGGCGCGCACCGTCGAGGACGACGACGACGTCAGGGCCCGGCAGCGGGCCACCGGCGGCGAGGCTGCCGCCCACGGCGGCCCGCCGCTGACCGACGAGCGCGGTGAGCTAGGCGACCCGGCGGCCGATCGTCGCGGCGTCGGTTCCGACGAGGGTGGGCAGCCCGTCCGGCGTCTCGGACCGCGCGTGCGGCAGCCAGCGCACCCACGACCAGTCCGCCCCGCCGCCGGCCGCCAGGACGACGACGCGGACGTCGCGCGGGCTGTGCAGGAGCGCGACCTGCCCGACGAGCCAGCGACCGAGCGCGCCGACGACATCGGAGTCCCCGGCCACACCGCGAGGCGACGCAGGTCGAGCGCCACCGGCACGGCCTCGAGCGCCCGCGGCTCACCGTCGTCGACGGCGACCGCCGCCGGTCGGGTCGCCAGGCCCACCCGCAGCCGCAGATGGTCGTCGTCCCGCCGGCGCCGCTCCCACAGCCGGCTGCCCGGGCCGAGCGCGGTGAGCAGGGCGAGCGCGGGGTCGGGCAGCACGACCCGCTGCGCGTCCCGCTCCGCCCGCAGCGCCGTCTCGACGCGGGCCCTGACCCGCGCGTCCCCGCGCGCCACGTCGCGAGGTCGGCCCGGTAGCTCGCGCGGCCGCCACGCCGCTGCGAGTACCAGTTCGCGATCGCCATCAGCGGGGACATCGCGGCGAACAGGAGGAAGTACGGCTGGAAGAGGAACGCCATCGGGACGGCGACGGCCAGCGGGGCGAGCACGGCGAGCCACGGGATGCTGCGGACCGTCGGCTCCGTCGGCTCGACCGGCAGCGTGAACCGGTCCTCGCGGGCGGGCGGCAGCAACCGGGGCGGCCGGTTGACGTCGCCACCGGGGTGGTCGTCTGCGGGGCGGACCTCGAGCGCGGGGACGGGCCCTGCGCTGCACGCGAGGACGCTGTCCCCGACGGCGAGGTAGGCACCCGGCGGCCACGCCGCGGGTGTCGTGAGCGCGACACCGTCGAGGACCGCCTCGACGCCGCGGGCCTCGACGGTGACGACGCCGTCCGGTGTGACCGTGAGGGTGAGCGCGTCGGCGGGGAGCAGGACGTCGGGCAGCGAGAAGTCGCGGGCACCGCACCCGGCGTCGGTGCGACCGAGCGGCAGCCGGTGCACCCGGCCCGCGCCGGTCCCGCGACGACCCGGACCTCGGCGACACCGCCCGCCGGTCCGCCGACGGCCGGGCCGGTCACGCCGGACGCGCCGCCGGGTCCCACCGGGCCGTGCAGCGCGACGACGGCGCCGGGCGCGATCCCGTTGCGGCGCAGGGACGCCACGGGGTCGGCGGGCGACCCGTCGACCCAGACCGGGACATGCCCGACGAAGCTCGGGTGGACGTGCTCGCCGAGCGCCGCGACGAGCACCGGAAGGGCGCCGGCGAGCGGGCCGTCGACGTCGGCGTCGAGGAGCACGTCGACGTCGCGCCGGGTCCCGCGCCCGTCGGCGACGGTGAGGAGCACCCGCGAGGTGCGCGCCTCCCCCGAAGCCATGCCGCTCCCGTCCCCGACCGTCCCTGGACGGGTGCGAACCTAGCGCACGGCGCCGTCCGGACGCCGCGGCGACGGTGCGGCTACTTCGCCGTGCCCCGTCGGTACACGAGGCCGTCGGCGGTGGGCATCCGCAGGCGTTGGGACGCCAGCGCGAGCACGAGCAGGGTCGTCACGTAGGGGGTCGCCGTCGTGACCTGCTGCGGCACGGAGTCCGTCGCCAGGTACCACCACGCGAACCCGGCGCCCGCGACGAGCGCGAGCCCGCCGACGACGTACCGGCGCCGCACGAGCGAGAAGACCGCGACGACGGCGAGCACGACGGCCACGAGGAGCAGGAGCGCGTGGACCGCCTCGGCGCTGCGCAGCTGCAGGGCGTCGGTGTAGCCGAACAGTCCCGCACCGGCGAGCAGGCCGCCGGGCCGCCAGTTGCCGAAGATCATCGCCGCGAGGCCGATGTAGCCGCGACCCGCCGTCTGGCCCTCGCGGTACACGCTGCCGGCGACGATCGCCAGGAACGCGCCTCCGTAGCCGGAGAGCGCGCCGGACATGACGACCGCGACGTACTTGTAGAGGTAGACGTTGACACCGAGCGACTCGGCCGCGTACGGGTCCTCGCCGCAGGACCGCAGCCGCAGGCCGAACGCCGTCCGCCACAGCACGACGTAGGTGCCGAGCATGAGCAGCAGCGCGATGATCGTCACGAACGACAGCTGGGTCGTCAGCCCGCGAAGGATGCCCGCCAGGTCGCCGACGAGGAACCAGCCGGTGTCCTCGACCGCCTTGAGCGGGTCGCCGAGCCACCCGTTGCGCAGCGTGCCGATCGGGTCGATCTTCGGCGACTGGGTCGCACCGCCGCCTGGGGTGCCGTCGAGGAAGATCGAAGCGAAGAACTTCGTCGCCCCCAGGCCCAGGATGTTGATCGCGACGCCGGAGACGATCTGGTCGACGCCGAACGTCACCGTCGCGAGGGCGTGCACGAGCCCGCCGAGCGCACCGAACGTCACCGCGGTGAGCAGGCCGGCCCACGGTCCGTGCTGCCAGCCGATCCAGCCGGCCCCGAACGTGCCGAGGATCATCATCCCCTCGAGGCCGATGTT
>DAIOGQ010000439.1:0-2876 GCA_036745175.1 Kineosporiaceae bacterium
CCGGGCTCATCACCCCCGACCTCATCCCCGACGAGGCCGACGAGTGGCTCGCCGCTGCCGACAAGCACGATCTCGACCGGATCTTCCTCGTCGCGCCATCGTCGACGCCCGAGCGGCTCGCGGCCACGGCCCGGGCGTGCCGCGGATTCGTGTACGCGGCCTCGACGATGGGCGTCACCGGCGTGCGGTCGAGCGTGGCTGACGCCGCGCAGGTCCTCGTCGCGCGCACCCGCGCGGTGACCGACCTGCCCGTGTGCGTCGGGCTCGGGGTCTCCTCCCGGGCGCAGGCGGCGCAGGTCGCCGCCTTCGCCGACGGCGTGATCGTCGGCTCGGCGTTCGTCAAGGTGCTCGCGGGGGCGGCCACCCCGGACGCCGGGGTCGAGGCGGTCCGGGCGCTCGCCGCCGACCTCGCCGCCGGGGTGCGCGAGGGCCGCTCCGCGTGACCGGGCCGCTCGCCGCCACGGCGCTGCAGGCCGTCCTGCCGAGCCCGACGCAGGGCGTCTGGCATCTGGGGCCGTTCCCGCTGCGCGCCTACGCGCTGTGCATCATCATCGGCATCGTCGTCGCGGTCCGGATGGGGGAGCGACGCTACGTCGCCCGTGGCGGTGAGCCCGGCGTGGTCCTCGACATCGCCGCCTGGGCCGTGCCGTTCGGCATCGTCGGCGGCCGCGTGTACCACGTCGCGACGAGCTGGCAGCCGTACTTCGGCGCGGACGGCGAGCCCGTCCGGGCGCTCTACATCTGGGAGGGCGGCCTCGGGATCTGGGGGGCCGTCGCCCTCGGTGCCGTCGGCGCCTACATCGGCGCCCGGCGCCGCGGCGTCCTCATGCCGCCGCTCGCCGACGCACTCGCGCCCGGCATCCTCGCGGCGCAGTCGATCGGTCGCTGGGGCAACTGGTTCAACAACGAGCTCTACGGTCGGGCGACCGACCTGCCGTGGGGGCTGCGGATCTACGAGTGGGACCAGTCGGCGGGCGAGGCGGTCCGTGGGCCGGACGGTGCGGCGGTCGTCCTCGGCACCTACCACCCGACGTTCCTCTACGAGGCGGTGTGGAGCGCGGTCGGGGTCGCGGTCCTGCTGTGGGCCGACCGGCGGTTCACGCTCGGCCACGGCCGGGTCTTCGCGCTGTACATCGCCGTCTACAGCAGCGGCCGGCTGTGGATCGAGGCGCTGCGGATCGACTCCGCGAACAAGATCCTCGGCCTGCGGCTCAACATCTGGACGAGCATCGTCGTCCTGCTGGTCGCCGTCGTGGCCTTCGTCCTCGCCACCCGGCGGCATCCGGGCCGGGACCGGGTCGTCCGGCGGCCGACGCCGGGTCCGGACGACGCGAAGGGCGACGACGCGAAGGGCGACGACGCGAAGGGCGAGGACGCGAAGGGCGAGGACGCGAAGGGCGAGGACGCGAAGGCCGAGGACGCGAAGGCCGGCACGGAGACGGGTGACGCGGACAGCGCGCCGGTCGGCGACGCGGACGACGACGACGCGGACGACGACGCGCGCGACCAGCCGGACGTGCCGGCGCAGGAGACGGGCGGCGCGAAGGCCGAGAGGACCGGTCCGGAGCGGCGCTGAGCGGCCGGGCGCGCCGCGGTCCGTCACGAGGCGCCGCCGGTCGTGACGTGCCGTCCCGACCCGGAGGTCCACGTGGCGCAACCGGCCCGGTGACCGGCGCGCGGCATGTTACGGAGACGTTCCGTCACCCGTTACAGTGTCACCACTCCACGAGGGCCATGGACGTCCCACGCGGGTCGGCGACGCCGATCTGCGGGCACGGGCCACGAACCCTCCCCGCCGGCCGGTGTCACGACCGGCCGCTCCGGTGCAGTCGTGCTCCACCCTCACCCCAGGGTGCACGCGCACCGCCGGCCGCCGCTGCCGCACCGAACCTGAGCCGACGGACCCGGTCCCCGGCGCGACCCGTCCGCACGACCGACGACGAGGTGGACCGCATGCTGACGCCCTTTCGCCGGTTCTCCGCCCAGCCCGACGCGACCGGCCTGTACGACGGGGCCCACGAGCACGACGCCTGCGGCGTCGCGTTCGTCGCGACGCTGCGCGGTGAGCCCGGCCACGACATCCTGGAGAAGGCCCTCACCGCGCTGCGCAACCTCGAGCACCGCGGGGCGGTCGGCGCCGAGGCGGACACCGGCGACGGCGCCGGCATCCTCACCCAGGTGCCGCACGCGTTCCTGCGCGGCGTCGTCGACTTCGACCTGCCGCCGCAGGGCTCGTACGCCGTCGGGATCGCCTTCCTGCCGGACGACGACGAGGACGAGCGCGTCGCGGTCTCCCGGTTCGAGGAGATCGCCGCGCTCGAGGGGCTGACGGTCCTCGGCTGGCGCGAGGTGCCGACGGTCGGCGGCCTCGTGGGCGCGACCGCCCGCGCCTGCCAACCGCGCTTCCGCCAGGTCTTCGTCGCGTCCGCCCGCGGCCGCGTCGTCGGCATGGCCCTGGAGCGGATGGCCTTCTGCCTGCGCAAGCGCGCCGAGCACGAGGCGGGCGTCTACTTCCCCTCGCTGTCGGCGCGCACGCTCGTCTACAAGGGCATGCTGACGACCGGCCAGCTCGAGCTGTTCTTCCCGGACCTGTCCGACCGCCGGTTCGCCACCGAGCTGGCGATCGTCCACTCCCGGTTCTCGACGAACACGTTCCCGTCGTGGCCGCTCGCACACCCCTTCCGGCTCATCGCGCACAACGGTGAGATCAACACGGTCAAGGGCAACCGGAACTGGATGCGCGCCCGGGAGAGCCAGCTCGTCAGCGACGTCGTTCTCGGGGACCTCGACCGGCTCTTCCCGATCTGCACACCCGAGGCGAGCGACTCGGCGAGCTTCGACGAGGTGCTCGAGCTGCTCCACCTCGGCGGCCGGTC
>DAIOGQ010000440.1:0-2873 GCA_036745175.1 Kineosporiaceae bacterium
CGTGATCGTCGCCGAGGTCGTCGGGACGGCGCTCGCCCGGCTCGGCGTCCGGCAGGCCTTCGGCGTGGTCGGGAGCGGCAACTTCCACGTGACGAACGCCCTCGTGGCCGCCGGCGTCGGCTACCTCGCGGCCCGGCACGAGGGCGGGGCCGCGACGATGGCCGACGCCTACGCGCGCACGAGCGGCACCGTCGCAGCACTCACCGTGCATCAGGGATGCGGGCTGACGAACGCGATGACGGGCATCGCGGAGGCGGCCAAGAGCAGGACGCCGATGCTCGTGCTCGCCGCCGAGGCGACCCTGCCGGGCTCGAACTTCTTCGTCGACCAGGCTGCGCTCGCCCGGGCCGTCGGCGCCCGCAGCCTGCGGGTCACGTCGGCTGCGTCCTGTCTCGACGAGGCGGTCGTGGCCTACACGCTGGCCCGGGACCAGCGACGCACCGTGCTGCTCAACCTGCCGCTCGACGTCCAGGCAGCGCCGGCGCCGGCCGAGGTCGTCGCGCGGCTCGACGGCCTCGTCGCCCCTGCGCGGCCCGCGCCGCCCGCACCGGCACAGGCGGACGTCGAGGCGCTGGCGCGGCTTCTCGCCGGGGCCCGCCGCCCGCTCGTCGTCGCCGGCCGCGGCGCCCGCGACGCCGGACCGCGGGTCGCGGCGCTCGCCGACGCCGCGGGGGCGCTCCTCGCGACGTCCGCCGCCGCCCGCGGGCTCTTCACCGGCCATCCGTGGTCGCTCGACGTCTCGGGCGGCTTCTCCTCGCCGCTCGCGGCCGGGCTCATCGCCGATGCCGACGTCGTCGTCGCGGTGGGTTGCTCGCTGTCGATGTGGACGACGCGGCACGGCCGGCTCATCGGGCCGGCCGCCGGCGTCGTCCAGGTCGACGTCGAGGTCGACGGGATCGGCCGCTCACGACCGGTCGACCTCGGCGTCGTCGGCGACGCGGGCCTGACCGCCGCGGCCGCGACGGCTGCGCTGGCCGAGCACGCGACCGGTTCGGCCGCCGGCACCCACTCGGCGTGGCGGACGCCGGGGCTCGCGGCCCGGATCGCCGCCGAGGTCGGCTGGCGCAGCGTTCCCTACGACGACTGGAGCGACGAGGCGGCCGGCCGCGTCGACCCACGCACCGTCACCGCGCTCCTCGACGACGTCCTGCCGCGAGAGCGCACGGTCGCCGTCGACTCGGGCAACTTCATGGGCTACCCGAGCATGTACCTGTCGGTCCCCGACGAGCAGGGCTTCGTCTTCACCCAGGCGTTCCAGTCGGTCGGGCTCGGGCTCGCGAGCGGGATCGGCGCCGCGGTCGCCCGGCCCGACCGGCTCACGGTCGCCGCGCTCGGCGACGGCGGTGCGCTGATGGCCGCCGCCGACCTCGACACCGTCCGGCGGCTCGGCCTGCCCTTCGTCGTCGTGGTCTACGACGACGCCGCGTACGGGGCCGAGGTGCATCACTTCACCGCCGGCGAGCCGCTCGACACGGTGACGTTCCCCGAGACCGACATCGCCGCCGTCGGCGCGGGCTACGGGTTCGACACCGTGACCGTGCGCGCCGCCGCCGACGTGGCGGGGGTCAGGCGCTGGGTCGCCGGAGACCGGGGACGCCCGCTGCTCGTCCACGCCCGGGTCGCGTCGGACCGCGGGTCGTGGTGGCTCGAGGAGGCGTTCCGCGGCCACTGAGCGACCGTGCAGCAGACGGGGCGCGTGCGACTCGGGTGGTGCGGGTGATGCGGTCAGTGCCGGCGAGCGGCTCAGTCGGAGCCGGGGCCGACCTTCTCGCCCGGGAGGTATTCCCAGTGCCACGGCTCTGTCGGGCCGCTCCCGCCCGGCAGCGCCCAGTCGGGGTTGTCCCAGCCGTACGCCGGCGCGTTCGCGCTCAGCCATCGGTACGCCGTGCTGCCGTAGTTGTCGACGCCGCCGCAGAGGTCGACGGCCAGACCCCAGCCGTGCTGGCTCGTCCCGGCCACAGCGGCGAGGCCGGGCTTGAGGGCCCTGAGCCGGCGCTGGTCGGACAGGCTGCGGTAGGTGTCCGTGAGGCAGATGGCCTTGCCGAACCGCTTCGTGTACGCGACGTTGAGCTTCGCGATCGCGACCGCCGCGTCCGCACGCAGGCTGTGCTTGGGCTCCCAGAGCGTGCAGAGGTCCTGGTCGGGGATCTGGCCGTTGGCCCAGTCCGCACCGGCGGGGACGACCCCGGTGCAGCCCGGCAGGACGGACCGCTCGCGGGAGTTGCGCGAGGCCCGCGTGACGATGATGCTGCGAGGCGCGGCGAGCGTTCTCGGCACCGCGGACGACTCGTCGGCGCCGCCGACGAGCTTGGCGTCCTCGACGGCGTTCGGCCGGACCGCATCGACCCGCGGGAAGGCGAGCGCCGGCTGGGCCGCGGCGGCGGCGGGCAGCGCCTCGACCACCGCCTTCGGCGCGGGGACCGCGAGCGCCCCGGTCAGCGGCGCGGCGATCGTGGCGAGCCCGAGGGCGCTCGCGATCCCGACCTGCGGGATGGTCAGGGCCGGCTTGGCCGACGCCCGCTCCGCGGCCCGGCGGCTCGCCCGGCTCGTGAGCGGCCCCTGGGCGGCGCGCAGCGCTGCCCGGGTCATCGGTGAGGGGGCAACGGCCTTCGTGAGCGGTCGCCGGTCCGGCGCCACTGGCGCCGCTGCCGGCACGGCGGGGAGCCGGTCGACGGGGCGCGGGTCGACGGGAAGCCGGTCGACGGGGCGCGGGTCGACGGGGCGCGGGTCGACGGGAAGCCGGTCGACGAGCAGGTCGGCGGGGAACCAGTCGCCCGACGGCTCGGACGGCGTGAGGGGCGAGAGCGGGGACGTCCGCTGGGCAACGACGCCGGAGGTGCGCAGGAGCGCGGGCTTCGCGGCGGACGACGAGC
>DAIOGQ010000441.1:0-2850 GCA_036745175.1 Kineosporiaceae bacterium
TCTTCACCGGGCCCGTGCAGATGGGCACCGAGGTGCTCAACGAGCTGCAGAACGCGGTCGCGGGCTGGCGCCGGGTGCTCGCGGTCCTCGAGACGCCGGCCGACGTCGCCGACCCGGGGGCGGGCGGGCGGGCGCTGCCGCGCGGTCCGATCGCGTGCCGGTTCGAGGGCGTCTGGTTCTCCTACCCGGGCGGCGAGCCGGTCCTTCGCGGCATCGACCTGGAGCTGCCGCCACGGGCCCGGGTGGCCGTCGTCGGGGAGACCGGCTCGGGCAAGACGACGCTCGCCAAGCTGCTCACGCGGCTCGCCGACCCGCAGCGTGGCCGGGTGCTGCTCGACGGCGTCGACCTGCGCGAGATCCGGTTCGCGTCGCTGCGCGAGCGGGTCGTCCTCGTGCCGCAGGAGGGCTTCCTGCTCGACGACACGCTCGCGGCGAACATCGCCTGGGGCCGGCCCGGGACCGGCGACGACGCGGTCCGGCTGGCGCTGACCGAGCTCGGGCTGCTCGACTGGGCGCAGTCGCTGCCGCACGGCATCGCGACCGAGGTAGGCCAGCGGGGCGAGTCGCTGTCCGCGGGGGAGCGCCAGCTCGTCGCCCTCGCGCGGGCCTACCTCGCCGACCCCGACCTCCTCGTCCTCGACGAGGCGACGTCCGCCGTGGACCCCGCGACCGAGGTCCGGCTGCAGCGCGCCCTCGACGGGGTGACCCAGGGCCGGACGTCGGTCGCCATCGCGCACCGGCTCAGCACCGCGGAGGCTGCGGACGTCGTGGTCGTCGTCGACGCCGGCGAGATCGTCGACGTCGGGCCGCACACCGAGCTGCTCACGCGGTGCGTGGTCTACCAGCGCCTGCACGCGAGCTGGACGGCGCAGCAGCGCGCCGCCTGACACCCAAGATCACCGTGACGCAGAGGAACCGCCCGCGAAATGGGGTAGATCCGCTGTGCGACGGAGATCACCGGGAGCCGAGGCGGGGTCGGGTGCGTCGACGACGGGGGCCCGGCGTGCGGGAGGATGGCCCGGTGCCCCGTGTGACCGACTCCGCGCTCGACCCGGCCGTCGCCGGGCGGCTCAGGCGTGACGCCGACGGGCTCGTGTGCGCCGTCGTCCAGCAGCACGACACCCGTGAGGTCCTCATGGTCGGTTGGATGGACGACGAGGCGCTGCACAGGACGCTGACCACCGGCCGGGTGACGTTCTGGAGCCGGTCGCGCTCGGAGTACTGGCGCAAGGGCGACACGTCCGGGCACACCCAGCACGTGCGGGCCGTCGCGGTCGACTGCGACGGCGACGCGCTCCTGGTGAGCGTCGACCAGGTCGGTTCCGCCTGCCACACGGGGGACAGGACCTGCTTCGACGCCGGCGCCCTCGCAGTCACGGAAGGAGCCGCCTCGTGAGCACGCCGCCGGACGCCGTCACCGAGGCCGTCGCCGATGCCGTCACCGGGCCCGCGCCGCACGAGGTGCCCGACCTCGCCCTGGGCAGCTCGTGGCCGAGCCTGGAGACCTTCCGCGTCCTCGCCCGCGACCGCCGCGTCATCCCCGTCGTGCGGCGGTTCCTCGCCGACGGCGAGACGCCGATCGGTGTCTACCGCAAGCTGTCCGACGACCGGCCGGGCAGCTTCCTCCTCGAGTCCGCCGAGCACGGCATGTGGGCCCGCTGGTCGATCGTGGGTGCGGCCAGCCGGGCGACCCTGACGGCGCTCGACGGCCGGGCGCACTGGCTCGGCGCGCCGCCGGTGGGTGTCCCGACGGACGGTGACCCGCTCGTCGCGCTGCGGGACACCGTCGCCGCGCTGTCCGCGCCCCGGCTGCCCGGGCTGCCGCCGCTCACCGGCGGGATGGTCGGGTTCCTGTCCTGGGACGTCGTCCGCCGCTGGGAGCGGCTGCCCGACACCACCGTCGACGAGCTCGGCGTCCCCGAGCTGTCGATGAGCCTGGCGACCGATCTCGCCGTCCTCGACCACAGCGACGGCACGCTGCTGCTCGTCGCGAACGCGGTGAACTACGACGCCACCGACGAGCGGGTCGACGAGGCCTGGGCGGACGCCGTCGCGCGGCTCGACGCGATGACGCAGCGGCTCTCCCGGCCGGCAGCGAGCACCGTCGCCGTGCACGGCAGGGTGGCGGCCGGGCACGCCGTCGACGGCGTCCAGGGCCGCAGCACCCGCGAGGAGTACATCAGCGCCGTGCGCGAGGGCAAGGCGGCGATCCGGGACGGCGAGGTCTTCCAGGTCGTCCTCGCCCAGCGCTTCGACCTCGACTGCCCCGCCGACGCGCTCGACGTCTACCGGGTGCTGCGGGCGTCGAACCCGAGCCCCTACATGTACCTCTACCGGACGACGGACCCCGCCGGTCGCCTGCTCGATGTCGTCGGGTCCAGCCCCGAGGCGCTCGTCAAGGTCCGCGACGGACGCGTCATCACCCATCCGATCGCGGGCACCCGACCCCGCGGGACAACCGTCGCCGAGGACGCGGCGCTGGCCGAGGAGCTGCTCGTCGACGCCAAGGAGCGCGCCGAGCACCTCATGCTCGTGGACCTGTCGCGCAACGACCTCGGCCGGGTCTGCGTCGCCGGGTCGGTCGAGGTGGTCGACTTCATGGAGGTCGAGCGGTACAGCCATGTCATGCACCTCGTCTCGACCGTCGAGGGTGACCTCTCGCCCGGCCGGACGGCGTACGACGTGCTCCAGGCGACCTTTCCCGCCGGGACGCTCTCGGGGGCGCCGAAGCCACGCGCGATGGAGATCATCGACGAGCTCGAGCCGGTCCGCCGCGGCCTGTACGGCGGTGTCGTCGGGTATCTCGACGTCGCGGGCGACATGGACTTCGCGATCGCGATCCGGACGGCG
>DAIOGQ010000442.1:0-2837 GCA_036745175.1 Kineosporiaceae bacterium
TCAAGGTCGTCCCGCCCGGCACCGGCATCGTCCACCAGGTCAACATCGAGTACCTCGCGCGGGTCGTGATGACCCGGGAGACGACCGACGGCACCGACGGCTCGCGCGGCACGGTTGTGCGCGCCTACCCCGACACGTGCGTCGGGACCGACTCGCACACGACGATGGTCAACGGCCTCGGCGTCCTCGGCTGGGGCGTCGGCGGCATCGAGGCCGAGGCGGCCATGCTCGGCCAGCCGGTCTCGATGCTCATCCCGCGGGTCGTCGGCTTCCGCCTCACCGGCGAGATCCCGGCCGGCGCGACAGCCACCGACGTCGTCCTGACGATCACGCAGATGCTGCGCCGGCACGGTGTCGTCGGCAAGTTCGTCGAGTTCTACGGCGAGGGCGTCGCGGCGGTCCCGCTCGCCAACCGCGCCACGATCGGCAACATGAGCCCGGAGTTCGGCTCGACGTGCGCGATCTTCCCGATCGACGACGTGACGATCGAGTACCTGAGGCTCACCGGCCGGTCCGCCGACCGGCTGGCCCTCGTCGAGGCCTACGCCAAGGAGCAGGGCCTGTGGCACGACCCCGGCCACGAGGTGGTCTACTCCGAGTACCTCGAGCTCGACCTGGCGACCGTCGTCCCGAGCATCGCGGGCCCGAAGCGGCCCCAGGACCGGGTGGCGCTCTCCGACGCCAAGCAGGCGTTCCGGTCGGCGCTCGTCGACTACGCCGGGCCAGGGCTGTCCGAGCCCGCGGACGTCGCGTCGGACGAGTCGTTCCCCGCGAGCGACTCGCCCGCGGTCGGCAGCGCCGACGCCGACGGCGCCACGCTCGGCGACCCGGCCACCCCCGGGCATGCCGCGCCCGGCGGCCGGGCCCGCCGCACGGTCCCGGTGAGGCTCGGCGACGGCCGGCAGACCGAGATCGACCACGGCGCGGTCGTCATCGCGTCGATCACGTCGTGCACGAACACCTCGAACCCGTCGGTCATGCTCGCGGCCGGGCTCCTGGCGAAGAACGCCGTCGAGAAGGGCCTGACGGTCAAGCCGTGGGTCAAGACCTCGCTCGCCCCCGGCAGCAAGGTCGTCATGGACTACTACGAGAAGGCCGGGCTCGTCCCGTACCTGGAGAAGCTCGGCTTCCACGTCGTCGGGTACGGCTGCACCACCTGCATCGGCAACTCCGGCCCGCTGCCCGCGGAGGTCTCGGCCGCGGTCCAGGAGAACGACCTCGCCGTCGTCTCGGTGCTGTCCGGCAACCGCAACTTCGAGGGCCGGATCAACCCCGACGTCAAGATGAACTACCTCGCCTCGCCGCCGCTCGTCATCGCCTACGCCCTCGCCGGGACGATGGACTTCGACGTCGAGACCGACCCGCTCGGGCTGACCCCCGACGGCGAGCCGGTGTACCTGCGCGACGTCTGGCCGAAGGCCACGGACGTCGAGTCCACGATCGCCTCCTCGATCACCCAGTCGATGTTCACCCACGACTACGCCGACGTCTTCGCCGGTGACGACCGCTGGCGCGCGCTCCCGACGCCGACCGGGGACACCTTCGCCTGGGACCCGGCCTCGACGTACGTCCGCAAGCCGCCGTACTTCGACGGCATGGGCGCACGACCGGCCCCGGTGACGGACATCGCCGGCGCCCGGGTGCTCGCGCTGCTGGGCGACTCGGTGACGACCGACCACATCAGCCCCGCGGGCTCGATCAAGGGCGACAGCCCCGCTGGACGCTACCTGTCCGAGCACGGCGTGGAGCGCAAGGACTTCAACTCCTACGGCTCGCGGCGCGGCAACCACGAGGTGATGATCCGCGGCACGTTCGCGAACATCCGGCTGCGCAACCGGCTCCTGGACGGCGTCGAGGGCGGCTTCACCCGGGACTGGCTCGCCGGCGGCGAGCAGACCACGATCTACGACGCCTCGCGGTCGTACGCGGCGGCGGGTGTGCCGCTCGTCATCCTGGCGGGCAAGGAGTACGGCTCCGGCTCGAGCCGGGACTGGGCGGCCAAAGGGACGGCGCTGCTCGGCGTCCGGGCCGTCGTCGCCGAGTCCTACGAGCGCATCCACCGGTCCAACCTCATCGGGATGGGCGTCCTGCCGCTGCAGTTCCCGACGGGCCAGTCGGCGGACAGCCTCGGGCTCACCGGCGCCGAGACGTTCGCCGTCGCCGGGGTCGAGGCGCTGAACGCCGGGACGACGCCGCGCACGCTCAGCGTGACGGCGACCTCGCAGGAGGGCACGACGACGCAGTTCGACGCCGTCCTGCGGATCGACACCCCCGGCGAGGCGGAGTACTACCGCAACGGCGGCATCCTGCAGTACGTGCTCCGGCAGCTCGCCGGCCGCTGAACCGGCGGGGCGCGGCCCGGCCCGGAACCGATGGTCCTGCAGGTCACGGGCGTGAGTCGTAATCGTTACGAAGCGGTGACCACTGCTTCGGCGGAAAGCTCTTCCGCGGTGGCCCTTCGGGGAATATGTTGCGGCCGACAACATATCTGGGACCTCGAGGGACCCGCGGACGGCTGTCGTCCGAGGGGTGCGCGACCGGTCCCGGCGTGATGTTTCCGCGACCCGCTGGGAGGGGCCGCGGAACGATTTCCAGGGGCCCGCGGACGCGGACCCTCGAGCTGGGGCGCCGACGCCCCAGGAAGGACCGGAGCATGCGCAAGGGTTTTGTTGGTCTGTTCGCCATCGGCGCGGCCGGGGCACTCGCCCTGTCCGCCTGCGGCGGGAGCTCGAGCGGTGCGGGGACCACCGGCGGTGGCTCGTCGAGCACCGCGGCCGCGGCCGCGGGCAAGGTCGGCGTCATCCTTCCCGACTCGGCCTCGTCGGCCCGGTGGGAGA
>DAIOGQ010000443.1:0-2814 GCA_036745175.1 Kineosporiaceae bacterium
CGGACGGCGGCACGGACGGCGACCAGCTCGGCCGCGACGTCCGTCCCGCGGGCGGCGAGTGCCGGGCCGGTGACGTGGTCCTCGCGGCCGGGACGCCGATGTCGCCGGCCGCCGTCGGCCTGCTCGCCGCCGCCGGCCACGACGCCGTCGAGGTGCGACGGGCCGGCGCCGACGTCCTCGTGCTCGGTGACGAGCTGCTCGGCTCCGGCCCGGCCCGGGACGGCCGGCTGCGCGACGCGCTCGGCCCGCTGCTGTCGGCGTGGCTGCCCGCGCTCGGGCTCGCCGTCACCTCGCGCCGGCACGTCGCCGACTCCGCCGAGGCGCTCGCGCTCGGTCTGCGCTCGTGCACGGGCGACCTCGTCGTGACGACCGGGTCGACGGCCCGGGGTCCGGTCGACCACCTGCACGGCGTGCTCGCGGCGGCCGGGGCCCGGCTCGCCGTCGACGGTGTCGCGGTCCGGCCCGGTCACCCCATGCTCCTGGCCGTCCTCGCTGACGGCCGCCCGCTCGTCGGGCTGCCCGGCAACCCGCTCGCGGCGGTGTCCGGACTGCTCACGCTGCTCGCCCCCGTCGTCCGGGCGCTGCACGGGCTGCCGCCCGAGCCGCCGCGCACCGTGCGGCTCGCCGAGGCCGTCGACGCGGGCGCCGAGGCGACGCGGCTCGTCCCGCTGCGCGCCGGCCGGCCGGCCCTGTTCGCCGGTCCGGGCATGCTGCGCGGGCTCGCGTCGGCGGACGTCGTGGGCGTCGTCCCGCCGGGTGGTGCCGCCGCGGGGCAGGACGTCGAGGCCCTGCCGCTGCCCGGGACGCGCTGAGTACGCATACCCGGGGTCGGCCGCCGGCCGGACCGTAGGGTGACGGCCATGCATCCGGTGCTCCTGCGGTTCGAGGCGATCGGCCTCACCGTCGGCACGCACGCGTTCTTCGTGGGGCTCGGGGTCGCCGTGGCTGCCCTCGTCGTCGTCCTCGAGTCCAGACGACGCGGGATGTGGGGGGACGGGATGCTCGTCGCGGTCGCCGGCGGCCTCGTCGGCGGCGCGCTCGGGATGCGCGCGGCCGGGTTCCTGCGCGACCCGTCCGTCGTGCTCGACCTGGGCGTCTCGCAGGTCTGGCAGTTCGGCGCGAAGAGCGTGCTCGGCGGCCTCACCGGTGCGTACGCCGGGGTCGTCGTCGGCAAGCGGCTCATCGGGTACCGGGAGCGGACCGGCGACGTCTTCGCTCCCGCCGTCGCGCTCGGGATGGCCGTCGGGCGCGTCGGGTGCCTGCTCACCGAGCCGCCCGGGCGGCCGACGTCGATGCCGTGGGGCGTCACGCTCACCGCGGAGCAGGCGGCGGCGATCCCGGCCTGCCCGTCGTGCGCCGTCGGGCTGCCCCTGCACCCGTCGTTCGGCTACGAGATCGCCTTCCACCTCGCCGCGTTCGCCGCGCTGCTGTGGCTGCGCGGCCGGCTGCACCGGCCCGGCGCCCTGCTCACGGCGTACCTCGCGGCGTACGCGGTGTTCCGCTTCGGCGTCGAGCACGTCCGGGACAACGAGGTGGTCCTCGCCGGCCTGACCCGCGGTCAGCTCTTCCTCCTCGCCCTCGCCCCCCTGCTCGGGTGGCGCCTGGCCGTCCTGCGCCGGGACGAGCGTCGCCTCGCCACCGGTGCCAGACCCGTTGCGCCCGAAGGGATGCCCGCATGACGCAGTCTCCGCAGGACGCGGACGGTCCGCAGGACCCGAACCGTCCGCAGGACCCGCCGTCGGGCGACGGCCCGCCGTCCGGCTACGGGCCGCCCGGGGCGTACGGACCCGGGACGACGTCCCCGGCGCCGCCCGCCAGTCGGTTCGCCGGTGCCTTCGTGGCGCTCGGCGTCCTGCTCGGGCTCGTCGGGATCGTCGGCCTGCCGCTGCTTCTGCTCGGGATCGCGTCGGCCCTCGGCAGCGACCGGACCTGGCTCTTCCCGGTCGCGCTCGGCGTCGGCGTCCTCACCCCGCTCGTCGTCGGCGTCGTGCTCGTCGCGACGGGGTCCCCGACCCGGCGCGGGACCGGGCTCGGGCTGCTCATCGGCTGGGGCGCCGGTCTGGTCGTCGGCGGCGGCCTGTGCATCGCCCTCGTCGCCGCGCTGTCGAACGGCTCCGGCCCGTGACGGTGGTCCTCGGCGCCGGGATGCCGCTGCGCGGGGACCGGGTCCTGCGCTACGTCAACGCCTTCTGCCCGACCTGCCACCGGGCGGACCCCGACCGGCCGCTCGACGCCGTCCGGCGGCTGTCCGGACGGCTCGCCGAGCGCGACGGCCGGGTCTGGCTCGAGCGCGGCTGCCCCGAGCACGGCCTCCAGCGCACGCTCTACGACGAGGACCCGCAGATCCTCGCGTGGCTGGAGCAGTGGCAGGCGCCGACGAAGGCGCACACCCCGGACGTCGCCGGCAACTACGACCCGCTGCCCGGGGCGTACCTGCGCGGGCTCGGCGAGATGCAGACCCAGCACACGTGCATCCTCCTCGAGGACGTCATCGAGGAGTGCAACCTGCGTTGCCCGACCTGCTTCTCCGACTCCTCGCCGGACCTCGCCGGCGCGGTGCCGGTCGCCGACGTCCTCGCGAACGTCGACACCCGGCTCGCGCGCGAGAACGGCCGGCTCGACGTCGTCATGCTCAGCGGCGGCGAGCCGACGCTGCACCCGGACCTGCCCGCGCTGCTCGACGCCCTCGTCGCCCGCCCGGTCGTCCGGATCCTGCTCAACACCAACGGGATCCGGATCGCGCGGGACGACGCGCTCGTCGACCTGCTGCGCCGGCACCGCGAACGGGTCGAGGTCTACCTGCAGTACGACGGC
>DAIOGQ010000444.1:0-2807 GCA_036745175.1 Kineosporiaceae bacterium
GGCACGGCGCCCGCGTCGTCAGCGACGAGATCCACGCACCGCTCGTCCTGCCCGGCGCCGTCCACACGCCGTACGCGAGCATCGAGGGCACTGCCGACCACGTGACGACGGTCGTCGCCGCCTCGAAGGCCTGGAACATCCCCGGGCTCAAGTGCGCCCAGATCGTCGGGGGCAACGCCGCCGACCTCACGGCGCTGACCGGGGTGGCGCACGTCGCCAACCATGGGACGTCCCCGCTCGGCGTCGTCGCGTCGGTCGCGGCGTACACCGAGGGCGGGGCCTGGCTCGAGGGCGTCCTGGAGCACCTCGCCGCGCAGCGCGACCTGTTCGGCGCGCTCGTCGCGACGCACCTGCCGCTGGCGGTGTGGCGTCCGATGGAGGCGACCTACCTGGCCTGGGTCGACGCCCGGGCGTACCGGCTGCCCGACCCCGCGGCCGCGGCGCTGGCCCGGGGCAGGGTCTGCGTCAACCCGGGACGGGACTTCGGCACCGGCTACGACGGTTTCGTCCGGGTCAACCTCGCGACGTCGGCGGGCCGCCTGACCGAGGCCGTCGAGCGGCTCGCGACGGCGTGGCAGACACCCGCCTGAGCCGGGCGCACCGTGACCGCCGCGCCCGGTCCGCGGCGGCCGCTGCGCCGAACGGGTGAAGATCGGCTGCAGTCCGTACGTCCGGCCACCCGGTCGGCCGATCACTCGCGCATGACCATGACCCAGGACGACGACGTCCGGATCGAGGACCACCGGGTCCGGGCGGAGGTGCGGCGGCTCGGCTTCTTCGCCGCCCTCGACAGCCTCACCTGGCACGCCCGGTCTCGGGTGACCACGCACCTCGCGGACGTCCGGGCGACCTCGTCGCCCGCGGCGTACGTCGGGTGGCTGCGACGGGCCGGGACGGCGTGGGCGGCCGTCCCGTTGCCGGTGGGCCGGGCCGCGGCGTCCGCATGGCCTGTGGCGGCCGTCGACCCGACGTGCACCGGCGTCCGAGCGCTGCTCACCGCCGACCTGCGAGACCACGCGCCGGCGACCCGCCCCGGCCTGGTACCGACGCCGTCGGTACCAGCCGACGACGTCCGGTGCGCGGCCGCGGCCTACGTCGTCGTCGCGACGGCGCACGCGGTCGCCCCGCTCGCGGCGCCTGCCGGCACCCTGACCGGTGCCTCGGAGCACCTGCCCGCAGGCACCCGGTACCTGCGGCGCTGCGTCGACCTCGACGCCGTCCGCGACGAGGTGCGCCACGACCTCGTGTCGTGGGCGGACGCCGCCGGCCCCGGCGCGGCGGACCGGATGATCCGCACCGCGGGGGCCTTCCTCGACACCCTCGGCACGGCGCTCGCGGGCGGGGGTCGACGCGGCTGGTGACGCCGGGCCCGGACCGGGTCGGGCGTCCTCAGGCGTCGAGCGGGGGCAGACCGCGGGCAGTGCGGATCTGCTCGACGATCCGGCCCATGATCTGGGTCAGGCCGTAGTCCTTCGGCGTGAAGATCGCCGCGACCCCCTGCGCGACAAGGACGTCGGCGTCGGCCGGTGGGACGATCCCACCGACGACGAGGGGCACGTCGTCGAGCCCGGCGGCCTTCATCCCGGCGATCACCTCGGGCACGAGCTCGAGGTGAGAACCGGACAGGATCGACAGGCCGACGCAGTGCACGTCCTCGGCGACCGCGGCGGCGACGATCTGCGCGGGGGTCAGCCGGATGCCCTGGTAGACGACCTCGAAGCCGACGTCGCGAGCCCGGACGGCGACCTGCTCGGCGCCGTTGGAGTGCCCGTCGAGCCCCGGCTTGCCGACGAGCAGGCGCAGCCGGCCGCCGAGGTCGGCGCCGGTGCGGCGCACGGCGTCCCGGACGGCGGCGAGCTCGCGGCCGGCCCGGTCGGCGGCCTCGCTCACCGCGGCACCCGCGGTCCCGAGGCCCGCGGCGGGCTGCACCGCGCCGGTGACCCCGGTCGGAGCCCGGTACTCGCCGAAGACGCCGCGGAGGGCTCCTGCCCACTCCCCCGTCGTCACGCCCGCCCGTGCGCACGCGAGCGTGGCCGGCATCAGGTTCGCGTCCGTCTTCGCGTCCTCGACGAGCCGGCGCAGCGCCTCCTCGACAGCAGCCCGGCCCTCCGGCGTCGCGTCGCGGGTGGCCCGCCAGGCGTGGAGGGCCTCGACGGCGTGCGCCTCGACGCCACGGTCGACGGTCTGGATCGCGGTCGTCAGGTCGGCGGTCAGCGGGTTCGGCTCGGTGGTCGTGAACCGGTTGACCCCGACGACGACGTCCTCGCCCGCCTCGACGCGCTGCCGGCGCAGCGCATGGGACGCCACGAGCGCCGACTTCATGTAGCCGTTCTCGACCGCGGCCACCGCACCGCCCATCGCCTGGACGCGGTCGATCTCGGCCCGCGCGCCGGCGAGGATCTCGCTCGTCACCGACTCGACGACCGTCGAGCCGGCGAACAGGTCGTCGTACTCCAGGAGGTCGGACTCGAACGCGAGCACCTGCTGGATCCGCAGCGACCACTGCTGGTCCCACGGCCGCGGCAGGCCGAGGGCCTCGTTCCACGCGGGCAGCTGGACGGCGCGGGCGCGGGCGTCCTTCGACAGCGTGACGGCGAGCATCTCCAGGACGATCCGCTGCACGTTGTTCTCGGGCTGCGCCTCGGTGAGCCCGAGGGAGTTGACCTGGACGCCGTACCGGAACCTGCGCTGCCGCGGGTCGGTCACGCCGTACCGCTCGCGGGTGACCTCGTCCCAGAGCTCGACGAAGGCTCGCATCTTGCACATCTCCTCGACGAACCGCACCCCCGCGTTGACGAAGAAGGAGA
>DAIOGQ010000445.1:0-2783 GCA_036745175.1 Kineosporiaceae bacterium
AGCTGGTGGTAGCCGTAGAAGCAGTCGATCCAGCCCTTCGCGTACTCCTCGCGCCCGGGCTTCCAGTTCTCCCGGCTCGCGTCCCAGAAGTGGCTGTGCGAGTCGACGATGAAGTACTTCTCGCCGTCCTTCTCATACATGGTCCGGACCTCCGGGTCGTGCGGACGCGCCCGGAAGGCGCCGTCCGACATGGGGTTTCAGATAGGGACGTTCGGGGTCTGCAGCAAGGGATCGAGATCTCAGGGTCGAGGGTTCAGGGGACGAGGATCGCCCGGCCACGGACACGACCGGCGTCGAGGTCGTGCAGCGCGTCGAGAGCGTTCGCGAGCGGGTACTGCGCCGTGTGGAGCGTGACCTTGCCCGCCTGTGCGAGCACCATGAGCTCGGCAAGGTCGTTGTAGGTACCGACGATGTTGCCGATGACGTTCTTCTCCCCGGCGACGAAGTCGAGGGTCGGGATCCGCAGCTCGCCGCCGTACCCGATGACGAAGTACGAGCCCGCCGGCGCCGTCATCGCCCAGCCGGTGTTCTCCGCGCCCTGCTCGGCCACGAAGTCGAGGACGACGTCCGCCCCGGCGCCGCCGGTGAGGTCCTGGACGGCGGCCACCTCGTTGCCGTCCGCGACGACGGTGGCGTCGGCCCCGAGCTTCTCGGCCAGCGCGAGGGCCTCGGGGTTCTTGTCGACGACCACGATCCGGGTCGCGGTCAGCGCCGCGAGGCACTGGATCCCGATGTGCCCGAGGCCGCCCGCTCCCTGGACGACGGCGGTCGTCCCCGGGTACAGCAGCGGGATCGCCTTGCGCACCGCGTGGTACGCGGTGATCCCGGCGTCCGCGAGCGCCGCGACGTCCGCGGGGTTCGTCGTCGACTCGAGCTTGACGCAGGCCCGCGCCGTCGTGCGCAGGTACTCGGCCATGCCGCCGTCGTTGTTCGACAGACCGGGGAAGAACGCGTTGCTGCACTGCATGTCCCGGCCTGCGCGGCACGCGCGGCACAGGCCGCAGCTCGGCTGCGGGTGGAGGATCACCGTGTCGCCGGGAACGACGTTCGTCACGCCGGCGCCGACCTCGTGCACCCAGCCCGCGTTCTCGTGCCCGATCACGTAGGGGAGCGTCGGCCCCATCGCCTCGGCCCACTGGCCTTCGAGGATGTGCAGGTCGGTGCGGCAGACCCCGGCGCCTCCCACCTTGACGATGACGTCGAGCGGACCTTGGAGCGTCGGTTCAGGGATGTCGTCGATGGACGGGTCGACGTGGTACTCGTGCACCCGGACGGCCTTCACGCCGACCACCTCCTCGTGACCTGGGACCACCTGTGCCGGAAGGGTATGAAGGTCACGAGCCCTCTGGCCGTCTCACTTTGAGACGGCGGCCGTCCGACCCGTTGCCGTGCAGGCGCTCCGAGGACATCGACCGAGGCCCGGTCAGGAGGCGCGCAGGACGGCGCCGAGGGAGGGCACCTGCTCCACGAGGCGACGCCTGGCGTCGTCCGGCACCGCGAGCGTCACGGTCCCGTTCGTCACGACCCGGCACAGCGAGGTGGCCGGGCCGTCACCGGCCGCGGTCCAGACGGCGACGGGCAGGACGTCGCGGACCGTCGGCGTCGCGCCCGGCCGGTAGCGCAGCAGAACGACGGCGACCTCACCTGCCGGCGCCGGCGGACCCGTGCATCCGGCCACCGGTCGTGGCAACGGGTGGAGCAGACCGGCGACCTGCGCCGAGGCGGTCGGGTCGAGCACCACGGACCCGGCGAGCAGGGCTTCCTGCGGGGTCCGCAGGCCCTGCGTCGGGTAGCTGCACACCCGGCCGGTGACCGGACCCCACGGTACGACGTCGACCGACGACGGCCCGGTCCGCGGCAGCGCGTCGCCGAGCGTCTGGGGGCAGCGGGGCGCCGCGAGCACCCGCGGCGCCGTCGGCGGACCCGCCACCGCCCAGCCCGCGCCCGCCGCCGTTGCGACCGCGGCGAGCACCGCGACGACGGGCAGCACCCGCTGCCGCACCAGTCGTCGCGCACCGGGACCGTCGTTCACCCGGCCATCCTCTCGTGCCGCGGCGGGCCACCGACCGGCGCATCGTCGGGACGGCACGCCGCGCGCTGCTGCAGCACGAGCCCTGTGAGCGCCGTCACGGCCCGGTCATTGAGGTCACACCGCACGTCGGGGCTGGTCAGGGCGTTGCTGGGACCTCGGTCATGGGCAAGGGGACCCTTGGTAGCCCTACGGTCGAGGTACCCGCCAACGATGGGGCCGCAGGCCACGAGCCACTGGTTCCAGGCGCTCGGGGAGGTCCCCCGGGCAGCCCGCGCGCGGCGGGCACGAGCACGAGGAAGGGCAGCCCCCCGTGACCACCACCGACACGAGGTCCACCGTCGACGTCCCGACGACCCACCCGGCACTCGCCGCCTGGGTCGCCGAGGTCGCCGCACTCACCACACCCGACGCCGTCCACTGGGTCGACGGCGGCGACGCGGAGAACGCCGCGATCGTCGACGCGCTCGTCGCGAGCGGCACGTTCACGCGGCTGATCGGCAGGCCTGACAGCTACTGGTGCGCGAGCGACCCCAGCGACGTCGCGCGGGTCGAGGACCGGACGTTCATCTGCTCGAGGCAGGAGCAGGACGCCGGCCCGACGAACCACTGGACGGACCCGGACGCCATGCGCGCGACGATGACGGCCCTCTACCAGGGCTCGATGCGCGGCCGGACCATGTACGTCATCCCGTTCGTCATGGGCCGGCTCGACGCCGACCGTCCGTTCTTCGGCGTCGAGATCACCGACAGC
>DAIOGQ010000446.1:0-2762 GCA_036745175.1 Kineosporiaceae bacterium
CGTCGAGGTCACCTCGCGGTAGCGGCCCTGGGTCGGGACCCAGGCCTCGCAGTCGTACTTGCGAGCCGCGGACGAGCCCAGGTCGCCCGCCGCCACGTCGATGACGCGGTAGGGCAGCTCGACCTTCGCGAGCATCTCCTCCTCCCACGCGAGCAGCCGCAGGTGCTCGTCGTGGGCGTCCTCGACGCGGCAGTAGCTGAACATCTCGACCTTGTGGAACTGGTGCACCCGGATGATGCCGCGGGTGTCCTTGCCGTGCGAGCCGGCCTCCCGCCGGTAGCACGCCGACCAGCCGGCGTACCGCCGCGGCCCGGCCGACAGGTCCATGACCTCGTCGGCGTGGTACCCCGCGAGCGCCACCTCGCTCGTGCCGACGAGGTACAGGTCGTCGGCCGGCAGGTGGTAGATCTCCTCGGAGTGCGCGCCGAGGAAACCGGTGCCGCGCATGACGTCCGGCTTGACGAGGGTCGGGGTGATCATCGGCGAGAAGCCCGCCGCGACCGCCTGGTCGACCGCGCACATGAGCAGGGCGAGCTCGAGCCGGGCACCGACCCCGGTGAGGAAGTAGAACCGCGCCCCGGACACCTTCGCGCCGCGGTCGAGGTCGATCGCGCCGAGCCGCTCGCCGAGCTCCACGTGGTCGCGGGCGGTGAAGCCCTCGGCGGCGAAGTCGCGCGGCGCGCCCACCTCGCGCAGGACGACGTAGTCGTCCTCGCCGCCCGACGGGGCACCCGGCTCCACGACGTTGTCGATCCGCGCCGAGAGCTCGACGAGCTCGGCGTCCGCGGCCCTCGCGTCGGCGTCGAGCGACTTGACCTGCTCGGCGAGCGCCCTCGTCCGCGTCAGCAGGTGCGGCCGGGTCTCGGGCGTCGCCGTCGCGACCTGCTTGCCGAGGGACTTCTGCTCGGCCCGGGCCCGCTCGTACTCCGACAGCGTCGAGCGACGGCGTTCGTCCGCGGCGAGAACGGCGTCGACGAGCCCCTCGTCGTCGCCACGGGCCCGCTGGCTGGCGCGGACGGTGTCCGGATCCTCACGCAGGAGTCGCAGGTCGATCACGGTTGGCAAGCCTATGCCCACCGAGGGCGGACTCCCGGTGAACCGGACGGGTCCGGCGCGCTAGCGTTCGGGACATGTCGTCGCCCGCGGGCGCCGTGCAGATCGGGGTCCTCGTCGTCGTCCTGGCTGTCGCGGCCGGGCTGCTCGTCACCCTGTCGGCCCGCCGCCACCGCACCCTCAGCGTCCCGGCCGCCGAGCCGTCCGGCGAGCTCGGGGGCGAGCACCCCCCGTTCGCCGCCGTCGTGGCCAACCCCACCAAGGTCGACGACGTCGGTGCCCGGCAGCGGTGGATGCGGACGGCGTCGGCCGACCTCGGCTGGGACCCGCCGATGTGGCTCGAGACGACCCCGGCGGACATCGGTGTCGGCCAGACCCGGGCGGCGGTCGAGGCGGGGGCGGCGGTCGTCATCGCGTACGGCGGGGACGGCACGGTGCGAGCGGTCGCGAGCACCCTCGCGGGGACCGGCGTGCCGCTCGCGCTCCTGCCCGCCGGCACGGGAAACCTGTTGGCCCGCAACCTGAACGTCGCGGTGACAGACCTCGGTGACGCGCTGCGGACGGCGCTGTCGTGGTCCGAGCGCAAGGTCGACGTCGGCCGGGTGGAGATCGACCTCTCCGGCGAGGACCACGCGCCCCGGTCCGAGACGTTCCTCGTGATGGCCGGGCTCGGCTTCGACGCCGAGGTCATGGCGAGCGTCGGGCCGCGGCTCAAGGAGCGCGTCGGCTGGTGGGCCTACGTCGTCACCGGCCTGCAGCTCATGCGGGGCCGCAAGACGAAGGTCGTGCTGCGGATGGACGATCGCGAGCCCGTCCACCGCCACATGCGCAGCGTCATCGTCGGCAACTGCGGCGAGCTCACCGGTGGCGTGCGGCTGATGCCCGACGCGAAGCTCGACGACGGCTGGCTGGACGTCGTCGTCGTATCGGCCGGCGGGGTCGTCGGCTGGGCCGCGGTGATCGGCGCCGTCCTCACCCGCAGCCGCCACGGCCATCCCGTCGTCGAGCACTTCCGCTGCCGCGAGATCGAGATCCGGGCCGAGACGCCGCAGCAGGTCCAGCTGGACGGCGACCCTGCCGGCGAGGCCCGCGTCCTGCGGGCCCGGGTCGACCCGCTCGCCCTCGTGGTCAGGGTGGCGCCGCTGGGCTCCGCCTGACGTCCGACAGCCGCCCGCCCACGGGTGAAAGTCGGCTGTCACAGCCGGACGACTGTTCAGTGAGCCCGAGAGTGACTACAGTGGCGCCCGTGCCTCCGCGGGACCGACCGCACCTGGCCGCGGAAACCTCCCGTGAGCGCACACACAGAACGCGGGCGGGGAGGCGTCGGGCCATCGTCTCCCCGCCCGCGTTCCTGTGCGTCGGGGCTCCCTGACGAGGCTCCTCCCCCCTGGTGCCGCCGGCCGTCGCGCGCGCTCATTGCGGCACCAACCGGGCTGGACGGACGTTTCTTGCGTTGAGGACGCCCATCAGGCGCAGATGATCCGCCCGTTCGGACCATGGTCGGCACTTCCCGTCGATGCGATCCTTGCGCCCAGAGGTCTGTCCTTGGTGGTGCCGGCCTGCGGAGTCTGAGGGGGCAGCCCGTGCCGTGGTTCGACTCTCACCTTCGTGCAGGCGCCGTCCGGCACGACGACACAACTGCAGACGTGAACATGAGATCGTTTGTCACGACACTCTTGACTCTCGTGTCATAGTCTGGGTGACTAGAA
>DAIOGQ010000447.1:0-2761 GCA_036745175.1 Kineosporiaceae bacterium
CACAGGGTGCCGCGCTCGATGGTGAACTCGATGTCGCACAGGTCCTTGTAGTGCGCCTCGAGGACACCCATGATCCGCTGCAGCTCGGTGTGCGACGCCGGGTCGATCCGCGCGAGGTCGTCCAGGCTCAGGGTGTTGCGGATGCCGGAGACGACGTCCTCGCCCTGCGCCTTCTCGAGGTAGTCGCCGTAGGAGCCGGTGCGCCCGGTCGCCGGGTCCCGGGTGAACGCGACCCCGGTGCCGGAGTTGTCGCCGAGGTTGCCGAACACCATCGCCATGACGTTGACGGCGGTGCCCAGGTCGTCGGGGATCTTCTCCTGGCGGCGGTACAGGCGGGCGCGGTCGGTGTTCCACGAGCGGAAGACCGCGAGCACGGCCATCGACAGCTGCTCGCGCGGGTCCTGCGGGAAGTCGCGACCGGTCGCCTCCCGGACGACGGCCTTGTACTCGGCGACGAGAGTGCGCAGGTCGTCGGCGTCGAGCGACAGGTCGTTCGTCGACCCGCGCTTCGCCTTCGCGGCGTCGAGACGGCTCTCGAAGTGCGCGCCGTCGATGCCGAGGACCGTCTTGCCGAACATCTGGACGAGCCGCCGGTAGGAGTCCCACGCGAACCTGGGGTCACGCGACTGCTCGGCGAGCCCCTGCACGGAGTCGTCGTTGAGACCGACGTTCAGGACGGTCTCCATCATCCCGGGCATCGAGAACTTGCCCCCGGAGCGGACCGACACGAGCAGCGGGTCGCCGGGTTGGCCGAGCCCGCGCCCGAGCGCCGTCTCCATGTGCGCGAGGTGCTTCTCGATCTGCTCCGCGAGCTCGGGCGGCTCCTCGTCGTGGCGCAGGAAGTACCGGCACGCCTGCGTCGTGATCGTGAACCCGGGCGGGACGGGCAGCCCGAGGTTCGTCATCTCGGCGAGGTTGGCACCCTTGCCGCCGAGGAGGTCCTTGAGGTCCTTGTTGCCGTCGGCGAACGCGTAGACGTACGCGTCGGCGGACCCCGACCCCGACCGCGGGGCGTGCGGCGGCTGCACGACCGCCGTGCTGCTGCTCCGCGGATCGGCGCCGAGCGCGTCGGTGGACGCCGCGGTCGGCCGGGCGAGCCCCGACGGGCCGCCGGCTCGGCCGTCGGCTCGGCCGTCGGGATGTGGTGTCGGCATCATTGCCCCCTCGGCACGGGTCCGGGTCGGAGCCCGGCGCCTGTCCACCCTGTCGCGCTGAGACAGACCCTTCGTAGGACCTAGGTCGGACGGCCCTCGGTGCCGGCCGCTCGACCCGTCCAGCGTCCGGCAGAGCGGTCGGGCTGTCCACCCCCGCCGGCTCGAGGTGCCCTTCGTCCCGGCCGGGTGCGGGCGCGCGGGACGAGAGTCGAGGGCGGGGGTGCGCTCGCCTGGGGCGGCGCACCGCCGACCACCCATCCACCGAAGGACGTGGCATGACCGCCGACGACCGCGCGGCTCCGGCCGCGGACGACACCCCGCCGCAGACGGCGGCCCCACCGACCGCCGCGGTCCGCAGCCCGTACGTGCCCGAGTTCCTCGGAGCCTGGTACGCGGGTGACCTCGCGTCCGCCCTGAGGGCCTACGCCGAGCGGGTCCCGGCGGCGGCGCCGACGTCCGGGCCCGGGTCGCAGGACGCGCCGCTCGAGGGCGGCACGTTCCTCGCCGCCTGGTACGCGGGGGACCTCGCCGCCGCCGTCCGGGCCCGCAAGGAGCACGACGCCGTCAGGCCGCCGCCCCGGGCGGACTGAACCGCGGTCTGGGGGCATCGATCAGCCCTGCTGCCGACCGCTCGGGGGGTCGGCCGGCAGCAGGGCGTCACACGGAACAGCGGTCGCAGGCGCCGGGACGTTACGCGCCGTTCGGACGGCGGCCGCCTGCGGTCGGACGAACGAGCCGGCGGCACGCAGCGGACACCCGGACGTGGCGAGCGCGGTCACGCGAGCGTGGCAAGGGCCGGCCGGACCCCGGCGAGGTCGGTCACGACCGCGTGGACGCCGATCGCCGCGGCCTCGTGGACCTCCCCGTGGCGGTTGACCCAGACCGTCGGCAGGTCGAGCGAGCGGGCCGTGCGGATGTCGTGGAACCAGCTCTGCGCGACGTGCACCCACATCCCGGGCCCGGGTGCGAAGGACGCCGCGAACCGGCGGAAGTGCGCGACCTCCGGCTTGTACGCCCCGACGTCCTCGGCGGTCACGACGGCGTCGAACGGGACGACGAGGCGGCGCTGGGACTGCGCGATGAGGTCGCGGTCGCAGTTGGTGAGGATCGCGAGGTTCCAGCCGTCCGCGCGCAGGCCGGCGAGCGCCGTCCGGACGTCGCCGAAGACCGGCCAGAACGGCAGCCCGACGCCGAGCACCTCGGCGTCGTCGGTGAGCAGGTCGAGGCCGGCGTCGGCGCAGGCGCGGCGCAGCGACTCGGCCAGGACGTCGCGGTAGCGCGCCGTCGGCCGCTCGGCCTGGACGTCCGGCTCGTGTCGGGAGAAGCCGGCGAGCAGCTCCTCGCCACGCCCGGGGAAGAGTAGCTCGGCGCCCGTGCGGATCCCGTGCCGCCAGTCCACCAGCGTGCCGAAGCAGTCGAACGTCAGCCAGCGCATGGCGGGAGCCTACGGGTGGGGGCGGGCGCCGGTCGGTGCAGGGGAGTGCGCCGACGGAGCCGGAGCGCCGCAGGTCGCCGACGTGCGGGCGCTGTCGCTGACCTGCGGCGCTCGAGAGGGTGAGTGACGGGACTTGAACCCGCGACACCCGGGACCACAACCCGGTGCTCTA
>DAIOGQ010000448.1:0-2717 GCA_036745175.1 Kineosporiaceae bacterium
CGGCGTCGGTCAGCCGTACCGTGCCGTTGACGTCACCCTCGGCCTCGTCGCCGGTGTCGTCGCCGGTGTCGTCGTCCGTGTCGTCGTCGTCCGTGTCGTCGTCTTCCTCGTCGTCGAGGTCGTCGTCGTCCAGGTCGTCGAGGACGTCGTCGACCTCGTCGTCGTCGTCCTCGTCGTCCTCGTCGTCCTCGTCGTCGTCCGCGTCGTCCTCTGCGTCGTCGTAGAGGACGAAGGGGGTGACCTCGTCGTAGGCGGTGTAGAGCGCCTCGTCGTACGTCTCGAAGGCGTCGGCGAGGGTCTGGTAGGCCGCCACGACGGCGGGGTCGGCCTCGCCGTGCCGCCGGCTCGCCGCTCCGAGGTGTGCCTCGAGCGCTGCGACGAGGCGGTCGAGCGCAGCGCGAGGGTCGGTCGTCATGGCACGACGGTATCGGTTCGTGGTGACATTGGAGTGATGAGCGAGCACACGCCGGTCCCGGTGTCCCCGCCGCCGGGCGACCTGCCCGCGGTCGCCGGTGACTACGAGTACAGGGTTCTGACCCTGCCGCGCGGCACCTCGCGCGCCGACGCGCGCCGACTGCTCGCCGAGCACGCCGAGTACGGGCACTGGGAGCTCGCCCGGGTGCGCCTCTACATGGGCGGCGTGCGCCGGGTCTGGCTCCGACGGAAGATCATCCGCGTCGTCCGGACCGCCTGACGTCGTGAGCGCCTTTTCGGGAGGCGGCCCGCCGGTCCGGCGTGTCGAGCGGGTGGACGGTGGGCAGCTCGGCCCGGGCGACTGGCCGGCGTTCGCTGCCTGCCTCGGCCCCGTCGCCCACTACCGCCGCTTCCTCGAGGCCCGCAGCGGTACCTGAGGCACCTGCTCGCCGACGACTGAGACCCTGACGCCGGCGTGCCTCGCGGATGTCGTGACCACGGGCCGGTCGCGACGGACGGCCGGGCGGGACGGCCCCGTGGTCAGGACGTCGCGAGGAAGCGGTTCAGCACCCGGACGCCGAAGCGCAGCGCGTCGAGCGGGACCCGCTCGTCGACGCCGTGGAACATGCCCGCGAAGTCCAGCCCCGCGGGCAGCCGCAGCGGGGCGAACCCGTAGCCGGTGATCCCGAGGTCGCTGAAGGACTTGTTGTCGGTACCCCCGGACAGGCAGTAGGGCAGCACGGCGGCGCCGGGGTCCTCGGCCTCCAGAGCGGCGACCATCGCATCGACGAGGGAGCCGGCGAACGGGGTCTCGAGGGCAACGGCGCGGTGCACCGTCTCGACGTCGATCCCGGTGCCCGCGAGCTCGCGGACGGTCGCCAGCATCTCGTCCTCGCGGCCGGGCAGGAAGCGGCAGTCGACGAGCGCGGTGGCCGTGCCCGGGATGACGTTGTGCTTGTAGCCGGCGTCCAGGAGTGTCGGGTTCGACGTGTTCCGCAGCGTCGCGCCGACGAAGTTCGCGGTCGTGCCGAGGGTGCGGACGAGGGCGTCCGGGTCGTCCGCGGGCAGCGGGACACCGGTGACCTCCTCGACGCCGTCGAGGAACGCCTGGACGGTCGGTGTGATCTCCAGAGGCCACGGGTGGGCGCCGATCCGGGCGGCCGCCGCGCAGAGCCGGGTGACGGCGTTGTCGGCATTGACCTGCGAGCCGTGCCCCGCGCGGCCGTGCGCGACGAGGCGCAGCCAGTGCAGCCCCTTCTCCGCGGTCTGGAGCAGGTAGGCCCGGCGAGCCCCGAGCGTCACCGAGAAGCCGCCGACCTCGCTGACGGCCTCGCTGACACCCTCGAAGAGGTCGGGCCGGCGGTCGACGAGGTGACGCGCGCCGTACGTGCCGCCCGCCTCCTCGTCGGCGAGGAAGGCGACCACGAGGTCCCGTGGGGGCGTGCGGCCGGACCGGACGAGCTCGCGGACCGAGGCGAGGATCATCGCGTCCATGTCCTTCATGTCGACCGCGCCGCGGCCCCAGACGCAGTCGTCCTCGACCTCGCCGGCGAACGGGTCGACCCGCCAGTCCGCGGCCTGGGCCGGGACGACGTCGAGGTGCCCGTGGACGAGCAGCGCCGGCCGGCTCCGGTCGGCGCCCGCGATGCGGGTCACGACGTTCGCGCGGCCGGGTGCGGACTCGATGAGCTCGGTCGTGAGCCCGACCTCCTCGAGGAGCGCGGCGACGAGCTCAGCCGCCTTGCGCTCCCCCGGGCCGGACCCGTCGCCGTAGTTCGAGGTGTCGATCTGGATCAGGTCGCGGCAGATCTCGACGACCTCGTCCTCGGCGGCCGGCACCACGCCGTGCGCCGGCACGGTCGTCGGAGCCGTCGGAGCCGTCGGAGCCGTCGGAGCCGTCGGAGCCGTCGGAGCCGTCGGAGCTGTCGGTGCCGCCGCGGATGCTGGTGCTGCCGGTACCGCTGCTGCCGTCGGTACCGCGCCGGACGCGGGCCCGCCGGCGGCCGTTTCGCTGCTCGTCGGGTCGGTCACCGGACCTCCTCGTGCACGTGGGGCGGACGCCGACACGCTACCTGCGACATGTCCCCGGCCGGCCCGCCGGTGCCCGCGAGCGACGTCCCCGACACCGTCGCGGCACGCCGAAACCCGGGTGCGGGGGCCCCAGGACGGCGTGCTAATCTCTTCTGCGCCGCGGCCCCCGAGGGGGTCGAGGACCACTGTCCGGGTGGCGGAATTGGCAGACGCGCTAGCTTGAGGTGCTAGTGCCCTAACGGGCATGGGGGTTCAAGTCCCCCCTCGGACAC
>DAIOGQ010000449.1:0-2709 GCA_036745175.1 Kineosporiaceae bacterium
CCGACCCCCGGGCCGCCGCCTCCGTGCGGGATGCAGAAGGTCTTGTGCAGGTTGAGGTGCGAGACGTCCGCACCGAAGGTCCCGGGCCGGGCCAGCCCGACGAGCGCGTTGAGGTTCGCGCCGTCGACGTAGACCTGCCCGCCGGCGTCGTGGACGGCCGCGCAGAGGTCGGCGACGGCCTCCTCGAAGACGCCGTGCGTCGAGGGATAGGTGATCATCACGGCGGCGAGCCGCTCCGCGTGCTCCGCGATCTTGGCCCGCAGGTCGTCCATGTCGACGTTGCCCTGGTCGTCGCACCGCACGACGACGACCCGCAGGCCCGCCATCACGGCGCTCGCGGCATTCGTGCCGTGCGCCGACGACGGGATGAGGCACACGTCGCGGCCGGTCTCGCCGCGTGAACGGTGGTAGCCGCGGATCGCGAGCAGCCCGGCGAGCTCGCCCTGGGAGCCGGCGTTCGGCTGGATGCTCACCGCGTCGTAGCCGGTGATCCGGCACAGCAGCGACTCGAGGTCGGCGACGAGTGCCCGGGTCCCGGCCGCGGTGTCGGTCGGCGCGAACGGGTGGAGGTTCGCGAACTGCGGCCAGGTGACCGGCTCCATCTCGGTCGTGGCGTTGAGCTTCATCGTGCACGACCCGAGCGGGATCATCCCGCGGTCGAGCGCGAAGTCGGCGTCCGCGAGGCGGCGCAGGTACCGCAGCATGGCCGTCTCGGACCGGTAGGCCGAGAAGACCGGATGGGTCAGGTAGTCCGACGTCCGGTGCAGTGCCGCCGGGATCGCCCCGACCGACGCCGGCGTCTTCGCGGCGGCGTGCGGCGCGTCGAGGGTGACGCCGCCGTCGACCTCGAGGGCGGCGTCGACGCCGAAGGCCGCGCAGACCGCCTCGAGGTGCGCCGTCGTCGTGGTCTCGTCGCACGTGACGCCGATGTGGTCGTCGTCCGCCCGGCGGAGCAGGACCCCGCGCTCGCGGGCCGCCGCCAGGACGGCGTCCGCACGGCCGGGGACGCGTGCGAGCACGGTGTCGAAGAAGGCGTCGTTGACGACGTCCACGCCGCCGGCGCGCAGGGACGCCGCGAGGTCCGCGGCCCGGCCGGCGACCCGGGCCGCGATGGCCCGCAGACCCTGGGGCCCGTGGTAGACCGCGTACATCGCGGCCATGACGGCGAGGAGGACCTGCGCGGTGCAGATGTTGCTCGTCGCCTTCTCCCGTCGGATGTGCTGCTCCCGGGTCTGCAGCGCGAGCCGGTAGGCCGGCGCCCCGGCCGCGTCCTTGGAGACCCCGACGAGGCGGCCCGGCAGCGACCGCTCGAGCCCGGCGCGGACAGCCATGTAGCCCGCGTGCGGACCGCCGTAGCCGAGCGGGACGCCGAAGCGCTGGCTCGTCCCGACCGCGACGTCCGCGCCCGCCTCGCCGGGCGCCGTGAGCAGCGTGAGCGCGAGGAGGTCGGCGGCGACGGTCACGAGCCCGCCGGCCGCGTGCACCGCGTCGACGACGGGACGCAGGTCCGTCACGGCGCCCGAGGTCCCCGGGTACTGCAGCACCACGCCGAAGACCCCACGGTCCCCGACGGCCGCCGCGAGGCTCGCGGCGACGTCCCCACGGTGGGCGGCCCCGGCCAGGCCGGCGTCGACGACGGCGATCCCGAGCGGCTCGGCGCGGGTGCCGATGACGGCACGGGTCTGCGGCAGGACGTCGGTGTCGACGACGAGCACGGCGCCCGCGGCCGCCTTCGCGCTGCGCCGCATGAGGGCCATCGCCTCCGCCGCCGCGGTTCCCTCGTCGAGCAGGGACGCGTTCGCCGTCGGCAGGCCGGTCAGGTCGCAGACGACGGTCTGGAAGTTCAGGAGGGCCTCGAGCCGGCCCTGGGAGATCTCCGGCTGGTAGGGCGTGTAGGAGGTGTACCAGGCGGGGTTCTCCAGGACGTTGCGCAGGACGACACCCGGGGTGTGCGTGCCGTGGTAGCCCAGCCCGATCATCGGCGTGAGCAGCGTGTTGCGGGCCGCCAGGGCCGTGAGCTCGGCGAGCACCTCGGCCTCGCCGACGGCGTCCGGGACGTCGAGCGGGGCGTCCGCGCGGATCACCCCGGGCATGACGGCGTCGACGAGGGCGTCCAGGCTCGGTGTCCCGACGGTCGCGAGCATGTGCGCCGTGGCGGCGGCGTGCGGTCCGATGTGCCGGTCGGCGAAGGACGTCGCGACGGACTGCGCGACGGCGGCACCGGGGGACGACCCGGGTGCCGGCCGGCCGCCGGGGACGGTGACGGCGATCGCGGCTGCGGACGGGACGGAAACGACGGAGGTCATGGGTGCTCTCCATGCGCGGGTCGGTCGGCAGCGTCGGCTGCCCTGACCTCCCCCTCTGTCGTCGTCCGCGGTCAGCGGGGCCTTCAGAGTCGCCTCACCCTCGCGGTCCTGGCGCCTGAGAGGTTCCGGGGAGAGTTGCCCCTTCGGCGCCCCTGACGGGGCTCTCCCGCGTGGGGTCTGCAGCGCGGCCGACGCTACCAAACCCAGGTCCACGATGTGGAACCGGGGGCGGGCTCGGGCCCGCCCGGGGCGGTGTACGGGGGTGGTGCGTGGGGTGGGAGCCGGGTCGGGCGGGGTGGGAGCCGGGTCGGGCGGGGTGGGAGCCGGGTCGGGCGGGGGGGGGGCTCGGTCCGGACGACATGCACTGCTCCACGACGTGACGCACGCGTCGCGTCGCGTCGCG
>DAIOGQ010000450.1:0-2685 GCA_036745175.1 Kineosporiaceae bacterium
CCTCAGTCCCGCGCTGGTGACGTCCGTGCGGTCCGGTGACCCGGTCCACACGATGTTCATGACGGCGGGGGATGCGGGCAGCGGGGGCCGCTACTGGCGGCGGCGCGAGCGGGGCATCCGCGCCGCCTACGCGACGATGGCTGCCGTCGCCGACCGATGGGCGCCCGCCCCCGACGCGGAGCCGGCGTGTGTCACGCTCATCCTGGCGGCCTCGCCGCAGGTGCGGCTCAGCTTCCTCCGGCTGCCGGACGGCGGACACGGACAGGGCCACGAGCGCGATGCCTACCAGAGCCTGCCGAAGCTGTGGACCGGCCAGCAGGCCCGGATCGCGGCCGTCGACGGGTCTGCGGCCTTCTCGCGGACCGCTCTGGTCGACCTGCTCCAGCGGGTGATGGTCTCCAGCAGACCTGCCGTCGTCCGGACCCAGGACTTCACCGGGGCGTTCGGCGACGGCGACCACGACGATCACCACGCGGTCGCCTACCTGACCCGGGAGGCAGCGCGCCGCTGCGGCGTGCCGCACCGGCTGGAGTCCTACCTCGGTTACCCGGTCATCCGTCGCCCCGCCAACGTCACCGGCGCCCTCCTGACGGCCAGGACCGACGCTTTCAGCGCCTACGCGCGTCATGACCGGCACGTCTGCCGCCCCTCGGATCCGGCCTGCAGCGCGCGTGCGTACCCCGGCTGGCTCCAGCGTCAGTACGTCTCGGTCGCCGCGGTGTCGTGACGCGCGAGGCCGGGTCGGCGGGACTGCTCGGGAACGGCTGCGCCCGAGGCGGCGAGGTGGGGCAGGATGGCCCGGTGCCTGCCGACGACGCGCTCGCGTCCTGTGACACCCCGCGTGAGATCTCCGACCACTACGTGCGGCGGATGGTGGCGCTGAGCCCGACGCTCGCGACGAGCCTCGGCCTGCCCGACGGCGCCGATGAGCTTCCCGACCTCTCCCCGGCGGGCCTGGCGGCCGAGGCCGCCGTCCGCCGTGAGACGCTCGCCGCCCTCGACGCCGCGCTGGTGGCCGCGGGCGGCCTCGACGCGTTCGACGCCGACGAGCGCCGCTGCGCCCGGCTCCTGCGGGAGCGGCTCTCGGCGTCCGTCGCCCTCGACGAGGCCGGTGAGTCGCTGCGCAGCCTGAGCACCCTGTTCTCGCCGCTGCACTCGGTGCGCCAGGTCTTCCTGCTCATGCCGACGGCGACGGACGACGACTGGGCGACGATCGCCCGCCGCCTGACGAAGGTGCGCGGCGCACTCGACGGCTACCGGGCCACCCTCGAGGAGGGCCGCGCACAGGGACTGCTCGTCGGGCCCCGCCAGGTGGTCACCGTCCTGCGCCAGCTCGAGCAGTGGCTGGGCGGGAGCACGGGCCACGACCGCGCGTTCCACGCCGGCTTCGTGGCCGAGGGACCCGCCGTCCACCGCGTCGCGCTCGACGCCGCGGCCGCCGGCGCTGACGCCGCGGTCGCCCGCTTCCGCGACTACCTGCGCGACACGTACGGACCCGCCGCCCACGAGCACGGCCGGGACCCGGTCGGACGAGAGCGGTACCAACGGTTCGCCCGCTACTGGACCGGGTCCGACCTCGACCTCGAGGAGGCCTACCGCTGGGCGTGGGGCGAGTACGCGCGGCTCGACGCGCAGATGAAAGCCGAGGCCGACCGGGTGCTGCCCGGCGCGACCGCCCGTGAGGCGATGACCTGGCTGGACTCCCAGGGGCCGGCGATCGAGGGCGTCGAGGAGGTCCGGCTGCGGCTCCAGGCGATGATGGACGAGGCGATCGAGGCCCTCGACGGCACCCACTTCGACATCGCCGACCCGGTGAAGGCGGTCGAGGCGAGGATCGCGCCGCCGGGCAGCGCGGCCGCGCCCTACTACACCCGCCCGGGGATCGGCTTCTCCCGGCCGGGCCGGACCTGGCTGCCGACGATGGGCCGCACCCGGTTCCCGACGTGGGACCTGGTGAGCACCTGGTACCACGAAGGCGTTCCGGGACACCACCTCCAGCTCGCCCAGTGGGTGCTCGTCGCGCCGCAGCTGTCGCTGTACCAGACGAGCATCGGCTCGGTCGGGGCGAACGTCGAGGGGTGGGCGCTGTACGCCGAGCGGCTCATGGACGAGCTCGGCTTCCTCACGACGCCGGGCGACCGGCTCGGCTACCTCGACGCGCAGCAGATGCGGGCCGTCCGGGTGGTCATCGACATCGGCATGCACCTGGAGCTCGAGATCCCCGTGGACCAGGGCGTCGGGACGCCGTTCCGGCCGGGCGAGCGCTGGACGCCCGAGCTCGGCCGGGAGTTCTTCGGTCTCAACAGCGGCCGGCCGGCGGACTTCCTCGACAGCGAGCTCGTGCGCTACCTCGGCCTGCCCGGGCAGGCGATCAGCTACAAGCTCGGCGAGCGGGCCTGGCTCGAGGGCCGCGAGCGGGCCCGGTCGGCGCATGCGGCGCGCGGTGAGGTCTTCGACGCCAAGGCCTGGCACATGGCGGCGCTGTCGCAGGGTTCGCTCGGCCTCGACGACCTCGTCGACGAGCTCGCGGCGCTGTAGGCGTGCGCGCCGTCCTCGTCGAGGAGTTCGGGGTCGTCCCGCGGGTCGCCGACGTGCCGGTCCCGGACTGCCCCGACGACGGCGTCGTCGTCCGGGTGGCCGCGACCGGGCTCTGCCGCAGCGACTGGCACGGGTGGGCCGGGCACG
>DAIOGQ010000451.1:0-2677 GCA_036745175.1 Kineosporiaceae bacterium
GGAGGCGTCGCCTAGTCCGGTCTATGGCGCCCGCCTGCTAAGCGGGTTTGGGGCTAAAACCCCATCGCGGGTTCAAATCCCGCCGCCTCCGCAGACGATGCAGGGCCTCAGGCGGCGCTCTTCCGCCTGGGGCCCTGCATCGTCTACTGACCCGTGGGATTTGGGAGGAGCGAGCGAGGAACGAGCGAGCGACGGTTCCCGCCGCCTCCCCGGGTTGAGGAACGAGCGAGCGACGGTTCCCGCCGCTCGTCGCCTCCACCCTGTCCACACCGAACGCCCCGGGCCCGCCCGAGCCCCCCGAGCGCCGGTGAGAACCCGCCCCGTCGTGGTCGAATGGGGCGCCGCTGCGGCCCGTCCGGCCGCGGCGCCGCGGGCGAGGAGGTGACGTGGCTGAACGACTGCGGACCCTGACCCGCCGCACGGTGACCGTCGGAGTGCTCGCCGCGGCTGCGGGGGCCGCGACGGCCGCCGGGGGCGCCCTCCCGGGGGGCCGGGCGGCGTCCGCCGGGGTCGGCCGGGACGACGTGCTCGCGAGCGGCCGGCGGACCGCACCGACGGCGACCGGCCCGCCAGCCGGTCCGGTCCGCCCCGCAGCATCGGCCGTCGCCCGCGCCGCCGGCCGGACCGCCGACGCCGGCCTGTCCGGCGACGGCGCGTCACCCGCCGGCCCGTCCGGGGTCGCCGCGACCGCGTTGTCCGCGCAGGACCGCCCCGAGCTGCCCCGCGGCGGCCGGTCCCTGTTCCCTCGGTACCGGGTCGTCGCCTACGCCGGGCTGCCCGGGACCCCGGCCCTGGGCCGGCTGGGGATCGGCGACCTCGACACCCGGACGGCCGAGCTCGAGCGGCTCGCCGCACGCCATGTCAGTGACGGCCGGGAGCCGCTGCCGGCCCTCGAGCTCGTCACCGTCGTCGCGCAGAGCCGGCCGGGACGGGACGGTCGCTTCCGGGTCCGGATCGACCCGGGGATCGTCGACGACCACCTCGCGGCCGCGCGCCGCTGCCGGGCCCTGCTGCTGCTCAACATCCAGCCCGGGCGTGCCTCGCTCCTCGACGAGGTCCGCGCGCACGCGCGGTGGCTGCGCGAGCCGGACGTCGGCGTCGCCCTGGACCCCGAGTGGGCCGTGCGCGGCCGGGCACGCCCGGGCGAGGTGTTCGGGTACATCACCGGCAGCGAGCTGGACGCCGTGTCGGCATGGCTGGCCGGGGTCGTCGCCGACCACGACCTGCCCGACAAGCTCATGGTCGTCCACGTGCTCGCGCCGTCGGTGCTGCGCCGGACCGGGCCGCTGCGCCGCCGACCGGGGGTACAGGTCGTGCGGAGCGCGGACGGGATCGGCGGCCCGGTCGCGAAACGTCGCTCGTGGGTCGCCGTCCAGGCCGGCGGCGCGAAGGCCGGTGCGCGGCACGGGGCCGGCGTGCTGTCCCCCGGCTTCAAGCTCTTCTTCGTCGAGGACGCCCGCGGCCGGTCCCGGCTCATGACGCCGTCCGAGGTGCTCGCGCTGCGCCCGGTCCCGGACTACGTCTGCTACGAGTGAGCCCGTCCGACGAACGGCTGCGCAGGCTGTCGCCCGGACGAACGGCTGCGCCGTCCGGACCGGGTCCGGACGGCGCAACCCTCTGGTGACGGGCCCGACGTGGCGGGCAGCCGGGTTCAGCTCAGGCCGAGGCGCACCTTGAGCGCGTCGAGCTCGTTCACCAGCGACGTCGGCGTCTTGTCGCCGATCGTCGCGAACCACTCCTCGATGAGCGTCACCTCGCGCCGCCACTCGTCGGGGTCGACGGAGAGGACCTTCTCGAGGTCTGTGAGGTCGATGTCCAGGCCCTCGGTGTCGAGGGACCGGGGTGTCGGCACGCACCCGATCGGGGTCTCCATGGCGTCCTTGGTGCCTTCGAGCCGGCCGATGACCCAGGTGAGTACACGGCTGTTCTCGCCGAAGCCCGGCCAGAGGAAGCGGCCGTCGTCGCTCCTGCGGAACCAGTTGACGAAGAAGACCTTCGGCAGCTTGGCCGCATCGGCGCCCTTGCCGATGTCGAGCCAGTGCCGGAAGTAGTCGCCGGCGTGATACCCGATGAAGGGCAGCATGGCCATCGGGTCACGCCGGACGACCCCGACCGCGCCGGTGGCGGCGGCCGTGGTCTCGCTGCTCGTCGTCGCGCCGAGGAAGACCCCGTGCGCCCAGTCACGTGCCTGCGTGACGAGCGGGATGACGCCGGCGCGACGTCCGCCGAAGAGGATCGCCGAGATCGGCACGCCCTTGGGGTCGTAGTACTCGGGCGCGAGGATGTCGCAGTTGCTGATCGGGGTGCAGAACCTGCTGTTCGGGTGCGACGACACGACCCCGGAGTCCGGCGTCCAGTCCTCGTGCTTCCAGCTCGTGAGGTGCGCCGGGGGCGACTCGGTCATCCCCTCCCACCACACGTCGCCGTCGTCGGTCTTGGCGACGTTGGTGAAGATCGAGCGGCCCTGGTCGACGGCGCGCATCGCCGCCGGGTTCGTGTGCCACCCGGTGCCCGGTGCGACGCCGAACAGGCCCGCCTCGGGGTTCTGCGCGTACAGCCGGCCGTCCTCGCCGAAGTGCATCCAGCAGATGTCGTCGCCGATCATCTCGGCCGTCCAGCCGGGGACGGTCGGCTCGATCATCGCCATGTTCGTCTTGCCGCAGGCGCTCGGGAACGC
>DAIOGQ010000452.1:0-2675 GCA_036745175.1 Kineosporiaceae bacterium
CTGTGCCCGACGACGCGGCCGCCGGCCAACGGCTCGGGGTGTCGGACGGCGACCCGGCCGCCAGGGACGACGGGTCCGTCCGGCCGGCCGCGGCCGGGGTCGTGAACGCCTCGGTCGTGCCGCAGCCCGTGACGACGGCGCCGGCGGCGACGGCGACGAGCGCGAGCCGGGCGGGGCGACGGCGCGGGCAACGGCGCCGGCTCGGGCGCGCACCGGATCCGGCGACGGTCACGGGCGACACCCTGCCAGAGGATGATCGTCACCGGCGAGCGCCGTCCGGGCGACTCAGGCGCGGACGCCCGCGACGGTGCGTGACCGACGGCCGCAGGCCGCCGCGCGACTGCAGGCTCTCAGCGGCGCGACAGCCAGGCTCTCAGCGGCGGGACAGCATCGTCGAGGCGAAGATGACACCGCCGACGACGGCCGAGAACGCCGGGACGAGCCCGAGGATCAGGACCGCCGAGTCGCCCTTCTTGCGCACGTGGAAAACGGTCGCGCCGAGCGTGATGGCGGCGCCGACCACGCTGACCGCGAACGCCGTCCAGATCCGGCTCGGCTCGGCTGTCTCGCTGCCGGGCGGGACGATCGCCGCGGGGACCAGCAGTGCGACGGCGAGGCCGACGAGCCACATGACGACGGCGGTGACGGTCGTGCCGTCCGGCCGGGGCCAGCGGATGGGGGCCTGAGCGCGGTCGTCCTGGTGCTGGTCCCGGCGGTCGGACGTGGGTGTGGACATGGGACCACGATGCTCCGAAACGGTCGCCGCGTCGAGGCCACGGCGCATCGTGTCGGTCCGCAGCCGCGGCCAGGTATCCAGCGGGCCCTGCGCGACCTCTTCGGGTCGGACCGGCGGCCCGTCCCCGGCAGGGCGGAGGCGGACGTGGCGACCGAGACCGTGTCGACCCGGGAGCGCGCCAAGCTGCGCCGGGAGCTGACCCGGCTCGACACGGTCTTCTTCCTCATCTCGGCCATGGTCGTCGTCGACACGATCGGCGCGATCGCCGTCGCCGGTGGTGAGGCGTTCACCTGGCTCGTCGTCCTCTTCGTCACCTTCTTCGTGCCGTCGGCGCTCGCGAGCGCCGAGCTCGGGGCGGCGCTGCCGCAGGAGGGCGGTGCGTACGTCTGGGTCCGGACGGCGTTCGGCGGGTACGCGGGCGCGCTCACCTCGCTCCTGTACTGGGCGGGGACGCCGATGTGGCTCGGCGGCTCGGTCGCCGTCGTCGCGATGAGCGTCTACGAGCGCTTCGTCGCCGATCTGTCGGCCCTCGGCCTGTTCACCTTCGGGGCGGCGTTCGTCGCGGTCGCGACCCTCGGGGCGGTCGTCCCGCTGCGGTACGGGAAGTGGGTCCCGACGAGCGGTGCCGTCGGGCAGATCCTGCTCCTGGTCGTCTTCACCGCCACCGTCGTCGGGTACGGCCTGCGCCACGGCGTGCGCGGCATCGGCGTCGGCGACCTCGCACCGAGCACCGCGGCGTTCGTGGCCGTGGTGCCCGTGCTGCTGTACTCCTTCGTCGGGGTGGAGCTGCCCTCGACGGCGGGGGAGGAGATGCGGGACCCCCGGCGCGACATCCCCGTGGCCATCGCGCGGGCGGGCGTCGGGCAGGCGCTCATGTACGCCCTGCCCATCCTTGCCGTCCTCGTGGTGCTGCCGGCCGACCGGATCTCCTCGCTGCACGGCCTCATCGACGCGATGAAGACGGTCTACACCCTCTACGGCGGGACGGTCGCCGCGGACGGCACGGTGACCCTCACCGGGGCGGGGCAGGCGCTCGGCTGGGTGAGCGCGCTCGCCTTCGTCTGGGTGCTCCTCGCGAGCGGCTCGGCGTGGATCATGGGTGCCGGCCGTGCGCAGGCTGCCGCGTGCCTCGACGGTGCCGGCCCGCGCGTCCTCGGCCGGATCTCGGCGCGGACCGGGGTCCCGGTGGTCATGGGCCTGGTCTCCGGGGCGGTCTCGTTCGTGACGATGGCCGTCAACCTGGCCGTCTCGCGAGGCGACGGGCAGAAGTACTTCTCGGCCACGCTCACCGTCTCGATCGCCCTCGTCGTGCTCGCCTACCTGCTCATCTACCCCTCGTTCCTCGCCCTGCGGCTGCGCCGGCCGGACCTCGACCGGCCGTTCCGGGTGCCGGGCGGCCTGCCCGTCGCCGCACTCGTGACGGTGGCGGCGGGGCTGTGGTCGGCGCTCGCCGCGGCGTGCCTGCTGTGGCCGGGGATCGGCACGGCCGACCCGGACTCCGCGCTGCCGGCCGGCTTCGAAGGGGCGCGCGGCGAGTTCGAGGTGCTCGTGCTCGGACCGGTGCTCGCGGTCGTCGGGATCGTCACGGCACACCACCTGTGGTCGCGCCGCCGCGGCGGAACACCGGGCCGAGCGCCGACGGACACGGGGCCGGAGGGTGCGGTCAGAACGTGCGGTGGATGAGGTTGACCGCGTAGTCGACGCTCGTCCCGGGGTGCTCGGCGAGGATACGGTCGGCGTGCTCGCGGGCGAACTCGATCCGGACCACCGCCTCGAAGTCGGCCCGGGTCGGCTGCTCCCAGCGGATGTCGAGACTGCGCCGGGTCCAGCCCTGGAGCGCCCAGAACCGCTCGACCTCGCCCGGGTCGTACCCGGGGAGCGCCCGGCGGAACCAGATGCCGAACGTCGAGCGGGTCGCGTCGTTGTCGATGACGAACGC
>DAIOGQ010000453.1:0-2658 GCA_036745175.1 Kineosporiaceae bacterium
GACGCCGTCCGGTTCGTCACCGGCGAGGAGATCGTCGAGGTGAGCGGCTCGGTGACGAAGACGTTCGTGCCGAGCCACACCGTGGACGACGCGGTGCTCTTCCTCGCCCGGCTGTCCGGCGGCGGGATCGCGACGTTCGAGGCGACCCGGCTCGCGACCGGCTACCACAACCACCACGGGTTCGAGATCCACGGCGAGCTCGGCGCCCTGCGGTTCTGGTTCGACGAGATGCCCTACCTCGACTACTACGACGCGACCGCCGAGCCGCTCGTCCGCGGCTGGACCCGGATCGAGGTCTCGGACGGCGACGCGGGCCACCCGTGGGTCGGCTCGTGGTGGCCGGCGGGTCACCCGATCGGGTACGAGCACACGTTCACCAACCAGGCCGCCGACATCCTGACCGTGCTCGGCGGCGACGAGCCGGTCGCACCACTGCCGGACTTCGCCGAGGCGCTCGTCGTCCAGGCCGTCCTGGCGACCGCGCTGGAGTCCGCCCGGCGCGGCTCGCCCGTCGAGGTCGGCGAGCTGCTCCTCGCCGACTGACGTCGCCCCCTGGTTGGATCGCCTGCATGAGACGGCGTTTCAGCCAGGTCGACGTGTTCACCCGCACGCGCTACCGCGGCAACCCGGTCGCCGTCGTGCTCGACGCCGACGGGCTCGGCACCGAGGCCATGCAGGAGTTCGCCCGCTGGACGAACCTGTCCGAGACGACGTTCGTGCTGCCCCCGACCAAACCCGGCGCGGACTACCGCGTGCGGATCTTCACCCCGGTCGGCGAGCTGCCCTTCGCCGGGCACCCGACGCTCGGCACCTGCCACACCTGGCTGCGCGCCGCCCCCAACGGCGCGAACAAGGTCGTGCCGGGTCGCGACGTCGTCCAGGAGTGCGCGGCCGGGCTCGTCCGGGTCCGCCAGGACGGCGGCCGTCTCGCGTTCGCCGCTCCACCGCTCGTCCGCTCGGGCCCGGTCGACGAGGCGCTCGTCGCGCGGATCGCCGGGATGCTGCGGATCGGCCGCGACGCGGTCGTCGACTCCGCGTGGGTGGACAACGGCCCCGGCTGGGTCGCCGTCCTCCTGCGGGACGCGGACGCGGTGCTCGCCGTGCGACCGGGGTCCGTGGAGGACCTCGACGTCGGCGTGGCCGGCCTCCACCCGCCCGGCTCGCCGCAGGCCGTCGAGGTGCGCGCCTTCTTCACGGTCAACGGCAGCACCGTCGAGGACCCGGTGACGGGCAGCCTCAACGCCTCGCTCGCCCCCTGGCTCGTCCGGACCGGCCGGGTGTCGCTGCCCTACGTGGCCCGGCAGGGGGCCGTCCTGGGCCGGTCGGGCCTGGTCCACCTCGATGAGGACGACGAGGGCACGCTCTGGGTCGGCGGATCGACCCTGACGTGCATCGACGGCTTCGTCGAGATCTGACCGGCCTGCGCGCCGGGGTCAGGCGCCCGCGAGCGGGGCGCGGGCGATGGTCGAGACGCCGTCACCGGTGTAGAGGATCAGGCAGACGTCCTCGACCCGGTGCAGCACCGGCAGCCCCGAGGAGAGCCGTTCCCCGACGTCGGCCATCGCCGCCTCGTCGGCGGCGTCCAGGCCCGCAGCCGCGAGGTCCATGACGCTCAGGTGCGGCGTCACGACGTCGTAGGCACCCCCGTAGGGCGGGGTCTGCGGCCAGCGCCGCGCCACCGCGTCGGTGAGCCGGCGGTAGGGCTCCGCGGGGTCCGGCGCGAGCCACAGGACGCCGGGGAACCGACCGAAGCGCTCGAAGGCGACGTCGAACGCGGGCACCGCGGCGCAGAGGTCACCGAGCGCCACGAGGTCGTCGTCCGTGACGTCGTCCAGGTCGAGCCACGGATAGAGCACCGTCACGTGCGGCGGCACCCCGACGGCCGCCGCCGGGCCGAACAGCTCACGGACCCTGCCGACGAGGTCCCCAGCGGCCGGAACGGTCACGACGACCGCCGTCCGGCCGATCTGAAGATCCACGATCGCAGCGTATCGGCGCCCACCGACAACAACGCCTCACTGAGAGTAACTGCAGATCAACCCGGCGTGTTGCGTCGGACGACGGTCAGCGGGCGGCGGACGACGGTCGGCGGAACCGGGCGGCCGCCTCGGCGGCGAGCGGGTCGAGGTCGTCGTCGCCGGCGTCGGCCGCGGCCACCAGCTGGGCACGCATCCGCGGGTCCCAGAACGTCGTCAGGTGGGCGACGACCCCTGCCACCGCGGCGTCGTGCCCGAGGTGCTTGAACTGCGCGGCGACGTCGTTCGCGAGCCGTACCTGGGGCGCGACCACCATCAGGCTCGTGCTCCCCTGCTCGACACCGCGACCCTGCCCCACACCGCGACCCTGCCCCACACCGCGACCCTGCCCCACACCGCGACCCTGGTCCACACCGCGCCCCTGCCCGGCACCGCGACGAGGACGCGGCGAGGCCGCCGGACCATCAGTCGCCCGCCACTGGGGTGGGCATCGGCCGTGCCTGGGTGACCACCGCGGCCGTCTGCCGTTTCGTGGCGAGCCCGACCTGGACCGCTGTCACCTTGTACTCCGGGCAGTTCGTCGCCCAGTCCGAGTGCTCGGTCGTGACGACGTTCGCGCCGCTCACCGGGTGGTGGAACGTCGTGTAGACGACGCCGACGGGCAGCCGGTCGCTGATGACGG
>DAIOGQ010000454.1:0-2655 GCA_036745175.1 Kineosporiaceae bacterium
AGCGCGATCGGCCCGTGCTTGAGCTCACCCGCCGCGAATCCCTCGGCGTGGATGTACGCGAGCTCCTTGAGCTTGAGGGCGCCCTCCATCGCGACCGGGTACCCGACGTGCCGGCCGAGGAAGAGCACCGAGCGGGTGTCGGCCATCCAACGGGCCATCTGGCGCACCTGGTCGAGCCCGTCGAGCACCTTCGCGATCTTGTCCGGCATCGCCCGGAGCTGGGCCATGATCTCGCCGATCTCGTCGGCGAACTTGTTGCCGCGCAGCTGGGCGAGGTAGAGGCCGAGCAGGTAGCAGGCGGTGATCTGGGCGAGGAACGCCTTCGTCGAGGCGACCGCGATCTCCGGCCCGGCGTGCGTGTAGAGCGCGGCGTCGGACTCGCGCGGGATCGTCGAGCCGCGGGTGTTGCAGACGGCGATGACCCGCGCGCCCTGCTCGCGAGCGTGCCGGACGGCCATGATCGTGTCCATCGTCTCGCCGGACTGCGAGATCGCGACGACGAGCGTCTTCTCGTTGACGACCGGGTCGCGGTAGCGGAACTCGTGCGCGAGCTCGACCTCGACGGGGATCCGGCACCAGTGCTCGATGGCGTACTTCGCGACCTGGCCGGCGTAGGCGGCGGTCCCGCAGGCGATGACGACGATCTTGTCGATCCGGCGCAGGACGGTCTCGTCGATGTGCACGTCGTCGAGGACCAGCTTGCCGGTCGGGTCCGTGCGGCCGAGGAGGGTGTCGGCGACGGCGTGCGGCTGCTCGTTGATCTCCTTGGCCATGAAGCTCGGGTACCCGGCCTTCTCGGCGGCCGCGGCGTCCCAGTCGACGTGGAACCGGCGGCCCTCGACGGCCGCGCCGGCGAAGTCGGTGATCCGGACGGCGTCCGGCGTGATCGTCACGATCTGGTCCTGGCCCAGCTCGATCGCCTCGCGAGTGTGGCCGATGAAGGCCGCCACGTCCGAGCCCAGGTAGTTCGCCCCCTCACCGACCCCGACGACCAGCGGGGAGTTGCGCCGGGCGCCGACGACCACGCCGGGCTCGTCGGCGCTGACGGCCAGCAGGGTGAAGGCACCCTCGAGCCGGCCGGCGACATCCCGCATCGCGAGGGTAAGGTCCGTCGTCCGCTCGTAGGCGGCGGCCAGCAGGTGGGCGGCGACCTCGGTGTCGGTCTGGCTCGCGAAGTCGACCCCCGACGCCACCAGCTCGGCCTTGAGACTCGAGAAGTTCTCGATGATCCCGTTGTGGATCACCGCGACCCGGCCGCTGCCGCCGGTGTGCGGGTGCGCGTTGGCGTCCGTCGGACCGCCGTGGGTGGCCCAGCGGGTGTGGCCGATCCCCGTCACCGTCGAGGGCAGCGCTGCCTCGGCGAGCGCCTCCTCGAGCCGCGCGAGCTTGCCCGAGCGCTTCACGGTGAGCAGCCCGCCGTCGGACTGCAGGGCGACCCCGGCCGAGTCGTAGCCCCGGTACTCCAGGCGCCGCAGTCCCTCGAGCACGACCTCGAGCGCGTCGAGCCCGGCTGCGGCCGTCCCTGCATACCCCACGATTCCGCACATGTGATCCAGCCTATCCGCGCGACGGTGGTCACCCGCCGCCCGGCGGACCTGCCACGGACCCGCCCGGGAAACCCCGGCCGGACCCACCACCGCAGGCGGAGTCGGTCACAGCGAACTCATACCCGCCGGCGGAGGCGCTCGCCGCGGACCGCGCCTACCGTCGAAGCATGGCCACGACCAGCCCGTACCCCCACCCCGGGGTCGCCGGCCCCCTCCGGGTCGGCGCCCGAGCGGACGCCGGTGCCCGCCGGCTCCTCGACGCGGTCCGTGCCGTTGCCCAGGCGGCCTTCCTCGCGTCCTCGACCGACGCGCTCGACGAGGCCGGCGTGCTCCGCACGGCGGTCGCCCAGCGCCGCCGCGCCGAACGGCACGAGGCCGGGTGCCCTGCGCACACCTGCGACCGGACCGCCGGCCCGCGCTGACCGGCCGCGCTCGCCGTCGCGCAGGTGCTCCTCTTCCCGCTCGCCTTCGCCGGCGGGCTCTTCCTCCCGCCGGAGCTGTTCCCGGGCTGGCTCGACCGGATCTCCCAGGCGCTGCCGAGCCGGGCCGGCCGCGACGTCGCCGTCGCGGCGGCGATCGGGGACCCGGCGCCGGTGGGATCGCTGGCCGTCGTCGCGGTCTGGACCGTCGTGCTCGGCACGCTCGCCGTCCTCGCCTACCGGCGCGACGAGGGCCGTCGCTTCCGCTGACGGACCCGGCCCGGCCGGCGGGTGTGAGCGCGGGCACACCCGCGCCACGCGCACCGCGCCGCGGCGTGGGGCAGGCAGAATGCCACGGTGCCGAGCGACCGCGACCACCACACCGCCCGGCTCGTCGGGTCGCCGTTCGTCGAGCTCGACCGGACGGCGTGGAGCCGGCTGCGGTCCTCGACCCCGTTGACGCTCACGGAGCACGACCTCAGGTCCCTGCGCGGCCTGGGCGACCGGATCGACCTGCGGGAGGTCGAGGAGGTCTACCTGCCGCTGTCCCGGCTGCTCAACCTCTATGTCGGCGGCCTGCACCAGCTGCACTCGGCGACCCGGACCTTCCTCGGCGAGTCCCCCGAGCGCACCCCGTTCGTCATCGGCGTCGCCGGCTCGGTCGCCGTCGGCAAGTCGACGACCGCCCG
>DAIOGQ010000455.1:0-2651 GCA_036745175.1 Kineosporiaceae bacterium
CCGGCCCCTCGGCGTCGGCGCTGTGCCGTCCGGGTCGCCGGGTCCGGTCGCGTGGTCCGGGGTGGATGATGAGCCCATGGGACCCCCGGACGGCGCGGGGCGTGTCGTCGACGACGCCCTGCACCTGCTCGCCCCGCGCGGGTGCGCGCTGTGCGCCGCCGCGCACGACGGGGTCGAGGCGTGGGCGCGCGCCTTCGTCGGCGAGGCCCGGACCGACCTCGACGCGGTCGACGCCGTCCGGGACGCGCTCGGCTTCTGCCCCGTGCACACCCGCCGGATGCTCGCCGACCCGGCGGCGTCGTGGGTCCTGCCCACCGTCGCGGCCGAGGTCGTCGACGAGGGCCGGGAGCGGCTCGCGGGCGGGCTCGCCGGCCGGCGCCCGGGCGGGGTCGCCGTGTGCCCGGCGTGCGTCGGCGCAGCGCGCTCGGCGCAGTCCGGCGCCGGGCTGCTCGCGCGGGCGCTGGCCGACCCCCGGGTCTCGGCGGCGTTCACGGCCGCCGGCGGGGTCTGCGCCCCGCACCTGGTCGACCTCGCTGCGGACGCCGCCGCCGGCCGGGACGGTGCTGCCGCGCGCCGGGCGGCGTCCCGGGTGCTGCTGGAACGCCTCGACCGGGCCGGCGGCCGCGACGGCGTCACCGAGCCGGCCGAGGACCTGCAGGCGCTGCCCGGTCTGCTCGCGGCCCTCGCGGGCGACGACCCTGACGCCGACCGGCGGGCCGCCCTCGGCCCCGTGCTCGCGACGCTCGCGACGGCCGACGACGAGGCCGCCGCGGCCGGCGGCGGCCGGGCCCGCGCGCTCGTGGCGCTGTCCCGTCCGACGTGCCCGCTGTGCACGGCCGCGGCGGTCGCCGCGTGGCGGTACGTCGCCTGGCTCGTCGGCGCGGCGGGCACCCCGGCCCGCGGCGAGCCGCCGACACGGCAGGACGCGGTCCTGTGCGAGGTGCACCTCGTCGATGCCGTCCGGGTGCCCGGTCCCCGGGTCGGGTGGCTGCTCGCCGAGGCCGCCGCCGCGGCCCGCACCGTGGTGGCCCGAGCCGGCGACGGACCCGTCGCGCGCGGCCGGTTCCGCCTGGGTCTGCGCCCCCCGGACCACGCACGGGGGCTCGGCTGCCGGGCCTGCTCCGCCGCGCAGACGGCGCACGAGCGGACGTGGGCGCTGCTGGACGCCGTCGCGGCCGACGCGACGCTCGCCGAGGCCGCGAGAGCCGCGCACGGCGTCTGCCTGCGGCACGGCATCCTGACGGCGGCCGGTCACGGCCCGGCGGGCCGGCTGTTCGGTGAGATCCTCGACGGCCGGCTCGCGATGCTCGGCTGGGACCTGCGCGAAGGCCTCCGCCTCGGCCGGTGGGACGCCCGGTTCACCCCGGTCGGCGCCGAGGCCTCGGCGTGGCGGCGCGCGACGACGCTCCTGGACGGCCGGATCGACCTCGGTACGCCGGTGCCCTGACGGTCCGGGCACCGGCGTGCCCTGACGGTCCGGGGGCTCAGCGGCGGGCGGCCTCGTGCGCCGACAGCGCCCCGGTCGACGTGTTCACCCCGGCGGCGGCCTCGAACTCGTGGAACGGCATCGAGATGGAGCCGAGCGAGACGATCTCGCGCTTGAAGAACAGCGCGAGGGTCCAGTCGGTGACGACGCGGAGCTTGCGGTTCAGGGTGGGAACCCGCGACAGGTGGTAGGTCCGGTGCATGAACCACGCCGGCCAGCCCTTGAGCTTGATCCCGTAGACCTGGGCGACGCCCTTGTGCAGCCCGAGGCTCGCGACCGATCCCACGTACCTGTGCCGGTACTCCACGACCTCGCGGCCGCGCAGGGTCGCGATGATGTTGTCGGCGAGGGTCTTCGCCTGCCGCACGGCGTGCTGCGCGCTCGGACCGGTCTCCTGGCCCGGGTTGGCGAGGTCCGGCACGGCGGCGGTGTCGCCGGCCCCCCAGGCGTCGTCCACGGCGACCACCCGCAGCGTCGCCTCGCACCGCAGCTTGCCGCGCTCGTCGAGCGGCAGGCCGGCGAAGCGGCCGAGCGCCGGGTTCGCCTTGACGCCCGCGGTCCACACGAGGGTGTCGGACTCGAAGGTCGTGCCGTCCGACAGCGTCACGACGCCGCCGACGCAGGACTCGAGCCGGGTCTGGAGCCGGACGTCGATGTTGCGCTCCGACAGCTGGAGCAGCGTGTACTCGCCCATGTCGGGGCCGACCTCGGGCAGGATCCGGTCGGACGCCTCGACGAGGACGAAGCGCAGGTCGTCGGCGTGGATCTTCTTGTAGTACTTCGTCGCGTCGCGGGCCAGGTCCTCGAGCTCGGCAAGGGCCTCGACGCCGGCGTAGCCGCCGCCGACGAAGCAGAAGGTCAGCGCGCGCCGACGGCGTGCGAGGTCGTCGGTGGACTCCGCGACATCGAGGCAGTTCAGCACCTGGTTGCGCAGGTAGATGGCCTCCTCGATCGTCTTGAAGCCGACGCCCTCGTCGGCCAGCCCCGGGATGGGCAGGGTCCGGGCGACCGAGCCGAGCGCGACGACGACGACGTCGTAGGCGAGGTCGTACGTCGGTCCGTCGATGGGGTCGAGCCGTGCGGTGCGGCTCGCGTGGTCGAGCGCGACGACGCGGGCGTTGATGATCTCGCACTTCTTGAGCACCCGGCGCAGCGGGACGACGAC
>DAIOGQ010000456.1:0-2649 GCA_036745175.1 Kineosporiaceae bacterium
GGTGCTGCGGGCCCGGCTGCACGCCATCGCCGTCGAGGAGGCGCAGGCGCAGGCCGCCGCGACCCGCCGGTCGCAGGTCCGCACCGTCGACCGGTCCGAGCGGATCCGGACGTACAACTTCCCGGAGAACCGGATCGCCGACCACCGCACCGGGTTCAAGGCCTACAACCTCGACCAGGTGCTGGCGGGCGACCTCGAACCGGTCATCGAGTCGTGCATCGCGCTCGACGAGTCGACGAGGCTGGCCGGGACGACGGCATGACCGGACGACGGCATGACCGGGACGACCTGATGGCCGCCGGCCCCGCTGCCGGCCTCCCGCTACGGACGGCGCTGGCGACAGCGATGCAGCGCCTCGCCGACGCCGGGGTGACCTCGCCGTCCGTCGATGCCCAGCTGCTCGTCGCGCACGTCCTCGGCGTCCCGCGGGCCGAGCTGTCCAGACGGGTCGTCCTCGGCGACGCCCTGACCGGTGCTCAGGCGCAACGGTTCGAGGACCTCGTCGGCGCACGCGCCGACCGGGTCCCGCTCCAGCACCTCACCGGGACGGCCGGGTTCCGCCGGCTCGAGCTCGCCGTCGGCCCCGGCGTCTTCCTCCCGCGCCCCGAGACCGAGCTGCTCGCCGGGCTCGGCGTCGAGGAGGTCGGCCGGCTCGTCGACGCGGGAGCGGACGAGGTCCTCGTCGTCGACCTGTGCACCGGCTCCGGAGCCGTCGCGCTCTCGGTCGCGGACGAGGTGCCGCGGGCGCGCGTCGTGGCCCTCGAGCTCGACCCGTCAGCCGCCGCATGGGCGCGGCGCAACGTCGAGCGGCTCGGGCTGACGTCACGCGTCGAGATCCGCGAGGGGGACGTCGCGCTGGCCGACGTCCGGCTGCTCGCCGACGTCACCGGCCGGGCGGACGTCGTCCTCGCCAACCCGCCGTACATCCCGCCGGGCATGGTGCCCACCGAGCCCGAGGTCCGCGACCACGACCCCGCCGTCGCGCTCTACGGCGGCGGAGCCGACGGTCTGCAGGTGCCTCGCGCCGTCGTGGCCACGGCGGCGGCCCTGCTCCGGCCGGGTGGCTTCTTCGCGATGGAGCACGCCGACGTCCAGGGCGACGCGGTGCGCGCTCTCGTCGCCGCCGCCAGCGGCTGGTCAGCGGCGCGGACCCTGCACGACCTCGCCGGGCGTCCTCGCACGCTCGTCGCCCGCCGGGTGCCAGACTCGTCCCCGTGAGCAGCTACCGCTTCGACTGCCTGGACGCACGTGAGCGGGAGCGCGGCATCTCGCGGGCGGCGGTGTCGGTCTCCGAGGGGCTGCTCGTCGTCGTGCCGACCGACTCCGCGTACGCCGTCGGCACCGACGCCTTCTCCCGCGAGGGGATCGAGCTGCTCGCCCGGGCCCGCGGCCGGTGGCAGGCGCCACCCGTGCTCGTCGCGCACGGCCGCACGCTCGACGGGCTCGCGACCGAGGTGTCCCAGCGCGTCCGCGACCTCGCCGAGGCGTTCTGGCCCGGCGGGCTGACCCTGGTGTGCCGGGCCCAGCGCACGCTCTCGTGGGAGCTCGGCGAGGACACCGGCACGGTGGCCCTGCGGATGCCGCTGCACCCCGTGGCGCTCGCGTTGCTCGAGAAGACCGGTCCGCTCGCGATGACCGGCGCGAACCGCCCCGGGACGGAGTTCGCCGCCGTCCCGACGACGTGCGACGCGGCGCGGGAGGCGCTGGGGACCGCCGTCGACGTCTACCTCGACGCCGGCCCGATGACCCGGGCGACCCTGTCGACGGTCGTCGACGGGAGCGACCCGGACGCACCGCCGCGCGTCCTGCGGGTGGGCGCCGTGCCGCTCGACGCGCTGCGCGCCGTCGTCCCCGACCTCGACACCTCGGCGATCGAGCCGGCCGACGAGCAGGCAGCCGAACCGGTGGTCCGGCCGGTGGACGAGCCGCCGGGCGAGCCGATGGACCAGTCGATGGAGCGGGCCGCCCAGGAGAGGGAGGCGGCCGGCTAGTGCGCGCCTATCTGTTCGTCCTCCTCGTCGCCGCGTCGGTGACCTACCTGACCACACCGCTCGTGCGCCGCGTCGCACGCCGGATCGGTGCGATCACGCCGGTCCGCGACCGGGACGTGCACAGCGTTCCCGTGCCCCGGATGGGCGGCCTGGCGATGTTCCTCGGCTTCGCCATCGCGTTGCTCTTCGCGAGCCGGACCCCGTTCCTCGAGCGGACGTTCGCCGACGGCGGGGCACCGTGGGGCGTCCTCCTCGGCGCGGCGGTGGTCTGCGCGCTCGGCGTCGCCGACGACCTGTGGTCGCTCGACGCCGTGACCAAGCTCGCCGGGCAGGCGCTCGCCGCCGGGCTCATGGCCTGGCAGGGCGGCGTCCAGCTCCTCGCGCTGCCCGTCGCCGGCCAGACGATCGTCAGCCGCAACGGCCTCATCGTTCTCACCGTGGTCGCGGTCGTCGTGGCGATCAACGCGGTGAACTTCGTCGACGGCCTCGACGGCCTCGCCGCGGGCATCGTTGCGATCGCGGGCGCAGCCTTCTTCGTCTACTCCTACCTGCTGAGCCGGTACTGGGGTGACCCGACGGACTACTCCTCGCTCGCCTCGCTCGTGACGGCGGCGATGGTCGGCTGCTGCCTGGGCTTCCTGCCGCACAACTTCAACCC
>DAIOGQ010000457.1:0-2643 GCA_036745175.1 Kineosporiaceae bacterium
CCACTTCTGCTCCGAGGACGAGATGAACTCGTCGACGATCGTCTGGGCGCCGTTGCCGAAGTCGCCGAACTGCGCCTCCCACAGCACGAGCGCGTCGGGCCGCTCGACCGAGTAGCCGTACTCGAAGCCCATCGCGGCGTACTCGGACAGCAGCGAGTCGTAGATCCAGAACTTGCCCTGCTCGTCCGCGAGGTTCGACAGCGGCGTCCACTCGGCGCCCGTCGTCTTGTCGGTGAGGACGGCGTGCCGCTGGACGAACGTGCCGCGACGGCTGTCCTGGCCGGCCATCCGGATCGACGTGCCCTCGAGCAGGAGGGAGCCGAACGCGAGCACCTCGCCGAAGCCCCAGTCGATGCCGCCGTCGGCGGACATCGCCGCCCGCCGCTCCAGCATGGGCTGCAGCTTGGGATGGACCGCGAACCCGGCCGGCGGGCTCACGTGAGCATCACCGATCCGCTTGAGGACCGACCGGTCCACGGCGGTCGCGTGCGGGCCGCGCCGGGTGTTGCCCTGCTGCTGCGCCAGGGGCAGGTCGAGACCGGCGGTGACGTCGCCGCTCGGCTGCTGCGGCTCGTCGGTCGCCTCACGGGTCTCGGCGAAGACGCGCTCGAGCTGCTCCTGGTAGTCGCGCAGGGCGCGCTCGGCGTCCTCGACGCTGATGTCGCCGCGACCGATGAGGCCCTCCGTGTAGAGCTTGCGGACGCTGCGCTTGGCCTCGATGAGGTTGTACATGAGCGGCTGCGTCATCGAGGGGTCGTCGCCCTCGTTGTGGCCGCGCCGGCGGTAGCAGACCATGTCGATGACGACGTCCTTGTCGAACGCCATCCGGAACTCGAAGGCGAGCCGCGCGACCCGCACGCAGGCCTCCGGGTCGTCGCCGTTGACGTGGAAGATCGGCGCCTGGATCATCCGGGCGACGTCGGTGCAGTACACCGACGAGCGGGACGACGCGGGTGCGGTCGTGAAGCCGACCTGGTTGTTGATGATGACGTGGATGGTGCCGCCGGTGCGGTACCCGCGCAGCTGCGACAGGTTGAGCGTCTCGGCCACGACCCCCTGTCCGGCGAACGCGGCGTCACCGTGCATGAGCACCGGCAGGACGGAGAAGAACGCGCTGCCCCGGTTGAGCCGGTCCTGCTTGGCCCGGACGACCCCCTCGAGGACGGGGTTGACCGCCTCGAGGTGCGACGGGTTCGCCGCGAGGTAGACCCGGGTGGTCTCGCCGTGCTCGCCGGTGAAGACACCCTCCGTGCCGAGGTGGTATTTCACGTCGCCGGAGCCCTGGACCGAGCGTGGGTCCTGGGTGCCCTCGAACTCACGGAAGATCTGGCCGTAGCTCTTGCCCGCGATGTTCGCCAGGACGTTGAGCCGGCCGCGGTGCGGCATCCCGATGCAGACCTCGTCGAGGTCGGCACCCGCCGCCTCGGACAGCACGGCGTCCAGGAGCGGGATGACGCTCTCCCCGCCCTCGAGGCTGAACCGCTTCTGCCCGACGAACTTCGTCTGGAGGAACGTCTCGAACGCCTCGGCGGCGTTGAGCCGGCGCAGGATCCGCAGCTGCTCCTCGGGGGACGGCTTCGCGTAGGGCCGTTCGAAACGGTCCTGGATCCACGTCCTCTGCTCCGGGTCCTGGATGTGCATGTACTCGATGCCGAGCGTGCGGCAGTACGAGTCGCGCAGGACGCCGAGGATGTGGCGCAGCTTCATGACCGGCTTGCCGCCGAAGCCGCCGGTCGGGAACTCGCGGTCGAGGTCCCACAGCGTCAGGCCGTGGCTCGTCACGTCGAGGTCGGGGTGCCGGCGCTGCTTGTACTCCAGCGGGTCGGTGTCGGCCATCAGATGGCCGCGGACCCGGTAGGCGTGGATGAGCTCCTGGACCCGAGCGGTCTTGTTGATCTCGTCGTCGTGCGAGACGGAGATGTCCCGGACCCATCTGATCGGCTCGTAGGGGATCCGCAGCGCGTGGAAGATCCGGTCCCAGAAGCCGTCGTCGCCGAGCAGCTTGCCGTGGACGACGCGCAGGAAGTCGCCGGACTGCGCGCCCTGGATGATCCGGTGGTCGTACGTCGAGGTCAGGGTCATGATCTTGCTGACCGCCAGTCGCGCGAGGGTCTCCTCGGACGCGCCCAGGTACTCGGCGGGGTACTCCATCGCCCCGACGCCGATGATCGTGCCCTGGCCCTTCATGAGCCGCGGCACCGAGTGGTTCGTGCCGATGGTGCCGGGGTTCGTCAGGCTGATGGTCGTCCCGGCGAAGTCGTCGGCGCCGAGCTTGCCGGTGCGGGCCCGCCGGACGACATCCTCGTACGCCGCCCAGAACTGCGCGAAGTCCATCGTCTCGCAGTGCTTGATGTTCGGGACGAGGAGCTGGCGAGTGCCGTCCGGCTTGGCGAGGTCGATCGCGATGCCGAGGTTGACGTGCGAGGGCTTGAGCACCGACGGCCTGCCGTCCCCGTCCTCGCCGAACGCGTGGTTCATCTCCGGCATCTGGGCCAGCGCCTCGACGAGTGCGAAGCCGATGAGGTGGGTGAACGAGACCTTGCCGCCGCGCGCCCGCGAGAGATGGTTGTTGACGACGATCCGGTTGTCGATGAGCAGCTTCGCCGGGACGGCGCGCACGCTCGTCGCGGTCGGCAGCCCGAG
>DAIOGQ010000458.1:0-2622 GCA_036745175.1 Kineosporiaceae bacterium
CCGGGTGGGCGTTACCCACCACCCTGCCCTGTGGAGTCCGGACTTTCCTCGGCGGCACCTCGCGGCGCCGACGCGGCCGCCCGTCCGGCTCGTCCGTCCCACCAGCCTAGCCGCTCAGCGCTGCCACCCCCCACCCGATCCGGACGAGCTCGTCGTAGCGGCGGCAGTCGTTGCGGAAGGCGCCGCGGCCACCGGCGGCTGTCCACAGCCGGGCACCAGCACTCGTCAGGTCACGGGTGAGAGCGTGACACGGCCGGTGTCCGGGTCGGCGGCGTCCAGCCGGAGCCGCACCGCGGTGCCGACGGTGAGCGGCCCGGCCGCACGCACGAGGACGGCGGGGTCGAGCAGCTGGACCTTGCCGCCGTTCGCGGGGTCCTTCCCGACGTCGACCGCCACGGCGTCGAAGACCTCGCCGACCCGGTCGGCGAGAACGGCCGCCTCGACGACGTCGACGCACCGGCGCTCGAGCTCGCCCGCGAGCTGGTCGGACGACGCCATCGTCACCGGCAGCAGCGGCAGCGCCTCCCGCACCCACTGCGGCACCTCGCCACCGGACGCCACGGCGTGGCTCACGAGCAGCCCGAACCGGTCGACGAGCCGGCGCAGCGGCGCCGTGACGTGCGCGTACGGCGCGGCGACCGCGGCGTGGATGCGCACCGCCGGTTCGGTGCCGTCGAACGGGGTGTATCCGGCGCCGCGGAACAACGCCCCGGCCTCGTGCATCCCGGCGAGGTGCGCCGGCACGGACCGGTCGAGCCGGCGCAGGAAGTCCCCGTAGGCCTCGTGGGCCGGCCACGGGACGCCGAGCGCCCTGACCTGGCGGCGGTACCGGTCGACGGCGTGCTGCTCGGGCGCGGGCAGGGTCCGCAGCAGCCCGACGCCGCCGCGGAGCATGAGGCCGGCAGCGGCCATCCCGGTCATGAGCGACAGCTGGGCGTTCCAGTCCTCCGACGACAGCGCGGGGCGGAGCACGATGCGGTACCGGCCGTCCTCGGCGACGACCTCCTGCTCGGGCAGCGGCAGGCTCGCACCGCCGCGGGCCCGCTCCAGGCCCTGCCGCGCCGTGCCGATCTCGCGCAGCAGGACGGCGAGGGCCGCGACCTCGTCGTCCGGCAGCGGGTGGGACGTTCCGGACGAGGCGTCCCACGGGTGCGCATCGGCCGCGGACTGCACCTGCCCGTAGTCGAGCCGGGCCCGTGACCGGACAACGGCCCGCACCAGGTCGACACCCGTCACCGCGCCGTCGGGCGCGAGGTCGAACCGCCACACGAACGCCGGCCGGTCGGCGTCCGGAAGCAGGCTCGCGGCGTCCTCGCTGAGCACCTCGGGGTGCAGCGGCGTCCGGCGGTCGGGCGCGTAGAGCGTCTGCCCCCGGCGCCGGGCCTCGGTGTCGACCGGACCGCCCGGCACGAGGAACGCCGGGACGTCCGCGATCGCGTAGTCGACGTGCCACCCGCCGTCCGGACGGCGGGACAGCGCCATCGCCTGGTCGAGGTCGGTCGAGCCGACCGGGTCGACGGTGGCGAACGCGACGTCGCGCAGGTCGACCCGGCCGTCCACCCCGACGTCGGACGCCGCGCCTGCGGCAACCCCCGCGGCCTGGACGACGGCCGCCGGGAACGCGGCAGGCACCCCGAGGTCGTCCCGGATGCGCTCGAAGCGCCTCGTCAGAGCCGTCACCGAGGCGGCGTCGGCGCCACGCACCCGGATCGATCGTCGGACCATGGCCGCACCCTACGCAGGTGCGACACCGCCCGGGTGGCACGGCTACATTGCGGCCGTGCTCATCGTCGTCCCGCCGTCGGAGTCGAAGAACCCGCCGCCGCGCCGGGGCAAGCCCGTCGACCTCGAGCGTCTGTCGTTCCCACGGCTCACCGCCCTGCGGGCCCGGGTGCTCGACGCGCTCGTCACCACGAGCGCCCGCACCGACGCGCTCGCCCGGCTCGACGTCGGTGCCTCGCTGTGCGACGAGGTCGAGCGGAACACCCGCCTGCGCCGGCTGCCGGCCCGGCCCGCGCTCGAGGTCTACAACGGCGTCCTGTACGACGCGCTCGACGCGTCGAGCCTGTCCCCCGCGGCGAAGCGGCGCGCGGCGTCCCGGGTCGTCATCGTCTCCGGGCTGTGGGGCGCGGTCCGGCCGACGGACCGCATCCCCGCCTACCGCTGCACCATCTGCGCGACCCTGGTCGGTGTGGACGCCCTGGAACCGGCGTGGCGCGCCGTGCTCCCGGCGGTGCTCGCCGAGGCCGCCGGCCCGCGCGGTGTCGTCGTCGACTGCCGCTCGTCGAGCTACCTGGCGATGGGCCGCCCGACGGGGCTGGGCGACCGCACGGTCGAGGTCCGGGTGCTCCGCGACCTCGCGGGCAGCCGCATCGTCGTCAGCCACATGGCCAAGCACACCCGCGGCGAGGTCGCCCGGCACCTGCTCGACTCCGGCGCGGACCCCCGGACGCCGCAGGGTCTCGTCGAGGTCCTCCGCGACCGCTGGGACGTCGAGCTCGTGCCCCCGCCCCGCCCCGGCCGCGCATGGACGGTCGCCGTCGTCCTGGCTGACCAGGGGACTGACCACGGGGCTGACCACGGGGCTGACCACGGGGCTGACCACGGGGCTGACCACGGGGC
>DAIOGQ010000459.1:0-2572 GCA_036745175.1 Kineosporiaceae bacterium
TCGACGCCGTGAGCGAGCGCCTCCTCGAGGTGGCCCGCGAGGTCGACGGCAAGGACGAGATCGCGCACGTCGCGACCATCTCCGCACAGGACCGCCTCATCGGCGAGCTCATCGCGGACGCGTTCGACAAGGTCGGCAAGGACGGCGTCATCACCGTCGAGGAGTCCTCGACGACGGCTCTCGAGCTCGACTTCACCGAGGGCATGCAGTTCGACAAGGGCTACATCTCGCCGTACTTCGTGACCGACCCCGAGCGCATGGAGTCCGTCCTCGAGGACGCCTACATCCTCGTGCACCAGAACAAGATCGGGGCCATCAGCGAGCTCCTCCCGCTGCTGGAGAAGGTCCTCCAGGCCGGCAAGCCGCTGTTCATCGTCGCCGAGGACCTCGAGGGCGAGGCGCTGTCGACGCTCGTCGTCAACAAGATCCGCGGCACCTTCACCGCCGTCGCCGTCAAGGCACCGGGCTTCGGCGACCGCCGCAAGGCCATGCTCCAGGACCTCGCGGTGCTCACCGGCGCCCAGGTCGTCTCGCCCGAGGTCGGCCTCAAGCTCGACCAGGTCGGGATCGAGGTGCTCGGCACCGCTCGTCGCGTCGTCGTGACCAAGGACAACACGACGGTCATCGACGGCGGCGGAGACCACGCCGAGGTCGACGGTCGGGTCCAGCAGATCAAGGCCGAGATCGAGCGGACGGACTCCGACTGGGACCGCGAGAAGCTCCAGGAGCGGCTCGCGAAGCTCGCCGGCGGCGTGTGCGTCATCAAGGTCGGCGCCCACACCGAGGTGGAGCTCAAGGAGAAGAAGCACCGCATCGAGGACGCCGTCTCGGCGACCCGTGCGGCGATCGAGGAGGGCATCATCGCCGGTGGCGGGTCCGCCCTCGTCCACGCCGTCTCGGTGCTCGACGACAACCTCGGCTTCACCGGTGACGAGGCGACCGGCGTCGGCATCGTCCGCAAGGCGGCCGCCGAGCCACTGCGCTGGATCGCCGAGAACGCCGGCCTCGAGGGCTACGTCGTCGTCGAGAAGGTGCGGTCGCTGCCCGTCGGGCAGGGCCTCGACGCCGCGGTGAACGACTACGCCGACCTCATCAGTCGCGGCGTCATCGACCCCGTCAAGGTGACCCGTTCCGCGCTGCGCAACGCGGCGTCGATCGCGTCGATGGTGCTCTCGACCGACACCCTCGTCGTGGAGAAGAAGGAGCCGGCGCCGGCCGACGCCGGTGGCGGCCACGGCCACGGGCACGGCCACTGAGCCCACCCGGCGCCGTCCGAACCACCTGCACCACCCCGAACCACCTGCACCGCACACGAGGCCCGGACGTCGCCCGACGCGACGTCCGGGCCTCGTCGCACCCCGCCTCGAGGTCCCTCGGCGTCCGCGAACGGCGCCTGACGGGGAACGGAGGTGCCCGGCCTGCGCGCAGCCGGCACGCGAGAGGCCCGGCACCCCGAGTGGGGTGCCGGGCCTTCTCCGGGTGGACCGGTCGGTGATGCAGGACGGGCCAGTGCCGCGCGGCTCAGCTCGCGGCGGCGACCGGGGCGCGACGGCGACGCTCGGTCGAGTAGTAGGACTCACGGTCGTCCTCGGTGAGGCCGCCCCAGACGCCGTAGGGCTCGCGCACGGCGAGGGCGTGCTCGCGGCACTCGCGCATCACGGGGCAGGAGCCGCAGATCGTCTTGGCGGCGGCGTCACGGTTGCGTCGTGCGGGGCCGCGCTCGCCCTCGGGGTGGAAGAACAGGGTCGGATCCGCCTCGCGGCACGCGCCCTGCAGCTGCCACTCCCACAGGTCCGCCACCGGACCGGGAAGCCGGGAGATCTCGGCCATTGCACCCACCTCTTCGTTCGCTTCGCCGCGATCGCCCCGGAGGTGTCCGGGCCGGTTCGGTCGGGTCTTCCGCAGGAGGATCCGTGCGTCGGGGATGACACTAGCAATCGTTGCAGACGTTGTTCAAGTACTTCGCGCCAGGAGTTGTTCAACATGTCCTGTCCTTGATCAACATCGTCTGACGGCCTGTGCACTCCCGCCGCCTCGGTGGCGGCGGTCTTCGGCCCGACGCAGGTGCGGCCACATCCACGCAGGTCAACAGCTGGTTCGAGGTGCCCCGCAGCGGGCTCGGTCCGCGACCGGGCCGTCCGTGGGGCATCGTGGTGCTCAACGACGCATGCAACGCTTCAGTGCCCTAGCAGTACCCACATCCGGCGGGAACGACACATCCACCGTGCGACGGCACAGTCGGTTGCTGCCGGTCACCGGGGGTCTGCGGGTCCGGGTGGCAGGGCAGGGCAGCGGGCTGGACAATCGGCAGATGGCAACCGCCGGTGAGCCCAGCTCGGTGCAGCAGCCCATGCTCACCGTGGCATCGGTGGCCCGTCGGCTGGGCGTCGCACCGTCGACCCTTCGGACCTGGGACCGTCGCTACGGGCTCGGGCCGTCCGCGCACACCGCGGGCTCGCACCGCCGTTACAGCGCGTCCGACCTCGCCCGGCTCGTCGTCATGCGCCGGCTCACCGCGGAGGGCGTCCCCCCCGCCGAGGCCGCCCAGATCCCCCAGGCTGGACTCGTCCCC
>DAIOGQ010000460.1:0-2564 GCA_036745175.1 Kineosporiaceae bacterium
CTGGCCCGGACGTTCCAGAACATCCGGCTGTTCAACCTCATGACGGCCGAGGAGAACGTCATGGTGGCGATGCACTCCCACATGAAGTCAGGGATCGTCGCCACCGTCCTCAAGACCCGGTCCCAGCGCCGCGAGGAGGAGCAGGCCCGCGAGCAGGCCCGGGAGCTGCTCGACTTCGTCGGGATCGGCAAGACCGCCGAGGAGTACGCGCGCAACCTCTCCTACGGCGACCAGCGCCGGCTCGAGGTCGCCCGCGCACTCGCGCTGCGGCCGCGCGTGCTCCTGCTCGACGAGCCGACCGCCGGCATGAACCCGCAGGAGTCGGCTCGCTTCGTCGACTTCGTCCACCGGGTGCGCGACGAGCGCAAGGTCTCCGTCCTGCTCATCGAGCACGACATGAGCGTCGTCATGCGGGTCAGCGAGCGGATCACGGTGCTCGACCGCGGCGAGAAGATCGCCGAGGGCGGGCCCGACGAGATCCGCAACGACCAGCGCGTCGTCGAGGCGTACCTGGGCAAGACCGGCACCGAGGGCTACGGGAGCGACTCATGAGCGTCAACGCCGGCGTCACCGACACCGGGCGGGCCTCGGGCGACAACCTGCTCGCCGTCGAGAACCTCCACGTCCACTACGGCAACATCGCCGCCGTCAAGGGCGTGACCTTCCACGTCAAGCGCGGTGAGATCGTCACCCTCATCGGCTCCAACGGGGCGGGCAAGTCGACGACCCTGCGGACCATCTCGGGGCTGATCAAGCCCAAGAAGGGCACGCTGACCTACGAGGGCAAGTCGCTGACGGCGATGTCGGGCCACGGGATCGTCGCGGCCGGGATCTGCCAGTCGCCCGAGGGCCGGCGGATCTTTCCGCGGATGACGGTCGAGGAGAACCTCGACCTCGGTGCGTTCCTGCGCAACGACAAGGCGGCGATCGCCGCGGACAAGGAGCGGGTCCTCGAGCTGTTCCCGCGGCTTCGGGAGCGGATCTCGCAGAAGGCCGGGACGATGTCCGGCGGTGAGCAGCAGATGCTCGCCGTGGCCCGGGCCCTCATGGGTTCGCCCAAGCTGCTGCTGCTCGACGAGCCGTCGATGGGTCTGGCCCCGGTCCTCGTGGACCTGATCTTCGACACGATCCAGACGATCCGCACCCAGGGCACCACTGTGCTGCTCGTCGAGCAGAACGCCCTCGCTGCGCTGCGGATCGCCGACTACGCCTACGTCCTGGAGTCGGGTGCGCTCAAGCTGACCGGACCGGCGAAGGAGCTCGCCAAGGACGACGAGGTCATCCGCGCCTACCTCGGCGGCTGACCCGGCGCACGCGGCGGAGGGCGCCCCGGTCGTCCGGGGCGCCCTCCGGCGTGTCGCGGCTGCTGACCCACGGCGAGGTCCCGGCCACGCCGGGCCGCGAGAGCACCAGGATGTCACGCACCGTGACGACCTACGCCTCGCAGCGATGCCCTCGGTCCCTGTCCGTGCGCCCCCGTCAGGATCCGTCGACCGGTTGTGCGGAACACTTCCTGCTCGGCCGCGTGACGCCGTACGCTCGGCAGCGCCGTCCGGGGGAACGTGGCTTTGCCATCGCTGTCCGTGAGGACGCACGAGGTCGAGGAGGCACGTGTGACCCGCCCACCCGTGGATGTTCGGCGAGCTGGTGTGGACGACCTCGACGACCTCCTCCTGCTCTGGGGCCAGGCTCGTGACGAGGCGACGGGGGCGACCCGCGCCGTCGCCGGGACCGCTCCCGAGCATCTGCGTCCCCGCCTGCGCGAGGCCCTCGAGGGTGAGGACGTGCACGTGCTCGTCGCCCGGTTCGAGGGCTCGGCCGTCGGCTATGCGCTGCTCCGGGTCGCTCCCGTCTTCGCGATCACCGAGGGACCCGCGCTGCACATCGAGCACCTGTTCGTCGCGCCCTCGGCCCGCCGGCGCGGCGTCGCGAAGGCGCTGCTGTCCGGGGTGGCGTCCGTCGCCGAGCGCTCCGGCGCCGACCAGGTCATCACGAGCGTCGCACCGGCGGCGCGGGACACCCACCGGTTCCTGGCCCGGCTCGGCTTCTCCCCGCTCGTCGTCCGGCGGGTCGCCTCGACCGCCGTCCTGCGCCGCAAGCTCGCGGGGGAGTCGCGCCGCGGGACGCTCGACGACCTGCTCTCGCGGCGCCGCTCGCTGCGGGGCAAGGCCTCGTGGACGGCCGGCCGGGCCGGCGCGAAGGCAGCGACGACCGCCGTCGTCGAGGGAGTGGCACGCACGCTCCCGCACCCGACGGCCCCGGACCCCGGCGGGCACGACGTCGTCCGGATCGACCTCGACGTCATCGGGGGGTCGTCTGCGCACCCGCACGACACCCTCGAGATGCCGATCGTCGTCGCCGGGCTGGCCGACGCGCGGCCCGCCGCCAGCCGGGTCGAGGACGCCACGTCGCAGCCGGCCTGAGCCGCTCCCGCGACCGGCCCGGACCTGCCCGCGCCAGTCGGTGGCGCGGCATAGGGTGAGCGCCGTGAGCCAGCCGTCCGGCGCGTCGCAGCGCCACCGCCTCCTGCTCGTCGACGGCCACTCGATGGCCTACCGCGCCTT
>DAIOGQ010000461.1:0-2564 GCA_036745175.1 Kineosporiaceae bacterium
CCCGGCGAGAGTGCCGACCCCGCCGACCCCGCCGACCCCGCCGACCCCGCACAACCCGCAGGACCCTCCGCGTGAGCACCGCCCCCGTCCTGGAGCTCCTGCCCGCCGTCGACGTCGCGGACGGCCGCGCCGTCCGCCTCGTCCAGGGCGAGGCCGGCAGCGAGACCTCGTACGGCGACCCGCTCGAGGCCGCGCTCGGCTGGCAGACGTCGGGCGCGGAGTGGATCCACCTCGTCGACCTCGACGCGGCGTTCGGCCGCGGGACGAACCGGGAGCTGCTGGCCAGGGTCGTCGCCGCGGTCGACGTCAAGGTCGAGCTGAGCGGCGGGATCCGCGACGACGCGAGCCTCGCGGCCGCGATGGCGACCGGCTGCGCGCGGGTCAACCTCGGCACCGCCGCCCTGGAGGACCCGGACTGGACGCGGCAGGCCATCGCCGAGTTCGGTGACCGGGTCGCCGTCGGCCTCGACGTCCGCGGGACGACGCTCGCCGCGCGCGGCTGGACGCAGCAGGGCGGCGACCTCTGGGAGACCCTCGGACGGCTCGACGACGACGGCTGCGCGCGCTACGTGGTCACCGATGTCACGAAGGACGGCACCCTGCGGGGGCCGAACCTCGAGCTCCTGCGCGAGGTGTGCGCGCGCACCGACCGGCCCGTCGTCGCGAGCGGTGGCGTCTCGAGCCTCGCCGACCTCGAGGCGCTGCGTGCACTCGTGCCCGGCGGCGTCGAGGGAGCGATCGTCGGGAAGGCGCTGTACGCGGGCGCGTTCACCCTCGAGCGGGCGCTCGACGTCGCCGGCCGCCGGTGACCTCGCTGGACCCGACGCCGGACCCGACGCCGGAGCCACCCGGCGGCCGGGCGGACTCCGCCGGCGTCCCCTGGCACGGCCGCACCCTCTCCGCGCGGCCCTTCACGGACGACCCCGGCCACGCCGACCCGGCGCTCGCGGCGGCGCTCGCCGGCCACGCGGAGGGCCGCGTCGAACCGGCCGGCGTCGTCGCCGCGCTCGCGCCGGCCCGAGTCCTCGTGCCCGTCGTCGCCGTCCTCGGCGGGGACCACCCGGTCGGCGGCGGGCTGCGCGCCGACACCGGCGCCGACATGGCCCTGGTCACGATGACAGGTGCGGACGGCGTCCGCGGGCTCCCGGTCTTCACGTCGACGGCCGCCCTCGTGAGCTGGGACCCCGTCGCCCGCCCGGTCCCCGTCGAGAGCGTCCGGGCGGCGCTGTCGGCGGTCGCCGAGGGCTGCGACCGGCTCCTGCTCGACCTCGCGGGACCGCACCCGTTCGTCGTCGTCCGGCCCGCGGTGTGGGCGCTCGCGCAGGGCCGCGCGTGGCTGCCGTCCCCGAACGACCCGGACGTCGTCGCGGCCGTCGAGCGTGCCGCCGGTGCGGTTCCCGGCGTCCTCGGCGTGCGCTGCGAGCCGGGCGTCGGTGCGGAGCTACGGGTCGTGCTGGGCATCCGTGCCGGCCTCGATCGCACCGCGCTGGACAGCGTCGTCGCGCGAGTCCGGACGGCGCTCGCCGCCGAGTCGGACGTCGCCGACCACGTCGACTCGATGGAGCTGCGCATCCTGCCGGCCTGAGGTCGACCGCTCGGCCGGTGATGCCGTCGCCGGCCCTCGTGGCCGTCCTCGGCCTGCGCCCCGCCGCGGTCAGGCGAGGGGGCCGGTCCAGCGCTCGCCGGGTCCCTGGCCGGGCGCGTCGGGCAGGAACGACGCCTCCCGGAAGGCGCGCTGGAGCGAGGTGAGCCCGTCGCGCAGCGGTGCGGCGTGCTGGCTGCCCACCTCGGGCGCGGCGGCCGTGACGAGGCCCGCGAGCGCGGTGATGAGCTTGCGGGCCTCGTCGAGATCCGCCTCGGCGTCCTCGGCGAGACCGCACTTGACCGCGGCGGCGCTCATGAGATGGACGGCGGCGGCGGTGATGACCTCGACGGCCGGCACCTCGGCGATGTCGCGCAGGGTCGGGTTCGGTCCCTCGGTGGCCATGCTGGTACTCTTTCAGATCGACCGACCGGGCCCGCCCAGCAGGGCGCCCCGGTACGCAAGTGGAGCCTCTCCCACCTGTCGCCGCCGCTCTGCGGGACGGCGTCCAGGTCCCGGTCCGGGTGCCGCCCTCGTGGCGGCGCCGCTCCGCCGTCCGCGGCGGGGCCGAGTCGCGGCGCCTGCGCCGTGACCGTGGTCCTCGAGGCTCCCGCGCGTCCACGCACGGGGGCCTGTCTCGTGTGCGGCGGCCGACACCGACGTCGAGAAGGAGCACCACATCAGCGAGCCGAGGATCAACGACCGCATCCGTGTCCCCGAGGTGCGGCTGGTAGGCCCCAACGGGGAGCAGGTCGGGATCGTCCGTATCGAGCAGGCGCTGCAGCTGGCCCAGGAGGCCGACCTCGACCTGGTCGAGGTCGCCCCGCAGGCGCGCCCGCCGGTCTGCAAGCTCATGGACTTCGGCAAGTTCAAGTACGAGTCGGACATGAAGGCGCGGGAGGCCCGACGCAACCAGGCCAACACCGTGCTCAAGGAGATCCGGCTCAGGCTGAAGATCGACCCGCACGACTACGGCACCAAG
>DAIOGQ010000462.1:0-2554 GCA_036745175.1 Kineosporiaceae bacterium
ACGACGTCGTTGAGCAGCGGCGGGACGACGCGGCGCACCGCCTGCGGCAGGACGACGTGGCGCATGGTCTGGCCTTGCGACAGGCCCAGCGACCGGGCCGCCGCGCGCTGGCTCGGGTGGACCGACTCGATGCCCGCCCGCAGCACCTCGGCGACGTAGGCCGAGTACGTCAGCGTGAGGGCGACGGTGCCCAGGACGCCCGCTCCCGTCGGGACCCCCTGCAGCCGCAGGCCGGGGATGCCGAACCCGACGATGAACAGGACGATGATCACCGGCGCGCCGCGGAAGAGGTCGACGTAGGCGGTCGCGAGCGCCCGCACCGGCCAGAAGACGGGCCCCTGCAGGGTTCGCAGGACGGCGAGGAGCAGGCCGAGGACCAGCATGAGGAGGCTGGCCGCGACCCAGACCCGCAGGTTGAGCCACATGCCCTCGGCGACCTTCGGTAGCGAGTCCAGGCCGACGCCCACGTCGAAGAACGAGGCCTGGACCCGCGGCCAGCCCGGCGAGCCGGTCGTGCCGACGACGAGCGCGCCCCCGACGACGACGGTGCTCACCAGGGAGACGACCGCCGACCGGCGCGCCCGGGCCCGCCGGTAGGCGTCGCGCTCGACCTGCCGGGCGGACGGCGTCCACGGGTCGCTCACGCGGACGCCGCCGGCCGACGGCCCGCGACCGGCACGACGCGGGTCACGAGAGGACGGGGGCCCCGGCCGTGTCGGTGAGCCACTGCTGCGCGAGCTCTGCGAGCCTGCCCTCGTCGCGGAGCTGGTCGACGGCCTGGGTCACGCACTCCGTCAGCGGGCTGCCCTTGTCAAGCACGAGGCCGAACTGCTCGGTCGCCGAGCCCGTGCCCGGCAGCTGGCCGACGAGGACGCCGTCGTCGACGCCGCCGTCCTTGGTCCCCACCGCGGACAGGAACAGCGCCGTCGGCAGGTCGACGACGAGCGCGTCGATCTGGCCGTTCGCCAGGGCGAGCTTCGCGTCGTCGTTCGTGTTGAAGACCGACGGGTCGGAGGCCGGCTTGACGACGTCCGTGATGGCCTTGAACGACGTCGTTCCGGTCTGCGCGCCGAGCTTGAGCTTGGCGAGGTCGGCGACGGTCTTGACGCCGACGGCCTTGCTGCCCTTGACGGTGACGACGGCCTGGCTCACGTCGTAGTAGCCCGAGGAGAAGTCGACGTTCTTCGTGCGCTCCTGCGTGATCGACACCTGGTTGATGTCGAAGTCGAACTCCTTGGGGCCGGGCGCGATGACGCTGTTGAAGCTCGCGACCGTCCAGGTGACCTCGTCCTTGGTGAAGCCGAGCTTCTCGGCGACGGCGTAGGCGACGGCCGACTCGAAGCCCTTGCCGTTCGTCGGGTCGTCGTCGGTGAACCACGGCTCGAACGCCGGCTTGTCGGTGCCGATCGTGAGCTTGCCCGCGGTGCGAAGGGTGAGCTTGTCCTTCGCGCACGCCGATGCGGTCGGCGTCGTCGCCGCGGACGTCGTCGCCGCGGCGGTCGTCGTCCCGGAGCCGCCGGCACTGTCCTGCGGCGCGCAGCCGGACAGCGCGGCGACCACGGCCAGGCCGGTCACGGCGACGAGGAGCGGACGGCGGGGCATCGTGGATGATCGCGACATCGTGGACCTTTCGACTTCTCGAGGGGATCGGCGCGAGGGGTAGGACGGCGTCAGGGTAGTCGTCCCATGTTTCGCCGCGCCCACCGCGACGATCAGTCGATGCGGGACCGTGACGAGAGGGTGGACCCGCCTGCGGGCCTCCCGTGCCCGCGCGGTCACGTGCGCACTAGAGTCGCCTCGTGGCTACCGGCTGGCTCGTCGTGGGGGCGGTGACCGCCGCCGGCGTGCTCTTCTTCGTCGCCGCGATGGCGGCCAACCGCCTGCTGCGACCGAGCGTGCCCACGCTCGAGAAGGTGACGACGTACGAGAGCGGCGTCGACCCCGTCGGCCGCGGCTGGTCGCAGAGCCACGTGCGCTACTACCTCTACGCCTTCCTCTACGTCGTCTTCGCCGTCGACGCCGTCTACCTGTTCCCGTGGGCCACGGTCGTCGCGAGGTTCGGCTGGGCCACGGTCGCGGAGATGGGGGTCTTCCTCGGCGTCCTCGCGGTCGGGCTCCTGCACGCCTGGCGTCGCGGTGCGCTGCGGTGGCAGGGGCAGTGAGCGCGCCGGTGAGCCCGCGGGGCGGCGCGGCCGGGTCCGGACGGGTGCACCGGTGAGCGACGTCGAGCGGCGCCGGGTCGACCTGGGGATGCCCGGGGTCGGCGCGCTGCAGTCCGTCGCGCCGTACCCGCTGCGCGTCGTGCTCAACTGGGGCCGCAAGTACAGCCTGTGGGTCTTCAACTTCGGGCTCGCCTGCTGCGCGATCGAGTTCATCGCAGCGAGCATGGGCCGGCACGACTTCATCCGGCTCGGGGTCATCCCGTTCGCCCACGGGCCCCGGCAGGCCGACCTCATGATCGTGTCGGGCACGGTCACCGACAAGATGGCCCCCGCCGTCCGGCGGCTCTGGGAGCAGATGCCCGAGCCGAAGTACGTCATCTCCTTCGGCGCCT
>DAIOGQ010000463.1:0-2552 GCA_036745175.1 Kineosporiaceae bacterium
CCAGAACTGGAACGCCTGGACGAACGTGACCGACCGCATGCCGCCGGCGACGACGCTGAGCAGGACGACGAACCCCACGACGAGCCCACCGACCCAGCGCGGGGCCCCGGTGACGGTGCGCAGCGCGAGCCCGGCGCCCTGGAACTGCGGCAGCAGGTAGAGCCAGCCGATGCCGACGACGAGCAGCGACGCGAGCCGGCGCACGGTCCGTGACCCGAGCCGGATCTCGGCGAAGTCCGGCAGGGTGTACGCGCCCGAGCGGCGCAGCGGGGCGGCGACCAACGCGAGGAGCACGAGGTACCCGGCCGTGTAACCCACCGCGTACCAGAGGATGTCGACGCCGAAGGTCAGTACGAGGCCGGCGACACCGAGGAAGCTCGCTGCCGACAGGTACTCCCCGCAGATCGCCGAGGCGTTCCAGCGGGGGCTGATCATCCGGCTCGCGACGTAGAAGTCGGACGTCGTGCGGGACAGCCGCAGGCCGACCGCGCCGACGCCGATCGTCGCGAGCGCGACGAGCACCACCGACAGCACGGCGGGCCAGACGGCCGTGCCCGGGGACACCACGCGTCAGCTCCGCTCGACGATCTCGGAGAAGTCCTGCTCGTTGCGCTCGGCGCCGCGCACGAGCCACCACGCCGCGGCGAGCATGAGCGGGTAGACCGCGACGCCGACGAGCAGCCAGGGCAGCGGGACGGTGAGGACCCGGACGGCGGCCAGGCGCGGTTCGAGGGCGAAGACGATCGGCAGCGAGCCGAGGACGACCCCGACGACGGAGAGCACCGTGAGCCCGAGTCGCAGCTGGGCCCGCAGGAGCGAGCGCATGTACACGTCGCCGAGCTCGGTCTGCTCGTCGATCTCCCGGGCGGGCGGGCGGTTCGCCGGCCGGGTCGCGGCCGCCATCCGGGGGTTGGTGACGCGGACCCGCTGGACGGGTGCGGTCCGGTCGACCGAGCGAGGTCGCCGCCCGGCGGCGTCCTGGTCGCTCAGCGGGCTTCCCGGGTGAGACTCGCGGCGCGGACGAGGCGGTCGCGCAGCTCCTTGGTGTGCCGACGGCTCACCTGCAGCACCCGGTCGCCGAGACGGACCGCGCAGCGGCCGCCGTCGATCCTGATCTCGTCGACGTGGGGGAGCGCGACGAGCGTGCTGCGGTGGATCCGGACGAAGCCCGCGGCCGCCCAGCGCTCCTCGAGCGTCGTGAGCGGGATCCGGACGAGGTGGCTGCTCGACGCCGTGTGGAGCCGCGCGTAGTCGCCGTGGGCCTCGACGAAGCGCACCTGCGAGCGCTGGACGAACCGGGTCACGCCGCCGAGCTCGACCGCGATCGTCTCGTCCTCGGACCGGGCGTCCGGGTCGGTGGCCGCCGGCGCGGCGGCCTCGACGACCCGGCGGACCGCCTCGGCGAGCCGCTCCGGCCGCACGGGCTTCATCACGTAGTCCGTGGCCCGCAGGTCGAACGCGTCGATCGCGTGCTGGTCGTAGGCGGTGACGAAGACCACCTGCGGGCGTTGGGTGAACCGGGCCAGGACCCGTGCGAGGTCGAGGCCGTCCAGGCCGGGCATCTTGATGTCGCAGAAGATGACGTCGACCGCCTCGGCGTCGAGGGCCCGCAGCGCGTCGGCGCCGCTCGTCGCGGACCGGACCGGACCGATCCGCGGGTCCCGGGACAGCAGCCAGGCCAGCTCCTCGCGCGCCGGTGCCTCGTCGTCGACGACGAGGGCCCGCAGCGGAGGGGTCTCCGCGCGGGCCGCCGACGTGGACGCACTGGACATGCTCGCGAGGTTACGGCGTTGTGAGGCGATGATGAAGGGCCCTGGTGCGGTCACCCGCGACCGGGGCAGCCCGCCCGTTCCGTCGCTCGCGCGACCGCTGCGGCCACGGCCGCGGTGGGGAAGCCGGTGACCGCCGTGAAGCCGTCGGGGGTCTCGGCCTCGAGGAACAGGGCGTCGGCGACGACGGCCGGGGCCTGCTCGGGGCACACCGGCGCTGTCCGTCCGGTCGTGCTGCCGCCGGCGGCGCTCGTCGCGTCGCCGAGGCTGACGTCGAGGGTGGCGACGAGCGCCTCTCCCGGTCCGAGGTCGTACGGCAGCGGTGGGTCGGAGACCAGTCGGGCCCGGCCGGCGTCCGGGGTCGCCCGCGGCGCGACGAACGCGGACCGGTTGCCGTGGTTGACGATCCGGACCGTCACCGGGCCGCCCTCGGCCGGTCGGGTGGACGTGATCCGCACGGCGAGTCCGGGGACGAGAGGCGGGCAGAGCGGGTCGAGCACGTCGAGGGCAGCGACCGCGTCGAGGCTGGCGAGCTCGGTGACCAGCCGGCCGTCGCGGCGCTGGGTGACGCGGACGCTGACGTCGGGCCGGTCGGCCGACTGCCGGACCCGGCAGTCGGCCGAGACGGTCGCCCGCAGCCGGGTCGGCCCCTCGCCGGCCGACATGACGACGCCGTCGGCCGTCTCGACGACGGCCGGTCCGAGCCCGAGGAGCTCGACGGCGACGAGCCGGCGGGTCGTCGGCATGACGTTGTTCAGGACGACGGTGACGTCGACGTGGGTG
>DAIOGQ010000464.1:0-2541 GCA_036745175.1 Kineosporiaceae bacterium
GGGCCATGACGTCGTGGTTCGGGGTCGGCGGCGCCCGGTTCCACACCGGCGGCGAGGCCGGGCCGGCGGACACCGTCTACCTCGGCGTGTTCCGACGTGAGGTGCTCGAGCAGCAGCGCGGCTACGACCCGTCCTTCGTCCGCGCCCAGGACTGGGAGCTGAACCACCGGATCCGGTCCGCGGGCGGGCTGGTCTGGTTCACGCCCGAGCTGTCGGTGACGTACCGCCCGCGCGGCTCGCTGCGGGCGCTGGCCCGGCAGTACCTCGACTACGGCCGCTGGCGGCGCGTCGTCGTCCGGCAGAACCGCGGCACGCTCACGCCGCGGTACCTCGCGGCACCGGTCGCGACCCTCGGTGTCGTCGCCGGTCTCGTGGTCGCGCCGTTCTGGCCGTGGGCGCTCGTGCTGCCGGTCGGCTACGCCGGCGCCGCGACCCTCGGTGCACTGCTCACAGGCGGCGGGCTCCCGGTGAGCAGCCGGCTCGTGCTGCCCGTCGTCTACGCGACGATGCACCTCGCATGGGGGACGGGATTCCTCACGAGCCCGCGCCGGCTCGGGCGCCCGCAGGCCGTCCGGACCGGCCGGGCGGCCGGCCCGGGTACCGCGCAGCCGGGGACGCCGCGGCGCTGAGGCGCGGGGCCGCGTCAGTGTGTGACATCCCGCGGCAGCCCGCCGCCGGATCCCGCACAGTCCCGCCGACGGCCTGCACAGTCCCGCTGACAGCCCACGGCGGGCAGTCCGACGTCGCTGCGTGCGGTTGCCGGTGCCGGGCCTACAGCCGGGCGACCCCGTCCGCCCGGACGACACCGCGGGTGTCGAACAGCAGCCGGGCCGTCGTGGCGACGTGGTCGACGTCGTAGTCGGCGTGCGTCTGGAGCAGCACGCTCACGTCGGCGCCCCGGAGCGCCTCGTCGAGATCGTCGACCCGCGGCACGTGCTCGTCGGCGACGATCCACGTGGTCACGTGCGGGTCGTGGAAGACCACCCGGGCGCCCATCGCGGCGAGCCGGACGGCGAGCGGGCGGGCGGGCGACTCGCGCTGGTCGGCGATGTCCGCCTTGTACGTCACGCCGAGCAGCAGCACCGTCGAGCCCTTGAGCGACTTGCCCTGCTCGTTGAGCAGGTCCTGCACGCGCCGGGCGACGTAGTCCGGCATGCCGGCGTTGATCTCCTGCGCGAGCTCGACGAAGCGGAAGGGGTAGCCGAGCCGGGCGCGGACGCGGTGGCTCAGGTAGTTCGGGTCGATCGGGATGCAGTGCCCGCCGACGCCCGGGCCGGGCCGGAACGCCTGGAACCCGAAGGGCTTGCTCGACGCGCAGGCGATGACGTCCCAGAGGTCGACCGACAGCTCGTGGCAGAACTTCGCCATCTCGTTGACGAGCGCGATGTTGATGTGGCGGTAGGTGTTCTCGAGGAGCTTGGCCATCTCCGCCTCGCGGGTGCCGCGGGCGCGAACGACGGTGTCGACGACCAGGCCGTAGAACGCGGCAGCGGCGTCCCCGCAGGCAGGCGTCGAGCCGCCGACGACCTTGGGCGTGTTCCGCAGCCCGTAGACCGGGTTGCCCGGGTCGATCCGCTCCGGGGAGAAGGCGAGATGGAAGTCGGTGCCGGCCCGCAGGCCGGTCTCCTCGAGGATCGGCCGGACGACCTCCTCGGTCGTGCCGGGCCACGTCGTCGACTCCAGGACGACGAGCATCCCCGGGTGCAGGTGGGCCGCGACGGTCCGGGTGGCGGCGACGACGGCGGTCAGGTCGGGGCCGCCCTCGTCGGACAGCGGGGTCGGCACGCAGATGACGACGACGTCGGACGCCGCCAGCGGCGCGGGGTCGGTCGTGACCCGCAACCCCGCCTCGAGCATCGTCTTGACGTCGGCGTCCGACAGGTCGTCCACGTGGCTGGACCCGGCGGCCAGCGCTTCGACGACCCCGGCGTTCACGTCGAGGCCGACGACGGACAGGCCTGCCGCGCAGGCCTCCCTGACCAGCGGCAGACCGACGTACCCGAGGCCGATGACCGCCAGATGCGTGCTCACGGGTCGGAGCCTAGGAGCGGTCCGCGGGCAGCTGACAGACGGACATGGGTCGTAGTACCCCGGCGGCCCCGGTGGCGGGCCGGGCGGCTCAGACGGGGACGGTGATCTCGTCGACGCCGGCGGGGACCTCGACGGGGGCGCCGCTGGCGGCGAGGACGTCGTCGGTGGTGACGCCGGGGGCGACCTCGCGCAGGACGAAGCCGGACGGGGTGACGTCGAGGACTGCGAGGTCGGTGATGACCCGGTCGACGACGCCGCGGCCGGTGAGCGGCAGCGTGCAGTCCGCGAGGACCTTGTGGGTGCCGTCCTTGGCGACGTGCTCCATGAGCACGAGGACGCGCTTGGCGCCGTGGACGAGGTCCATCGCGCCGCCCATCCCCTTGACCATCTTGCCGGGGATCATCCAGTTGGCGATGTCGCCGCCGGCCGAGACCTGCATGGCGCCGAGGATCGCCGCGTCGACCTTGCCGCCGCGGATCATCCCGAAGCTCGTCGCGGAGTCGAAGAACG
>DAIOGQ010000465.1:0-2538 GCA_036745175.1 Kineosporiaceae bacterium
CGCCACGGTGCGCCGGCAGGCCGCGCTCATGGACGCCGTGAGCGACGCCGTCATCGCGATCGACCGGGCGGGGCTCGTGACCGCGTGGAACGCGACGGCCGCGAAGATCTACGGCATCCCGGCGGACGACGCCGTGGGCCGTCGCTTCACCGACCTCGTGACCGTCGACTACACCGACGGCGACGCCGCGTCCGTCGTCGCGCAGGTGGTCACCGCGGGCACCTGGCACGGCCGGGTCACGATGCGCTCGGTCGCGGGCGCCGTCGTCGACATCGACAGCAGCGTCGCTGCGACCCACGACGGGCACGGGGCCGTCGACGGCATGGTCGCGGTGAACCGGGACCTCACCGAGGTCGCCACCGCGCGCCCGTCGGCGACGGCCCAGGAGCGCTTCACCCGTGACCTCATGGAGGCCCTCGACAGCCGGGCCGCCGTCGTCGACACAGCCGGTGTGGTCGTCGCGTGCAACGCGCGCTGGACGGCGGGCACGACGGAACGGGACCGGTGCGTCTGCGGTCCGGTGCCGGACGGGGCCGACTGGCTCGCCGCGCTGCACCGCAGCAGCCTCGCCGACGTGACCCGGTTCGCGGCCGAGGTCGAGGAGGTGATCGGCGGGGCGCGCCCGCTGGCCCGGCTCGAGTGCCGCTGCGTCGACGGCGGTCCCGAGCGGGCGACCGCGGTCGAGGTCGCCGGGCTCCACGAGGCCGGCGGCGGTGCGGTCGTCGTCCAGTCGGACGTCTCGTGGCGCCGCCGGCTCCAGGACGAGCTGAGCCACCGCGCCACCCACGACGAGCTGACCGGCCTGCCGAACCGTGCCGCGCTCGTCGAACGGCTCGGCGCGAGCGTCGACCGGCTCGACGGCGGGCAGATGCTCGCGGTCCTGTTCTGCGACCTCGACGGCTTCAAGGACATCAACGACGGGCTCGGCCACGCCGTCGGCGACCAGGTGCTCATCGCTGTCGCGCGCCGGCTGCGGCAGCGCTGCCGCTCCGCGGACGTCGTGGCCCGGTTCGGCGGTGACGAGTTCGTCGTCGTCCTTCCGGTGCCGGACGTCGGCCGGGCGCGGGCGACCGCCGAGCGGCTCGTGGAGGCGCTCTCGGAGCCGATCACCGTCGGGGACGCCGAGGTCGCGCCGGGCGCGAGCATCGGCGTGACCGTCGTCGACCGCCGGCCGCCCGGCGACGACCCGGTCGGGACGCTGCTGCGGGACGCGGACACCGCGATGTACCACGCGAAGGAGCGTGGCCGCGGCCGGCACGAGCTCTTCGACGCCCGGCTGCGCGTCGACATCTCCTCGCGGCTGGAGTACGCGAGCGCGCTGCGCCGGGCCATCGGCAACCACGAGATGGCCCTGCGGTTCCAGGGCCGCCGGTACTGCGGCGACCGCCGGCTCGCCGGCGTCGAGGCGCTCCTGCGGTGGACCCACCCGGCCTTGGGTGCCGTCCCGCCGGACGTGTTCGTCCCGATCGCCGAGCGGACGGGGGGCATCGTCGACGTCGGCGGCTGGGCGCTGCAGCAGGCGCTCGCGCAGATGTCCGAGGTCGAGGAGCGACGGCTCGCCGTGGCGGTCAACGTGTCGCCGCGCCAGCTGTCCGCACCGCGCTTCGTCGAGAAGGTCGACGCCGCACTGGCGAGCAGCGGGCTCGAGCCGTCGCGGGTCGTCCTCGAGATCACCGAGCGCGCCCTCGTCGACGACCCGTCCCAGGCGCGCAGCGTGCTCACCGACCTGCGCCGGCTCGGCGTGACGATCGCGCTCGACGACTTCGGCACCGGCTGGTCGTCGATGTCGTACCTGCGCACCCTCCCCGTCGACGTCATCAAGATCGACCGCAGCTTCGTCGCCGACCTGCCGAGCGACCCCGACGCGTGCGCCGTCGTCTCGGCGGTGCTCGGCCTCGGTCACGGGATGGGCCTCGTCGTCGTCGCCGAGGGCGTCGAGCGCGAGGACCAGCTCGCCGTCCTGCGCGACATGGGCTGCGACGAGTACCAGGGCTTCATCGACGGCCGCCCGGACCTGCTGCGCGAGGTGCTCTCCGCCGGCCGGCGGGCCGAAGACCACCGACCGGCAGAGGTTCTACCCGAAACGGCGGGCGGTCCTGCTGCCCACCGGTGATCTTCGTCGGGCAGGAGTCCGCGGCCGCCCGTCCCCGTTCCGGCGTACGCCCGGGTAACCGAGAGGATGCCTGCCATGCCCACCGCAGCGAGCGTCTCCTACTCGATCACGATCCGCCTGGAGCTGCCGGCCCGGCCCACGGCGGTCAGCGAGCTGACGCACGCCATCGAGGTGAACGGCGGCGTCGTCACGGCGCTCGACGTCACGGCGTCCGGCGCCGACCGGGTGCGGGTCGACGTCACCTGCGCGACCCGCGGCGGCGACCACGCCGACCTCCTCGTCGCGGCGCTGCGGGCGCTCGCCGGGGTCGACATCGAGCGGGTCTCGGACCGGACGTTCCTCGTCCACCTCGGCGGCAAGCTGAGCGTCGAGAGCAAGGTGCCGATCCGCAACCGCGACGACCTGTCGCTGATCTACACCCCGGG
>DAIOGQ010000466.1:0-2508 GCA_036745175.1 Kineosporiaceae bacterium
GACGCCGGCCTGCCGCCGGGCGTGCTCAACGTCGTCCACGGCGACAAGGAGGCCGTCGACCGGCTGCTCGAGCACCCCGACGTCAAGAGCGTCTCGTTCGTCGGCTCGACCCCGATCGCGCGTTACGTCTACGAGACGGGCACCCGCAACGGCAAGCGCGTCCAGGCCCTCGGCGGCGCGAAGAACCACATGGTCGTCCTGCCGGACGCCGACCTCGACCTCGCCGCCGACGCCGCCGTCAACGCCGGCTTCGGCTCCGCGGGCGAGCGCTGCATGGCGATCTCCGCCCTCGTCGCGGTCGACCCGATCGGCGACGAGCTCGTCGCCAAGATCACCGAGCGGATCGCCCGGATCCGCACCGGCGACGGTCGCCGCGGCTGCGACATGGGCCCGCTCGTCACGGCCCAGCACCGTGACAAGGTCGCCAGCTACATCGAGGCCGGCGCGGCCTCGGGAGCCACGGTCGTCGTCGACGGGCGGGACGTCACCCCGGACGCCGACGGTGAGGGTTTCTTCGTCGGCCCCACCCTGCTCGACGACGTCACGCCGGCGATGAGCGTCTACACCGACGAGATCTTCGGTCCCGTGCTGTCCGTCGTCCGGGTGCCCAGCTACGAGGCCGCACTCGACCTCGTCAACAGCAACCCGTACGGCAACGGCACGGCGATCTTCACCAACGACGGCGGCGCCGCGCGGCGCTACCAGTACGAGGTGGAGGTCGGGATGGTCGGCGTCAACGTGCCGATCCCGGTGCCGATGGCCTACTACTCCTTCGGCGGCTGGAAGGCCTCGCTCTTCGGCGACAGCCACGCCCACGGCGCGGAAGGCGTGCACTTCTTCACCCGCGGCAAGGTCGTCACCTCGCGCTGGCTCGACCCCAGCCACGGCGGCCTCAACCTGGGGTTCCCGCAGCACACCTGAGGCGCCTCGCGGGTCCTGCGCGGACGGCGGCGGGCCTCGTCGGGTGGCGGCGGGGCTGACCCGGGCCACGGCTGCGGTGCAGCCGTTCTCCGGGAACCGGGCTGCGCGGTCAGGGTCGCAGCAGCGGGCCGGGGTGGCCGGGGTCGGCGACGACGCACAGGAGGTTGCCCTCGGGGTCGGCCGTCGGCTGCCACCAGATGCCGGCCTGCTCGAGGAGGTCGGTCACCGGCGGTCCGACCCGGACGCCGCCGACGGCCTCCAGAGCCGCGACGTGGGCCGGCACGTCCGGCGGACGGACGTCGAGGTGCACCCGGTTCTTGCCCGAGCGCCGCTGCGGCACCTGCTGCAGCAGGACCACCGGGCGTCCGTCCCGCTCGGCGTCCGCCGGGCCGTCCGGGACGAGGGCGACGTACTGGGCGAGCGTCGAGTGCACCCGGTAGCCGAGCGCCGTCGACCAGAACGGCGTGATCGCCTGCGGGTCGACGGAGTCGATGACCACGGTCAGCCGCACGGCCCTGCCTTTCGCCGGTGGAGGGTGTCCGTGTCTCCTCGTCTCTCCTCGTCCGAGGTCGTCCGGCCGCTGGGCTCAGTCGGCCGGTGGCCTGCGGTACTCCTCGCCCGTCTCGGCGTCGACGGCGGTCGCACCCTCGGGGAGGTTCGAGAGGTCTGGTGCGATGACGATCTCGGGCAGACCCGAGTCGGGCAGCCGCACCGTGACGGCCTCGGTGGGGACGCCCGCGAGGACCAGGTCGTGCGCGCCCCGCCGCGGCAGCGTCTCGCCGCGGAAGAACGCCGGGGCCATCGCCTGCCAGACGAACATGAGGACGACGCCGAGCAGCAGTGCCCCGATCCCGACGACGAAGACGCCGCCGATGCCGAAGATCGTCGTGTTGCCGTACTCGGGGTCGGCGTAGTTGTACGCCGAGATGACGAACGCGCCGAGGAGCAGGACCCCGCCGAGGAACGGCAGGACGCCGCGCATGACGAGGTCGCGGGCGCTGTCCGTCAGCGTCCGGCGGTAGAACCACACCGCCGCGAAGCCCGTCATGCCGTAGTAGAAGGCGATCATGAGGCCGACGGCGGCGATGGAGTCGCCGAGGATGTCCTCGCTGACGAAGGTCATCCCGACGTAGAACAGGATCGAGACGACGCCCATCCAGATCGTCGCGTCGGTCGGTGTGAGGTAGCGCGGGTGCACCCGGGCGAAGCGCTCGGGGATGGCCTTGTACGCGCCCATCGAGAGTGCCGTCCGCGCTGTCGGCAGGATCGTCGTCTGGGTGGACGCCGACGCCGAGGTGAGCACGGAGATGACGAGCAGCGCCTCCATGAAGATGCCGAAGCCACTGTCCCCGAAGACGACCGGGCCGAGTGCGCGGAAGACGTCGTTGCTGTTGTCCTCGTTGCCCAGGCCGATGCCCTCGGAGCCGACGCCGGCGAAGGCGACGGTCGCGATGCTGACGATCGCGTACGTCGCGAGCAGCAGCAGGGTCGAGATGACGGCGGCCCGGCCGGGGGTCTTCGCCGGGTCGGCGGTCTCCTCGTTGATGGCGACCGCGGTGTCCCAGCCCCAGTAGATGAAGACGGCGA
>DAIOGQ010000467.1:0-2500 GCA_036745175.1 Kineosporiaceae bacterium
CGGCCCGGACGCCGCCGTGCTCGCGACGAACGACGCCGCGACGACGGTGGAGAAGATGCAGCCGCTCGCACGGGCCCGCGGGCTCACGGTCCTCGAACCGTCGAAGGCGGCCGACCAGAACGGGTTCGCCGTCACCAAGGAGTTCTCGACGACGAAGACGGTGACGACGCTGTCCCAGCTCGCGGCCCGGGGCACGGCGGTCCGGCTCGCGGCGGTCGTCGAGTGCGCGGACCGGCCGTTCTGCGCCCCCGGCCTGGAGAAGACCTACGGGCTGGACGTCGGTGAGGTGCTGCCGCTCGGCTTCGGCAGCCCGCAGGCCAAGCAGGCGGTGCTCACCGGCAAGGCCGACCTCGTGCTCGTCGGGACGACGGACGGGACGCTCGACGCGCAGGGGCTCGTGCTCCTCGAGGACGACAAGGGCCTGCAGCTCGCGGACAACCTCGTCCCGGTCGTCAACACCGGGTCTGCCGGCGGCGCGAAGGTCGCCGGGGCGCTCGACGGGCTGTCGGCCGTGCTGACCACCGAGGACCTCGCCCGGCTCAACGCCGAGGTCGACGGCGAGCGGCGCAAGCCCGCGGACGTCGCCACGGAGTACCTGAGGACCGAGGGCCTGCTCTGACGCGCCACTGCGTCACGTCCCCGCCGGTCGTGGTCCGCGGCCCACCCGTCGTATGACGCTGCGTGACCGGCCGTCCTGCGAGCCACCCCGCTGGACCACGTGACGTAGCCGCGCCGAACCGCGTGGTGCCGGCCGACGCTCGACGGTGCGCCCGCACCGGAGGCCGACGCCGCCTCCCGCTTCGCGGCGCTCAACGACGCGGTCGACGTGCTCGGGACGCTGCCGAAGGTCGACCTCTACCCGGACGGCGTGCACAGCGCATGGCTGGGCGTCGGTGACAACGCCGACCGCCTCGTCAAGGCCGGCGTCGAGCGCGCGGACCCGGGGTCGTGGCCGGGGACTTCGCGGGCCGTCCGGAGCAGTACCGGAACGGCGGCCCGTCGAACGGCTTCAACGGCGTCGCGCTGCGCAGCTACGGCCGATGGAGCGACACGGCCTCGGCGCCCGGCCCACCACGGACACCGGGACGCCGCTCGCCGCCGCCTGCTCTGGGTGAAGATCCCCGGCGAGTCCGACGGTCGGTGCAACCGCGAGATCGCGGGCAGCAGGTCGGCTCGGGACTGGAGTGACTGCTGTGACTTCTGGGACACGCCGGAGTGTTGACGTTCGGTTACCGGAGATCGACCTCTGGCGCGCCTAGGGTGTCCGCCGTGACCAGCCGACACTCCGAGCAGGTGATGCGCGCCTGGGGGCCGACGGCGGCCGCAGCAGTCGTCGCCTGCCTGCCCCCCGCCGCACTCGCCACCGGTCTCGGATGTGCGGGCTTCGGCCTCGTGCTCGACAGCTCCGCGCTCGCTGCGGGCGGGGCCGTCGCGGCGACCGCGGGGATCGTCGCGCAACGCTCCGCCGGGCGCCGTCTGCGCCGCCGTCTGCGCCAGGAGCGGGCCCGGAACCGGGTCGAGCTCCACGACCTGCACCTGCGGCTCGAGCAGGCGACCCGGCACCTCGCCGAAGCCGTCGCACTCGCCGAGGCGGCGACCCGCGCGATGTCCGGCCGGCCGCTCGTCGACGTCGCGCCGGTCGCCCCCGCGGCCGCTCCGACGACCGCGGCCGCCGACCGGGCTCCCGCGGCGGCGGCCCCGCCCGTGGTCGCCGTCCCGGCCGGCCCGTCCTGGCTCGCCGACCGGCCCGACCCGGCTGTGCCCGCAGTTCCGGCCGTCCCCGTCGCCGCCCCGGCCGTCGCGTCGGCCGTCGCGCAGGACGCGGCCCCCGACCTCCCCGACCTGCCCCGCCGCGTCGCGGCCGCGGTCCGGGTCGCCCCCGACGCCCGGCGCGCCCGGCACAACGCCGAGATCGCAGGCCGGGTCGCGGCCCGGCTCACCGGCCCGGCCTCGGTGTTCGGCTCGGCCGTCGTCCCGGCGACGCCGGCGGACCTCTTCACGCCCGCCGACGGCCTTCCGTCGGTGGTCCGTGCAGGCGACGCCGACAGCTGGTTCGCCCCCGTCCGTCCGGGCGGCCTGCCGCCGGCACCGCTCAGCCCGCCCGTGGGGATCGCGGTCGCGACCGCCGGATTCCGCCCGGCCGGGGGCGCCCGGCCGAACCAGCCGGCCCTCGCCGGCCTCCGGGCCGGGCTGCCCACCGGGTCGGGCCGCCCCCCCGGACAGCGCGATCCGGTGAGCGGTGGCATCGCCGTCCTCGCCCACGCCCGCGCCGGCGACGCCCGCCTGCCCGCACGGCTCGCCGGGGCCAAGGTCGTCGACCTGTCCCGGCTCGCGCACCCCGCCGAGCCCGCGCTCATCGTCGTCCGTCGCGGCAAGCACGTGGCCTGACCACGTCCGTGGCCAGGTGGCCCGACCACCTGCCGGGCGCGCTGGTCAGCGGGTTCCTGCTGCGACGAGCATCTCGCAGGGGCCGGTGAACCCGGTGCCGGTCTCGAAGCGG
>DAIOGQ010000468.1:0-2499 GCA_036745175.1 Kineosporiaceae bacterium
CGAGGTCCTCGATGAGCAGGGCGTTGACCCGCGCCTCGACGTCGCGCAGCGCGCTGACCGGCAGGCTCGAGCCGGAGTGGAAGTCGAACCGGAACCGGCCCGGGGCGTTCTCCGAGCCCGCCTGGGTCGCGGTGTCGCCGAGCGCCTCGCGGATGGCCTTGTGCACCATGTGCGTCGCGGTGTGCGAGCGGCTGATCGCCTTGCGCCGCTCGACGTCCACGAGCGCGTGCGCCTCGCCACCCACCCGGATCTCCCCGGAGACGACGCGTGCCCGGTGGACGACGACCCCGGTGATCGGGGACTGGACGTCCTCCACCTCCACCACCGCACCGTCGAGCTCGATCGTCCCCGAGTCGGCGAGCTGGCCGCCGCCCTCGGCGTAGAAGGGCGTGCGGTCGAGGACGACCTCGACCCGCATCCCCTCGGACGCCGCCGGCGCCACCTCGCCGTCGACGACGAGCCCTGCCACCCGCGCCGCCGAGACGACCTCGTCGTAGCCGGTGAACTCGACGGCACGGCCGATCGAGTCGGCGATGAGCCGGTAGTTCGACAGGTCGGTGTGACCGGTCTTCTTCGCCGTCGCGTCCGCCTTCGCGCGCTGCCGCTGCTCGGTCATGAGCCGGCGGAACTCGTTCTCGTCGACGGGCAGCCCCTGCTCGGCCGCCATCTCGAGGGTGAGGTCGATCGGGAAGCCGTACGTGTCGTGCAGCGCGAACGCCTGCGCGCCGGACAGGGTCGCCGCGCCGCTCGACTTCGCCGTGGCCACCGCGACGTCGAGGATCGTCGTGCCGGCGGCGAGCGTGCGCCGGAACGCCTCCTCCTCGGCCTCGACGATCTGCCGGATCCGGTTGAAGCCGCTCTCCAGCTCGGGGTAGGAGGCCTTCATCCGCTCCTTGCTCACCGCCGTGAGGTCGGCAAGCGTGGGGTCCTCGACCCCGAGCAGGCGAACCGAGCGGACGACCCGGCGCAGGATGCGGCGCAGCACGTAGCCGCGCGCCTCGTTCGACGGCGTGACGCCGTCCCCGATGAGCATCAGCCCGCTGCGGACGTGGTCGGCGACGACCCGCATCCGCACGTCGTCGTCATGGTCGGAGCCGTACTTGCGGCCGGACAGCTCCTCGACACGACGGATGACGGGGAAGATCTCGTCGATCTCGTACATGTTGTCGACGCCCTGGAGCAGGAACGCGACGCGCTCGAGGCCCATGCCGGTGTCGATGTTCTTCGCGGGCAGGTCGCCACGGATGTCGAAGTCCACCTTGCTGCGCACCGCGGAGAGCTCGGACTGCATGAAGACGAGGTTCCAGATCTCCAGGTAGCGGTCCTCGTCGACGACCGGGCCGCCGTCGGCGCCGAACTGCGGGCCACGGTCGATGTAGATCTCGCTGCACGGGCCGCCGGGGCCGGGCACACCCATGTGCCAGTAGTTGTCCGCCAGGCCACGCCGCTGGATCCGCGCGTCCGGCAGGCCCGCGATCCTCTTCCACAGGTCGATGGCCTCGTCGTCGTCCTCGTGGACGGTGACCCAGACCGTGTCCGGGTCGAAGCCGTAGTAGCCGTCGGACTGCGCACCCGTGACGAGCTGCCAGGCGAGCTCGATCGCGCCGGCCTTGAAGTAGTCCCCGAACGAGAAGTTCCCGTTCATCTGGAAGAACGTGCCGTGCCGGGTGGTCTTGCCGACCTCGTCGATGTCGAGGGTCCGCACGCACTTCTGCACACTCGTCGCGCGCGGGTACGGCGGGGTCTCCTGACCGAGGAAGTACGGCTTGAACGGCACCATGCCGGCGTTGACGAACAACAGGGTCGGGTCGTCGTAGAGCAGCGGCGCGCTCGGAACCACGGTGTGCCCGTGGGACTCGAAGAAGCGCAGCCAGCGACGGCGGATCTCGGCCGTCTCCATCGCGGGTGACCTCCCGGTCGTCGTCATGCGCTCACAGCACTGATGTGGTCGGTGCGGTCCGACCAGGGTGCCCCACCCCGGGGTCAGCGGTCGCGGCGGTTTCCCGTCGGGTCCTCGAGGAGGGTCCGGGCCCGCTCCGCGTCGATCGTCCCGGCGTCGACCCCGAGCGCGGCCCGCAGCTCCGTCTCGCGCTCGGCCATCCCCTCGCGGACGACGTCCGCGGCCTCGCGCACCGCGTGGGCGAGGTTCGACAGCGACCGGCCCACCCCCTCGGGAGAGTACTGGTCGACGGTCCTCGACAGCTTGCGCACCACGAGGATGCCGACCGTCGCGCCGAGGGCGATCCAGAACACCCGCCTCACCGGTCAGCCCCGCCGGCGACGGTCGGACGACGAGCGGCCGCTCATCGCCTGTCGCACCCCGTAGCTGAACGCGGCGACCTTGACGACCGGCGAGCCGAGGGTCGCGGCGAACAGGGCCGTCAGCGCGGAGACGTTCGTCGACACCTGCGCGACGTTGTCCGTGATCGAGTCGACCTTGACGAGCTGGGCGTTGGTGCTCGCGACCGTCGTGGTCACCTCGGACAGCAGCGGGACCGT
>DAIOGQ010000469.1:0-2499 GCA_036745175.1 Kineosporiaceae bacterium
AGCCGATGCTCGACGCGGCCATCGACCTCGCGACCCACCAGCCCGACCGCTGCGTCATCCTCCAGCGCCCGCAGGTCGTCGCCGAGCTGGGGGAGCGGGACGTCGACTGGGCGACCGTCATGAAGCCGGGTGCCGTCGACCCTGCCGAGTGCGTGCCCGTCGACGCGACCGACCCGCTCTACATCCTCTACACGTCGGGCACGACCGGGAAGCCGAAGGGCATCGTGCGCGACAACGGCGGTCACGCCGTCGCGCTGCACTGGTCGATGACGAACGTCTACGGGATCGACCCCGGCGAGACGTTCTGGGCCGCGAGCGACGTCGGCTGGGTCGTCGGGCACTCCTACATCGTCTACGCGCCGCTCTTGCTCGGGGCGACGACCGTGCTCTACGAGGGCAAGCCGGTCGGCACCCCGGACGCCGGCGCGTTCTGGCGCGTCGTCAGCGAGCACAGGGTGTCCGCGCTGTTCACGGCCCCGACGGCGTTCCGCGCCATCAGGAAGGAGGACCCGAACGCCGAGCACCTCGCCCGCTACGACCTGTCCTGCCTGCGCACCCTGTTCCTCGCCGGTGAGCGGCTCGACCCCGACACGTACGAGTGGGCGTCGAAGACCCTGGGGATCCCGGTCGTCGACAACTGGTGGCAGACCGAGACGGGCTGGCCGATCTGCGCCAACCTGCGGGGCCTGGAGCCGATGCCGACCAAGCCCGGGTCGCCCTCCGTGCCGGTCCCGGGCTACGACGTGCAGGTGCTCGACGAGTTCGGCGAGCCGCTCGGGCCGGACGTCGAGGGCGCGATCTGCATCCGGCTGCCGATGCCGCCGGGCACCCTGCCCACGCTGTGGAAGGACGACGAGCGCTACGTCGCGGGCTACCTGTCGGCGTTCCCCGGCTGGTACCTCACGGGCGACGGCGGCTTCAAGGACGCCGACGGCTACGTCTACGTCATGGGGCGCACGGACGACGTCATCAACGTCGCGGGGCACCGGCTGTCGACGGGCTCGATGGAGGCCGTGCTCGCCGGGCACCCGGCCGTCGCCGAGTGCGCCGTCGTCGGCGTCCACGACGCCATGAAAGGCCAGGTGCCGCGTGGCTTCGTCGTCCTCAAGGCCGGCGTCGTCGCCGACCCGGCGACGCTGCAGGCCGAGCTCGTCCAGTCCGTCCGCGACCAGATCGGCGCCGTCGCGGGGCTGCGCGAGATCGACGTCGTGCCGGCGCTGCCGAAGACGCGATCGGGGAAGATCCTGCGCAAGACGATGCGGGAGATCGCCGACGGCAAGACCCCGGCCGTCCCGAGCACCATCGAGGACGCCTCCGTCCTCGAGGCGCTCGGCTCGGTGCTGCGCCGCTCCTGACCCCGCGCCCGACCTGCCCTTGACGTGGCGCCCGACCTGCCGGACCCGGTGCCGTGCCGCGCCGCCCCGCCAGCACCGTTCGTCCCAAGAGCGCTCCCACGACGCGACACGCCTCGTCCGGGCCTGGTGTGCCGTAGTTGTGGACGTCGACCTGCAGCGCCCGCCACCGACCGCTGCTGCGTCCCGGTGACGGCCGCCGGCGACCGGCCGGTCAGGGACGCCGCGATGCCGCGGTGACGGCCGTGCTGGTTCAACCCGCTCTGTCCCCAACGACGGCACAACGAGTGCCTCAGCGGCGTGTCGCGTCGTGGGAGCGCTCTTGGGACGAGGCGATGCGGGGGCGACCTGACGTGGGGGCCGGACGTCGCGCGCAAAGCCCAGCGCGGGCCCGTCGTGTCGACGGGCCCGCCCAGGGCATCACCGGAGTAGGGACCGGATCAGCTGGCGCAGATGGCGAAGGCGGTGTTGCTCGCCGCGGCGCTGTCGAAGCGGACGGTCCAGCCGGTGGCCACCCCGCTGCTCACCGTCGGGTACGACTGCGTCACGACCCGCTGGCTCGAGCCGCTGCCGCCGCCGCCGAGTGCCACCTTTCCGACCGGGCACGAGACGGTGACGGTCGTCGCGTTGCTGTTGTTCGACACGACCGTCGCGCCGCTCGCCCCGCTGGGGCCTGTTGAACCGGTGTCGCCCTTGGGGCCCTGCGGGCCGGTAGCGCCGGTGTCGCCCTTCACGCCGGTCGCGCCGGCCGGACCCTGCAGGCCGGTGTCGCCCCGATCGCCCTTGTCGCCCTTCTCACCGGGGAGCCCCTGCGGACCCATCGGTCCGACCTCGCCGGCCGGCCCCTGAGGCCCCGTCGCGCCGGGGTTGCCCTGCTCGCCCTGGGGACCCTGGGCGCCCGCAGCACCGGTTGCACCGGTGTCGCCCTTCTCGCCCTGGAGCCCCTGCTCGCCCTGGCCGCCGTTCTCACCGCGCAGGCCCTGCAGGCCCTGCTCGCCCTGCAGGCCCTGCTCGCCCTGGGCGCCGGCAGCACCGGTGTCGCCCTGCTCGCCCTGCAGGCCCTGCTCGCCCTGGGCGCCGGCAGCACCGGTGTCGCCCTTCTCGCCCTGGGCGCCCGCAGCACCGGTTGCACCGGTGTCGCCCTGCT
>DAIOGQ010000470.1:0-2465 GCA_036745175.1 Kineosporiaceae bacterium
ACCTCGCAGGCGACGCGGCTGCGGCGGTCGCGCCGCAGGTACGCGTCCAGGATCGAGTCGGCGATGGTGTCGCAGACCTTGTCCGGATGACCCTTGGCGACCGACTCCGAGGTGAAGGTATGGGTGAGGGTGCGGGCGGCCGTTCCCGAACGCGGCCGGGGCGTCGGTGGCCGGGAGCCGTGGAGCAGTCGCAGCGGGTTGGTGGACCGGACGGCGGCGTCCCCGGCGTCGCCGAGCCCGGTCACCGGCGGCGTCGCCCACGGCCGGTCGGACCCGTGGACGACGACGTCGACCCCGAGCACCCGGACCGCGGCGTCGATCGCGCGAGGGCCGTAGGACGAGGTGTCGACGAAGGCGTCCGGGTCGATCCGGCCGCGGTCGTCGCCGCCTCGCGCCCGCAGCCGCTCGCCGTGCAGCGGGGCGAGGCCGGCCAGCAGCGTGAAGCAGACGCGCAGGCCGGGGAACCGGTCCCGGCCGACGGCGCGGAAGGCGTACCAGGCGGCGTGCATCTGCTGGACGTAGTCGACGACAGGCGCCCACCAGCCAGGGCGCCCGTCGGACGCCGACGCGAGCCCCGGGTGGACCAGCAGCGGCGCGCCACGGCGTTCGAGGACTGACAGCAGGGCCGCACAGCGGTCGTAGCCGGCGGCGTCCAGCAGGGCCGTCGCCGGCAGCTCGAGCCCGACGAACCCGTTGTCCAGCAACGCCTCCAGCGCCTCCGGGTCAGGATCGACCAGGCCGGCCGCTGCCCACGCGCGGAACGGGAGGGGCAGGTCGATCGCGCCCGCGTGGTAGGCGTCGAGGAGCACCGACGCCTGCGCGGGCGGCAGCCACTCGACGCCGAGCCCGGCGGACATCGTGACGAGTGCGAGGTCCAGGCCGTCCGCCACGGCGAGCGCGGCGCGCCGGCGCACGTCGTGGTCGGCGGGGTCCGCCGGGTAGGGCGCGGCGCCGTCGACGAACAGGGTCCAGCCGTCCAGCCGGGGCGCCCGCGGGCGGGCTCGCAGCGCCTCGACGAACCGAGGCGTCCACAGATGCTGGTGGACGTCGACCGAGCCTGACCGCGGCACCGGACCTCCTGTCTGCGAGTCGCCGGCGCCTGCTCGCGAGTCGTTGTCGGCCTGGCTGCCCGGCGCTGCCTCAGCCTGGTCAGCCGCTTGTGAAGCGCTTCACTGAAGGCCTTCACAAGGAATAGCGCCCACGCCTCGCCGCGTCAAGCAAGCGACCGACGGGCGAGACGGATCGGCGGCCGGCGGCCGAGGAACGGCGGCCCGCCGAGCCGCCGGACGCCGAGGTCGGCGGCCGGCTCCCGCTTGTACCCTGGCCCGGTGGCACGACGCCCCAAGCGCGTGACGATCCGCGACGTCGCGGAGGCGACCGGCCTGTCCCAGGCGGCCGTCTCCTACGCGATGCGCGGGCTCCAGGTCTCGGGCCGGACCCAGGAGCGGGTCCGCGCCGCCGCGGCCGAGCTCGGCTACGAGGCGAACCCGATGGCCCGGGCGCTCGCGAGCGGCCGCACCGGCATGGTCGGGGTCCTCTGGGCGTCCCTCGAGGACGTCTGGCAGCAGGAGACCGCGGTCGCCGTCGGCGGCGCGCTGCTCGCCCGGGGCCAGTACGCGCTGGTCGTCGACTCCGGCGGCGACCCGGCCCGCGAGGAGCGCCTCGCCCGGCGGCTCGACGACCAGCGCGTCGACGCCCTCGTCCTCTCGCCCGTCGACCCGTCGGCCGGCTTCTGGGGCACGATCGCCGACCGGGTGCCGCTCGTGACGGTCGGAGACGCCCTGCCGGGGGTCCGGACCGCCGGCGAGGTCGTCTTCGACAACCGGGCCGGCGTCACTCTCGCGCTGACGCACCTGCGGGACCTGGGGCACACCCGGGTCGGCGTCCTGACGCCGACCGCGGCGAGCACCCCCGACCGGCCCGGCGACGTCCACGTCCGTGCGGAGGCCGAGCGGCTCGGGATCGACGTGACGATCGTCCCCGCCCGGCACGCGCTCGCCGCCGCGGCCGAGGCCGCGTGCACCGCGCTCGCCCGCCGGCCGCGACCGACGGCGCTGTTCTGCTTCTCCGACTCCATCGCCTACGGCGCGTACGCCGCGGCAGCCGGCCTCGGGCTCGACGTCCCGGGCGACCTGTCCGTGATGGGCTACGACGCGCGCCCCGTCTCACGGCTGCTCGGTCCCCCGCTGACGACGGTGGACTGGGACACCGACGCCATCGTCGCCGCCGCGGCCCGGCTCGTGACCGCGGCGCTCGACGGCCAGGCACGACGACGCCGGATCGTCCGGCACCCGACACTGCTGACCGGGGCCTCGACGGCCCGCCCGCGACGGCGCGTCAGCCGGTGAGCGGCCCGGCCCGCGTCCCGCCGGCCGACCCGTCGCCGGCCCCGGCACGACGGCGACGGACCTGCCAGACCACGAGCGCACCGAGGACGACGACGAGGGTGACCACGGCGGCCGCGC
>DAIOGQ010000471.1:0-2451 GCA_036745175.1 Kineosporiaceae bacterium
CTCGGGCCGGCTGGCGACCGCGAACAGGGCGCGGATCTCCGAGGCGGTCATGCCCCGGGTCCTGGCGGCGTACGTGTCGACCCAGCGGTCGAGCCTCGAGCCGGCGGCGGCCTGATGTCCCTCCGGTGGCATGCTGCGTACGCCTCCCGTCCTGTGATCGTCCGTCGGTCGGTGCCTCGTGGTGCCGGCTGGCGCTGGTCGCCGGCGATCGCGGAGAGCACTCAGTTCATCACGGAGTGTGCCCTTCACCTGACGGTGTGTCCCTGCGTACCATGGCCGCAGGGTCCGGTGTGTCCGATGCCGGCCCCTCCACTGCAGGGAGTGTCGCATGCGACTGGGACGGCTGGTCGCAGCGGGCCTGATCCTCGGCGCAGCCGCCGGTTTCGCCGGAGCGCTGCTCCGCCCGCGCACCGTCCGCACGTACGGCGCCGACACCGGCCGAGCCGCCGGTAGCTCGGCCGAGCCGTTCGACACGCCCGGCGCTGCCGACGGTGCGGTGGCCGACGGTGCGGCGGCAGGTGCGGTGCGCGTCGTCGACGTCGACGGGCTCACCGCCGGTCCGGGACGGGACGACGGGAACGACGCCGAGGCCGCCGAGCGCCGCGTCGTCGCCGCGGCGCGCTCGCGCGGGACCCACGGCTGATGGGCCGCCGACTCGCCCCGCTGACGCTCGACACGCTGCCCGACGTCCCTGACCCGTGCCGTCGCTGCGTCACGTGGGAGCTCGACCCGGTGGCCGCCCGGCGCGCCGCCGACGTCGGTGACACCGCGTTCGAGAAGGAGGCCTGGGTCTCCGCGACGCTCCTCGAATGGGGCTCGTGCGGTCGGATCGCCTACGTCGACGAGATGCCGGCGGGCTTCGTGCTCTACGCGCCGCCCGCCTTCGTGCCACGGTCGCTGGCCTTCCCGACGTCCCCTGTGAGCGGGGACGCCGTCCTGCTCATGACGGCCCGCGTGCTGCCGTTGTTCGCCGGCGGCGGCCTCGCGCGGATGCTCGTGCAGGCGACGGCCAAGGACCTGACCCGCCGGGGCGTCCGCGCCGTCGAGGCCTTCGGGCACGCGGTCGAGGGGGGGGAGCCGGAGGGCGAGGGGCCGGGCTCGCAGTGCCTCGTCCCGGCCGACCTGCTGCTCGCCGTCGGGTTCAAGACCGTTCGCCAGCATCGCCGCTACCCCCGGCTGCGACTAGAGCTGAAGACCGCCCTGTCCTGGCGCGAGGACGTCGAGCAGGCGTTGGAGCGCATCCTCGGCACGGTCCGGGCGCCCGCACTGACGAGCCAGCCGAGCCGGTGACCGCCGGACCCGCCGACGGTCGCGCCGCGGGATCGTGCGAGGGTCAGGCCCGGCCCGCGTGCGCGAGGACGTCGGCGAGGTGCAGCGAGCCCGTGACGGCGTCGTCGTCGCCCAGGTAGAGCCGCTGGACGGCGACCACAAGGGCCTCGGCGACCACGTCCCGGAAGGCGGGGTCGGACAGCCTCGCCGCGTCGCCCCTGTTCGACAGGTAGCCCAGCTCGACGAGGACGGCGGGCATCCGGGTGATCCGGACGATCTCCACGGTGCACGCGTGCGTCCGCAGGTCCGCAAGGCCGGTGCGGGCGACGACCTCGCGCTGGATCCGCCCGGCCAGCGCCTCGCCGGTCGCCGAACGGGCGCCCACCCGGTCGTCGCCCCAGAAGAAGGTCGCGACCCCGGACGCCTCGGGGTTGGCGTGCCAGTCGCAGTGCAGCGACAGGAACAGGTCCGCGCGCACGCTGCGGGCGAGCGAGGCCCGCGCGACGTCGTCCGGGCACGTGGCGGACCCGCGGGTGAGGACGACGGTCACCCCGGTCGCGGCGAGCCGGCCCTCGACCCGGTAGGCGAGGTCGAGCGCGACGTCCGCCTCGCTCAGCGCACCGGCGAGCGGACCGGGGGAGCCCGCTCCGCCGGCCGGGTCGATGACGACGACCTTGCCGGCGAGACTCGGCCCGGCCACGGCGACGTCGGCCTGCTGGCGCAGTGCCCACGGGTCACCGCCGCCGACGGCCCGGGCGAGCGCGCTCATGGCGCGGAGCGTCCCCGGGCCGCACAGCCCGTCCGGCTCGAGGCCGAGGCCGCGCTGCAGCTCGCGCAGCGCCGTCTCGGTGGCCGAGCCGAAGACGGCGTCGACAGGCCCGGCGTGGACGCCGAGGACGACGAGCCGCTCCTGGAGCGCCGCGACGTCGTCGCCACGCATGAGATGGCCGGGGGTGAACAGGAGGATCCGGTCGCCCAGGCGCCACCGCGCGCTGTCGAGGACACGCGCAGTCTGGTGTCCTGCGACGCCGTCGGCGACGAGCCCGCGGCGCTGCTGGAAGGCCTTGAGGGCGTCCTCGAGGTCGTCGTCGAAGACCTCGGGGTCGACCGGCGCGGTGTCGACCGGCGCGGCGTCGGCCTGCGCGCGCGCGAGCATCGACCGCAGGGCCACGACGAGGGGTC
>DAIOGQ010000472.1:0-2402 GCA_036745175.1 Kineosporiaceae bacterium
AAGAGCGACGTCCGGCCGCTCGGCCAGCCGACGGTCGACGTCACCGAGGTCCCCGACCCCACCGCGGGCGGCGACCTGAAGTTCACCGCCGAGGTCGACGTCCGGCCGACCATCGACCTGCCGGAGCTCGAGGGCATCGAGGTGACCGTCGACGACGTCGAGGTCAGCGACGAGGACGTCGACCTTCGGGTCGAGAGCCTGCGCGAGCGGTTCGGCACCCTGACGGCCGTCGAGCGGGCCGCCGGCAGCGGCGACTTCGTCTCCGTCGACATCGCCGCGGCGATCGAGGACGAGGAGATCGACACCGCCACGGGCGTCTCGTACGAGATCGGCAGCGGCACGATGCTCGAGGGCATGGACGACGCGCTCGTGGGCCTGCAGGCGGGCGAGACGACGTCGTTCGTCTCCGCGCTCGCCGGTGGCGACCGGGCGGGTCAGGATGCCCGGATCACGGTCACGGTCCAGTCGGTCAAGGAGCGGCTGCTCCCCGACCTCGACGACGACTTCGCGCAGCTCGCGAGCGAGTTCGACACCCTCGACGACCTGCGTGCCGACCTGCGCGAGAAGGTCGCCGAGACCAAGCGGTTCGAGCAGGGCCTGCAGGCCCGCGAACGGCTGCTCGCGCACCTCACCGAGACCGTCGAGGTCGCCGTCCCGGACGGCGTCGTCACCGAGGAGGTCAACCGGCACCTCGAGTCCGAGAGCCGCGCCGAGGACGACGAGCACCGCACCGAGGTCGAGGCGGAGACCCGCAAGGGCGTCGCGATGCAGCTGCTCCTCGACGCGGTCGCCGAGAAGGTCCAGGTCTCCGTCGGTCAGAACGACCTGCTGCAGTACCTCGTCTCGTCGGCCCAGCAGTACGGCATGGACCCGAACGAGTTCATCCGCATGGTCGACCAGTCGGGCCAGATCCCCGCGATGGTCGGCGAGGTCGCCCGGCGCAAGGCGCTCGCCGCGGTCCTGGAGAAGGCGAGCATCAAGGACGCCTCCGGGAACGTCATCGACCTCGACACGCTCTTCCCGCGGGACGAGCAGGCCGGTGACGACGTCGAGGTCATCGACGCGGACGACGCGCAGGCCGACGCCGGTGGCCCGGTCGCGGCGCCCGCCGCGTCCGCCGTCGACCCGACCGCCATCACCGTCTCGGACATCGGCGGGTTCGAGCCCGCCGAGGAGCCCAGGGCCTGACGTCCCACGCGTCACTGCGGCGGCCGGGGCCGTTCGCCTGGCGTGCGTGCGCCGACAGCGAACATCGGTCGGGCCGGGAGCAGGACGTGCCGTAGTGGGCGTTAGGGTCGCAGTAACGACGCATCACCGTGACGACGATCCCTCGTCGCCATCGCGCGTCGCCACCGACGTCGCACCGCCGTCCGAGATCACCGGGAGTGCCATCGTGAGCCAGCTGATCGTGCCGGGGACGAAGTCCGCCGGCGAGCTCGCCGAGGGTCCGACCGCCCGCGGCCAGCAGCCCGGGATGGGTCTGGACGACCACATCTACAACCGCCTGCTCAAGGACCGGATCCTGTTCCTGGGCACCGAGGTCCGCGACGAGAACGCCAACGCGATCTGCGCCCAGCTGCTCCTGCTGGCCGCCGAGGACCCGGCGCGCGACATCTACCTCTACATCAACTCCCCGGGCGGCTCGGTCACCGCGGGGATGGCCATCTACGACACGATGCAGTTCGTCCAGCCGGACGTCGCGACCGTGGCGATGGGCCTGGCCGCCTCGATGGGCCAGTTCCTGCTCTCCGCCGGCGCCAAGGGCAAGCGGTACGCGCTGCCGCACGCCCGGGTCATGATGCACCAGCCGCTCGGCGGCATCAGCGGCACGGCGAGCGACATCAAGATCCAGGCCGAGCTGATCCTCCACATGAAGCGACAGATGGCCGAGCTCATCGCCGAGCAGACCGGGCAGACGCCCGAGACCATCGCCGCCGACTCCGACCGCGACCGGTGGTTCACCGCCGAGCAGGCGCTCGCGTACGGACTCGTCGACCACGTCGTCCGCTCCGCCGGCCAGGTCAGCGGCGGCGGCGGCACGACGTCCTCCTGACGGTCGACCTCCAGCCCGGACCCGACCGCCGTCCGACCCGCACCCCGAGCCCGAGCAGCGACCGTGCCGGCTCCGACCACGCCACTTCGTCCGGAGGACCGAACATGAACGTCAGCCCCGTCGGCGGCTCCGCCCAGGTGCCCAGCGGCCGCTACATCCTGCCGCAGTTCGAGGAGCGCACGGCCTACGGCATCAAGCGCCTCGACCCGTACACGAAGCTCTTCGAGGACCGCATCATCTTCCTCGGCGTGCAGGTCGACGACGCCTCGGCGGACGACATCATGGCCCAGCTCATCGTGCTGGAGAGCCAGGACCCCGAGCGCGACATCATCATGTACATCAACTCGCC
>DAIOGQ010000473.1:0-2396 GCA_036745175.1 Kineosporiaceae bacterium
ACAAGGCGCTCGAGGCCTTCAACGAGATCATGAGGATGCCGCTGTGAGCCGGATGGACGCCACGCTCGGCCGCGCCAAGGGCCTCATGGCCGGCTTCACGCCGGGTCAGCGCGGAGTCATCGCGGTCGCCGCGATCGCCCTCGTCCTCGGTGCCGTCGGCCTGAGCCGCTGGGCCGCGCAACCGACCTGGACGCCGCTGTTCAGCAACCTGTCCGGCGGGGACGCCAACGCGATCGTCGAGCAGCTACGGACGGACAACATCACCTACCAGCTCGCCGACGGGGGGGCGACGGTCCTCGTGCCGCAGTCCCAGGTCTACGACGTGCGGGTCTCGCTCGCCGGCAAGGGCCTGCCGTCGTCGGACTCCGACGGCTACTCGATCCTGGACAGCCAGGGCATGACCGCCACCGACTTCCAGCAGAACATCGCCTACCGGCGCGCCCTCGAGGCCGAGCTGGGCAAGACGCTGCAGGCGATCACCGGCGTCCAGACCGCGATCGTCCACCTCGCGATGCCGAAGAAGGACGTGTTCGCGACCGAGCAGGACCGGGCCACGGCCTCGGTGCTCATGGCCGTGACGCCGGGCACCGAGCTGACCGACGGGCAGGTCCGCTCGATCACCCATCTCGTCGCGGGCAGCGTCGAGGGCCTCGACCCGAGCGACGTCAACGTCAGCGACTCCAAGGGCAACCTGCTCTCGACGCGCGAGGACGGCGCCGACGGCGCGGCGTCGCGGGCCAGCAGCGCCGACGAGCAGACGGCGAAGTTCGAGGACCGGATGAGCACGTCCGTCCAGCAGATGCTCGACCGCGTCCTCGGCCCGGGCAAGGCCGTCGTGCGGGTCAACGCACAGCTCGACTACGACACCAAGGACACCACGACGGAGAGCTACGTCCGGGAGTCCCCCGCGCCGCAGCCGCTGTCCGAGACGACCCTCAAGGAGGGCTACGCCAACGGCGCCGCGGGCCCCGCGGGCAGCCTCGGGGTGACCTGGCCGACGCTCACGCCGGGTGCCGGCTCCGAGACCGGGTCCTCCTACCTCAAGGAGTCCCGCACCGTCGACAACGCGATCGGGAAGGTGGTGGAGCGTGCCCAGGCCGCGCCCGGCTCGGTCGAGCGGCTCACCGTCGCCGTCGTGCTCGACGACAAGGCGGCCGGCGCCGTCGACCCGGCCAGGGTGCAGGCTCTCGTCGCGAACGCCGTCGGCCTCGACCCGCAGCGCGGCGACACGGTGCAGGTCGACAAGCTCGCGTTCGACACCACCTCGACGCAGGCCGCGGCCAAGGAGCTCGAGGCCGCGCAGAAGGCCGAGCGCACCGCCGGCTACCTCGACCTGGGCAAGAAGGCCGGCATCGGGCTGCTCGTCCTCGTCGCGCTCTTCCTCATGACGCGTCGCCGCAAGGGCGGCGCGACGGTCGAGGCGGCGGCGAGCGACCTGCCCGACCCGGGGCTCGTGGCCGGCCGGCAGATGCTCGGCGGCGCCCCGGTCGCGATCACGTCGGAGCCCGTCGCCGACCCGGTCATCGAACGCGACCGGATGCGCGACGAGGTCGCCGCGCTGGTGGACAACCAGCCGGACGAGGTCGCCGCGATGATCCAGGGCTGGCTCTCGGAGCGGAAGAGCTGACGGCGTGACGGTCATGACGGCAGGACCGCTCACCGGGATCCGCAAGGCCGCGATCCTCATGGTGCAGCTCGGTCGCGACCGGGCGTCCAAGCTCATGTCGAGGCTGCCCGAGACGCTCGTCGAGGAGCTGACGGCCGAGATCGTCCGGCTCCAGTCGGTGTCGTCCGACGACGCCTCGTCGGTGCTCGCCGAGTCGCACGGCGAGCTGTTCTCCGACCAGCACGCCGGCCGCGGCGGGCTCGACCTCGCCAAGGAGCTGCTCGCCTCGAGCCTGGGCTCCGAACGTGCCGACGAGATCATGGAGCGGCTCGGCGCGACCCTCGCCGAGATGCCCTTCGAGGCGATGCGCCGGGCCGACGCCCGCCAGCTGCTCACCTTCCTCGCCGACGAGCACCCGCAGACGATCGCGCTCGTCCTGGCGCACCTGTCGCCGCAGCAGTCGGCGATCGTCCTGTCCGGCTTCGAGCAGAAGCTGCAGGCCGACGTCGCGCACCGGATCGCCCTCATGGAGCGGGCGAGCCCGGACGTCATCCGGATCGTCGAGCGCGAGCTCGACCGGCGGATGTCGACCGTCATCGGCGCGCAGGAGATGTCGGCCGTCGGCGGTGTCACCCCGCTCGTCGCCATCATCAACCGGGCCGACCGGTCGACGGAGCGGATGATCCTCGAGGGCCTGGAGACGGTGAGTCCCGAGCTCGCCGAGGAGGTCCGCCGGCAGATGTTCATCTTCGAGGACATCACGACCCTGGACGACAAGGCGATCCAGCTC
>DAIOGQ010000474.1:0-2377 GCA_036745175.1 Kineosporiaceae bacterium
GCATCACCAACCCCCCGATCGACGACCTGCTCAAGGCCGCCGACTCGAAGTACGCTCTGGTCATCTTCGCCGCCAAGCGCGCGCGGCAGATCAACGCGTACTACTCCCAGCTCGGCGAGGGGCTGCTGGAGTACGTCGGCCCGCTCGTCGAGACCCACGTGCAGGAGAAGCCGCTGTCGGTGGCCATGCGCGAGATCAACGAGGGCCTCCTCGTCGCCGAGCCGATCGAGGGCTGACCTGACCCCGGCCTCCACCGCCGACCCGACGGACGGCGCGCGCCCGCGCGTCGTCCTCGGCGTCTCCGGCGGGATCGCCGCCTACAAGGCGTGCACCCTGCTGCGGATCCTCACCGAGACCGGCCACGACGTCCGGGTCGTCCCCACGGCCTCCGCGCTGGAGTTCGTCGGCGCCGCGACGTGGGCGGCGCTGTCCGGTCACCCGGTCAGCGCCTCGGCGTGGGACGACGTCCACGAGGTGCCCCACGTGCGGCTCGGCCAGCAGGCCGACCTCGTCGTCGTCGCGCCCGCGACGGCCGACCTGCTCGGCCGCGCCGCGCACGGCCTCGCGGACGACCTGCTCTCCAACGTGCTCCTCACCGCCCGCTGCCCGGTCCTCCTCGTCCCGGCCATGCACAGCGAGATGTGGCTGCACCCCGCGACGCAGGCGAACGTCGCCACGCTGCGCGGCCGCGGTGTCGTCGTCCTCGACCCGGCGAGCGGGCGGCTCACCGGTGCCGACACCGGACCGGGCCGGCTGCCCGAGCCGGAGGCGATCGCGGCGGTCGCGGTCCGGCTGCTCACCCGGGGGACGTCCGCCGGGGTCGCCGACCTCGCGGGACTGCGCGTCGTCGTCTCCGCCGGTGGCACCCGGGAGCCGCTCGACCCGGTCCGCTACCTCGGGAACCGGTCCTCGGGCCGGCAGGGCTTCGCGCTCGCCGGGGCGGCCGCCGCGCGCGGGGCGCACGTCCGGCTCGTCGCCGCGAACACCGTGCTACCGGTCCCGGGCGGGGTCGAGATGACCGGTGTGGGCAGCGCGCTCGACCTGCGGACGGCGATGCTCGAGGCGGCGGCGGACGCCGACGTCGTCGTGATGTCGGCGGCCGTCGCCGACTTCCGCCCGGCCGAGGTCGCCGGGCACAAGATCAAGAAGACCGACGACCCGGATGACGCGCCCGTCGTCCGGCTCGTGCGCAACCCCGACGTCCTCGCCGAGCTCGTCGCGGCCCGCCGGCCCGGCCAGGTCGTCGTCGGCTTCGCCGCCGAGACCGGCGACCAGACCGCAGACGTCCTCACCCACGCGCGCCGCAAGCTCGCCCGCAAGGGCTGCGACCTGCTCGTCGTCAACGACGTCTCGGGCGGCCGGGTCTTCGGCGCCGAGCACAACGCCGTGACGATCCTCGACGCCGGCGGCGGGGCGCTGCCGGTCCCGCTGTCGTCGAAGGAGGCCGTCGCCGACGCGGTGTGGGACGCCGTCCGGCGCCGGCTCGACGCGGCAACCTGAGACAGCCCGAGGGGAGCGGATCTGTGGGCGACGGCCGGGCGACCCCGACCGTCTGGCTAGCATGGTCGGTCGACGCCGGGGTCGTGCCGCCCGGGCGCCGCCGATCACCGCGCCCGCCGCCGCCCGCCCGTCCCGGAAGAAGCCAGCAGCCGCTGCATGACAGGAGAACCGTGAGCAAGCGTCTCTTCACATCCGAGTCGGTGACCGAGGGCCACCCGGACAAGATCTGCGACCAGATCAGCGACGGGATCCTCGACGCCCTGCTCACCCAGGACCCGCGCAGCCGGGTCGCCGTCGAGACGATGGTGACGACGGGCCTCGTGCACGTCGCCGGCGAGGTGACGACCGAGGGCTGGGCGGACATCCCGACGATCGTCCGGCAGACGATCCTCGGCATCGGCTACGACTCCTCGTCGAAGGGGTTCGACGGCAGCACGTGCGGCGTCGAGGTCTCCATCGGGTCGCAGTCGCCGGACATCGCGCAGGGTGTCGACTCGGCCTACGAGGCCCGGGTCGAGGCCGGTGTCGACCCGCTCGACCTGCAGGGCGCGGGCGACCAGGGGCTCATGTTCGGCTACGCGTGCGACGACACCCCCGAGCTCATGCCGCTGCCGATCTGGCTGGCGCACCGGCTCGCGCAGCGGCTGTCCGAGGTGCGCAAGTCCGGCGAGGTGCCCTACCTGCGCCCCGACGGCAAGACCCAGGTGACGATCGCCTACGACGGCGACCGCGCCGTCGCGCTGGACACCGTCGTCGTCTCGACCCAGCACGCGCCCGACGTGTCGTTGGAGAACCTGCTCCACCCCGACATCGCCGACCACGTCGTCAAGCCCGTCCTCGACGAGGTCGCGATCGACGCGTCGAGCTACCGGCTCCT
>DAIOGQ010000475.1:0-2368 GCA_036745175.1 Kineosporiaceae bacterium
TGAACCCCGCCCCCGGCCCGGCCAGACTCGTGCCACCGGGCCACAGACGGAGCAGGACGCCGCGCAGGGACTGGTTCGACGTACCGCCGTTCGGGCCCAGCCGGCCGGGGTCGAGCAGCGCGTCGGTCCAGTAGGCGGCACTCGCGGCCGGCAGGAGCAGCAGGGTCAGTGCGGTCACCGCGGCCGTCGTCGCGACGCTCACCGCGAGCGGTCGCCACCGCCGGGCGACGGCCCAGTGCAGCCAGAACACGCCCGGGGTCAGCTTCACCGCCGTCGCCACGCCGACGAGGACGCCGCGCGGCCAGAACCCCGGCGACCTGCGACCGACGTCGACGAGGCACAGCGCCACGATGACGGCGTTCACCTGGCCGAACCGGATGCCCTCGGCGACCGGCAGCGCCCACACGAGGACCGCGGCGACGAGCCCCTGCACCGCGGGCCCGCGACGGCCGAACCGGTCGAGGAACGGCCCGAACGCGATCCCGGTGCTCAGCCACAGCAGGCCGAGCTGGACCGCCGTCCACACCCAGCCCGCGACACCGAACGGCAGCACCGCGAGCGGCAGCCCGACCAGGGCGGCGAACGGCGGGTAGGTGAAGGGCAGCCACTGCGGCGAGCCGGTGAGCCACTCGTAGACCGGGCGGCCGCGCAGGACACTCACCGCGCCGTCCCGGTAGACCTCGAGGTCGACCTGCCAGACCTCGGCAGGGTAGTCGAGGAGGTAGTGGCGCACGAGCGGTGCGGCCGAGAGCGCGAGCAGGGCGACCCCGACGAGGGTCCACACCCAGCGACGCGGGGCGGCGGGCTCGGTGGGTACGTCGGACGTCACCGGTCGATTCTCGCCCCTGCCACCGACAGCGCAGGCCCTACCCTCTCAATGGTGCCCCGACCGCGCCCGCGACAGCTCGTCGCGATCCTCACGGCGCTCGTCGCCACCCTCCTGCTCACCGGCCCGCCGGCCACCGCGGCGGGAGTCCCCGCCGCGCCGGCCGCGGACGGCGACGCGCGGTCCGCGCGGGTCCCCGGCGTCGTCGTCCTCGTCGGCACCGGCGGGTTGCGCTGGGACGACGTCGACTCCTCGACGCCTGCGCTGCAGAGCCTGCTCGACGTGGGCGCGGTCGGGACCCTCGCCGTCCGCACCGTGCGCCGCTCGACGTGCCCGCTCGACGGCTGGCTCACGGTGTCCGCCGGCCGCCGGGCCGGGGACGCCGAGGTCCCGTCCGGGCAGTCCGCCTGCCGTGCGCCGCAGGCCGACGTGAGCTCCGCGGGAGGCCCGGCCGAGGCGCTGCGCTGGGACGTCTTCCGCGCCGAGGCCGCCGACGGCTCGTTCGAGGCCACGCCCGGCCTGCTCGGGACGACGCTGGCGCGCGCCGGGGTGCCGACGGCCGCCGTCGGGGCCGGCGCCGTCGTGGCGCTCGCCGACGAGCAGGGCCGCGCCCCCGTCGCCTGGCCCGGCCTCGTGCCGCTCGCGACCGGTGCACCGGACCCGGCCGAGAACCCGACCGACCTCGCGGACCACGTGCGCGACGCGCTCGCGGGCGGCGCACGCCTCGTCGTCGTCGACGTCGGCGCCGTCCGCGACCGGACCGACCGCGAGCCCGACGAGCCCCTGCCCACCGGGACCACGAGCCCCGGCCGCGAGCCGTGGCCGGACCGGGACGCCCAGGTGCGGACGATCGACAGCCGGCTCCTCGCCGTCCTCGGCGGGCTCCCCGCGGACGCGACCGTCGTCGTGGCGTCGACGGCCGACTCGGGGCGCACGCCGCACCTGCAGCTGCTCGCCGCGACCGGGCCCGCCGCCGGCCCGGCCGCCGGCGACGAGCGCGGCACGTACTCGCGGGCCCTCCTCGGCTCCCGGTCGACCCGCCAGGACGGCATCGCTCAGACGACCGACCTGTTCCCGACCCTGCTCACCGCGCTCGGCGTCGACGTGCCCGTCGCCGCCGTCGGCGCGCCGCTGGCGACCGTCGCGCGGGGCGCGGACCCGCTCGCCCGGCTCGAACGCGTCGTCGACCTCGACACCGCGGCCCTCGCCGTCCAGCCCGTCGTGCCGACGTTCTTCCGTGCCCTCATCGCCGCCCAGCTGCTCCTCTACGGGGTCGCGACGGTGGTGCTCCGCCGGACGTCCCCGACCCCGCATGCGCGCCGGCGCGTCCTCGGCGCGTTGCGCCGGATCGCCGTCGTCTTCGCGTCGGTGCCGGCGGCCACGTTCCTCGCCAACCTCTTCCCGTGGTGGCGCGGGGAGCACCCGGGGCTCGCCGTGTCGATCGCGGTGACGGCGTTCGTCGTCCCGATCGCCGTGACGGCCCTCGCCGGGCCGTGGCGGGGCAGCATGCTCGGCCCGTTCGGCGTCGTCGGCGGGCTGACC
>DAIOGQ010000476.1:0-2348 GCA_036745175.1 Kineosporiaceae bacterium
CAGCACGCCGGTCAGTCGGTCCGCCGGTCCTTGGACGACGTGCGCCGCCTGCTCGACGAGGCACTGGCCGCCTCGGTCGCGGGGTGCACCGACAGCGGCAGCAGCCGGCGCGAGGCGAGCAGCTGCTCGCAGTGCCGGGCGAGGACGGCGTACGCGGGCTCGCCGATGAGCGCGACGATCTCGTTGCGCAGGCTCCGGTAGACGGGCTCGCGGCCGACGTGCGCCTGGCTGTTGCCCGTGCAGTACCAGTCGAGGTCGTGACCGCCGGCGCCCCAGCCGCGGCGGTCGTACTCGGCGAGCGACACCTCCTGGTACTGGCTGCCGTCGGGCCGCTCGACGGTGCGGTAGGAGCGGCGCAGGGGCAGCTGCCAGCAGACGTCGGGCTTGGTCTCGAGCGGGTCGCGGCCCTCGACGAGCGCGAGGAGGTGCAGTGCGCAGCCCGCACCCTCGGCAAACCCGCCCGGCGTGAAGCCGGGCCGGTTGAGGAAGACGCACGCGCCGTCGACGACTTTCGTCTTGCGCGCGCCGTCCGGGTCCTTCTCGGTCCACGCCGAGCGCTTGCGACCCTTGCCGGCGTTGCCCCCGGTGTCGGTCCATCCGGCGGGCATGTGCTGCCACTGCTGCGGTGTGAGCCGGCCGGCCGCGTCCTCGACGCGGCGCTCGTCGGCCCGGTCGGCGAAGTGCGCGCCGAGCGTGCAGCAGCCGTCGAGCGGACGCTCGGAGTAGATCCCCTTGCAGCCCTGCCCGAAGATGCACGTCCACGACGACGTGAGCCAGGTGAGGTCGGCCCGGTAGACGGTCGTCGCCGGCTTCGTCTCGCTCTCGCCGGCCGGTCCGTCGGGGTCGGGGAACTCGACCCACTGCCGGGCGGCATCGAGCGGGATCTCCTGCGGCGTCAAGGGCATCGCCCAAGCGTAGGGGCCGCCGGCACGGTGCGCGCACCGCCGGCCTGCGCGCCGGGTCGCGGATCGCCGGACCGGGTCGCCCGTGCGCCTGGTGGAACACCGTCGGGTACCGTTCGCCGGATGCGGCTGGGAGTGCTCGACGTGGGCTCGAACACGGTCCACCTGCTCGTCGTGGACGCCCACCCCGGTGCGCGTCCGCTCCCGGCGACGTCGCACAAGGTCGAGCTGCAGCTCGCCGAGCACCTGCTCGTCGACGGCCGGATCGGCAAGGCCGGCGAGTCCGCCCTCGTCACCTTCGTGGCCTCGTGCCTCGACGTCGCGGACGACCAGGGCGTCGAGGAGATGCTCGCGTTCGCGACGTCCGCGCTCCGCGAGGCGCCCAACGGCGACGAGGTGCTCGGCCGGGTCCGCGAGCGCACCGGGGTCGACCTCCAGGTGCTCACCGGGGACGACGAGGCGGCGCTGACCTTCCTCGCCGTCCGGCGCTGGTTCGGCTGGTCGGCCGGGCGGCTGCTCGTGCTCGACATCGGCGGCGGCTCGCTCGAGGTCGCGGCCGGGCTCGACGAGCTGCCGGACGTCACGGTGTCGCTGCCGCTCGGGGCCGGCCGGCTCACTCGTGAGCGGCTCGCGGGCGACCCACCGTCTGCGGCCGACGTCAAGGCGGCCCGCAAGTTCGTCCGGGCCGAGGTCGCCAAGGTCGTCCGTGACGTGACGAGGGCCGGCGCGCCCGATGTCGTCGTCGGGTCGAGCAAGACGTTCCGCTCGCTCGCCCGGGTCTGCGGTGCCGCGCCGAGCACGGAGGGCCCCTACGTGCCACGGACCTTGCAGCGGGAGGCGCTCGCCGAGTGGTCCGGGCGGCTGGCCGGGATGAAGGTCCAGCAGCGGGCGTCGCTGCCCGGCGTGTCGGCCAGACGCGCCGCGCAGCTCCTCGCGGGGGCACTGGTCGCCGACGCCGCGATGGACCTGCTCGGGGTGCCCGAGCTCGTCATCTCGCCGTGGGCGCTGCGCGAGGGCGTCATCCTGCGCCGGCTCGACTCGATCGCCGCCGGTCCGTGAGTGCCCCGGAGCGTCGCGGGGCCGACTGCAGCAGGCACCCGGCGGGGTCCGCGTAGCCTGGTGGTCATGTGGTCGGCACGGCGCGCGTCGCTCCCGGTGACAGGACGCACCGCGTGATCGACGACGGGACCCGCCCCGCGGACGGCGCGCCGGGGCTCGACACCCCGGTGCGGGTGCCGGCGGCGAAGGTCGTGCTGTCGACGGCGTCGGCGTACCCGGAGACCTGCATCGACGCCTTCGCGATGGCCGCCGACCTCGGCTACGACGGGGTCGAGGTGATGGTCTGGACCGACGCCGTCACCCAGGACGTCGCCGCCCTGACCCGTCTGTCCGACCACTACTCGATGCCGGTCCTCGCCGTCCACGCCCCGACCCTCCTTGTGACGC
>DAIOGQ010000477.1:0-2346 GCA_036745175.1 Kineosporiaceae bacterium
GGCCAGCCGGGCCGCGCGGGCGAGCCGGTCGCGCTCGACGGTCGCCTCGAGGACGCTCGCGGTGCCGGCGAGTCGGGCGGCGAGAGCACCCGTGACGTGGACCTGGCGGTGGTCGGGGTGCCCGTAGCCGCCGGTGGGGTCGTACGTCGTCAGGACGTCCGCGCGCTCGGCCAGCAGGACCTCGACGAGCGGCGCGGCCGCCCGGGCCGGGTCGAGGGCGCCGAAAGCGTGCGGCGCACCCGTCGCGCTCGGTCCGAAGCCGGAGTCCGGGAAGCCGAGGTGTACGACGCGACCCACCCCCAGCGCGGCCGCCGACACCTCGAGCTCGGCCCGCCGCAGCGCGCCGAGCGGTCCGCGGGCACCCAGCTCAGACGAGGTGGTCCCGGCCTCGCCGTCCGTGGCCGTGACGAGGACGACGCGGTGACCCTCGGCGGCGGCGCGGGCTAGCGTTCCTGCCGTGAGCAACGCCTCGTCGTCCGGGTGCGCGTGGAAGGCGACGAGCGTGAAGGGCACGGTCCCAGGGTCGCACCGGTCGCGGGTCCCGGCCTCAGCGTCCTCTCAGCACTGAAGGCGCACGGTGCTGCCATGACCCTCTCGCAGGCCGCGTCGACCGTGCGCCGCGGCGCCCTGGGCCTAACCCTGACCGTCGCGGCCGCCGGTCTCCTCGTCGTCGTCCCGCGCGTGGCCGGAACGACGTGGGGCGCCGTCGCCGGGGTCGTCGCCGGGTTGTCGCCCTGGTGGGTCCTGACGCTCGCCGTCGTCTGGATCGCCGGTCTGCTGGCCTACACGGCCGTGCTCACCGCCTCGTTGCCCGGGCTGTCCGTCCGGCAGGGGCTCGCGCTCAACCTCGCGGGGAGCGCCGTCGCCAACGGTGTTCCCGCCGGAGGACCGGCGAGCATGGCCCTGACGACGGCCATGGCACGCTCGTGGGGGTTCGGCACCACCGAGGTCACCGCGTTCCTGACCGTCAGCAACGTGTGGACGGCGGCCGTTCTGGTGGCGGCCGGGCTCGGCGGGCTCGTGACCTGGCTCGCCGTCAGGCCAGATGGTGGCGTGCCGCACGGGGTGGTCGCCGTCGCGCTCCCCGCAGCGCTCGTCGCCGTCGCCGGCGTCGGAGTCCTCGGCAGGGAGCACCGCACGGCGTGGCTGGCCGGGCTGGGCGGTCGGTTCGTCGACCGTGTCGACCGCCGGAGGGGACGACCGTCGCGTGACGTCGGTCGGCGGCTGGCGGCGCCGGCCGTCGCGGCCCGCCGTCTGAGCCTCGACCTGTCCCGCAGGTCCTGGCACCGGTTCACCCTCGGCACGACCGCCTACCTGGTGCTGCTCGTCGTCCTGCTCGACGCCTGCCTGCGGGCCGTCGGTCACGTGACCCCAGTGGCTGTCGTCGTCGCTGCCGTCGGGCTCGAGCGGCTGGCGACTGCCGTTCCGCTGACCCCCGGCGGGGCGGGCGTCGCGGAGGTCGGCCTCGTCGGGATGCTCACCGCGGGCGGGGCCGGGCCTGCCGGCGTCGCGGCCGCTCTGCTCTACCGGCTGTGCACGTTCGGGCTCGAGATCCCGGTCGGAGCCTCGGTCGCCGTCGGCTGGGGCCGACACCGTCGGCGCACGTCGCGTCACCCGGCCCCATCGCGCAGGCCGCCGGCGCCGGCGTGAGGATCGTCCATGTCACCGACACCTACCTGCCGCGGCTGGGGGGCATCGAGCTGCATGTCCACGACCTCGTCGCGCAGCAGAGACTGCTCGGGCACGATGCCGTCGTGCTGACCCGCGCCCCGACCGGTGCCGGCCCGGACGGACCGCTCGGCGAGCCGGACGACGTCCCCGTGGTGCGGCTGCGGCGCACCGCCAGGGCCGGCCGGCTCACGGCGGAGCTCGCCGCGGCGGACGTCGTCCACTGCCACTCGTCAGTGCTCTCACCGCTCGCGTGGACGGCCGCCCGCCGGGCACCCGCGACCGGTGTACCGGTCGTCGTGACGATGCGCTCGGTCGTCCAGGACGCGTCGTGGGTCCGGTCCGGGCTGCGCGCGGTCGTGGCCGCCGTCGGCCCGGACGTCACCTGGGCGGCGGTGAGCACCGTCGCGGCGACGGCCCTGCAGCCGCTCGTCCCACGGCCGGTCCTCGTGCTGCCGAACGGGATCGACCCCGCGGCCTGGACACCGCGGGCCGGCGCCGACCGGCCGCCGGCCGGGGCGCCCGTCACGATCGTCACCGCCGGCCGGTTCGCGGCCCGTAAGCGGGTACTGCCCTTCGTCGACGTCCTGGCGGACGTGCGCCGCCGGGTCGGGCCCGCGGTCCCGCTGCGGGCGGTCCTCGTCGGTGACGGCCCTCAGCGCGAGCCGGTCCGGCGGC
>DAIOGQ010000478.1:0-2327 GCA_036745175.1 Kineosporiaceae bacterium
GACGGCGTCCGCGCCGTCCCGACGGCACGAGATCCGCACGACGCCGCCCTCTGCGGTGAACCGCAAGGCGTTCTCCACCAGCGCGTCCACGGCCTCCTCGAGCCGACGCTCGTCGGCCCGGACGACGCCGGCCGACCGTGCGTCGACGACCCAGTGCCGCGGCGCGGAGACCGACCAGCGACGGCCGATCTCGTCGAGGAACGCCCGGACGTCGACGGCCTCGCGGTCCAGCGCGTGGGTCGTCTGGAGCTGCTCGATGGACAGCAGCCGGCCGGCGAGGTGGCTCAGCCGGTCGAGCTGGTGCAGGACGACGTCGAGGTCCTCCCGGGCGGCCGGGTCGTCGTTCGCCATCGCGAGCAGGTCGACGTGGCCGCGGGCGATCGTCACCGGTGTCCGGATCGCGTGCGAGGTGTCCCGGAGGAACTCGCGCTGCCGGTCCAGGCGCGAGCTCTCGAGCGCGGCGAGCTCCTCGACGCGGCGCTGCGCCTCGCTGCTCCGCCAGGCGTGCCAGGCGCCGATCGCCACGAGGAGCGGCATCAGCGGGATCTCGGTGAGCTCGTCGAGGCTCGTGTAGCCGCGTCCGTAGGCGACGAGGAAGCAGGCGGCGGTCTCCATCGTGATGGCGACGATGATCGGCACGAGAACCCGTGGCGGCCACATCCGGAAGCCGTAGAGCAGGCTCAGCGACACCCAGATGAGGTGGTAGGGCCAGGTGAGGTTGTGCAGGTCCAACCACATCTGCACGGACATCGCGACGACGAACACCGCCCATGCGACGTCGACGCCGCCCAGCCTGACCCTGCGGTGCGAGGACACGCGGGCCTCAGGCCTGCTGCAGGGCGTACCCGACGTTGCGCACGGTCTCGATGCGCAGGTCCTTCAGCTTGGAGCGCAGCCGCGCGACCGTCACGTCGACGACGTTGCTGCCCGGGTCGAAGGCGTAGCCCCACACCTCGGAGAGCAGCTCGGTGCGCGTGCAGACCGCGCCCGCGTTGCGCATCAGGTGCTGCATCAGGGCGAACTCGCGCTGCGACAGCTCGATGTGGCGCTCGCCGCTGTGCAGCCGGCGGGTCCGCAGGTCGAGCCGGATGCCGGCGAACCTCAGCTCGTCGTCCGGACGGACCTGGGCGGCCGCGATCTCCCGGAGCCGGGAGCGGACCCGGGCCAGCAGCTCGGCCATCGAGAACGGCTTGGGCAGGAAGTCGACGGCGCCGGCGTCCAGGCAGCGCACCCGCGCCTGGACGTCGCCGACCGCCGACAGCACGAGCACCCGGGTCTCGCGGCGGTCGGCCAGCAGCGCGGCGAGCACCGCGGTCCCGGACAGGCCGGGCATCACCAGGTCGAGGATGACCAGTGCCGGGCTCTGCTCGGCGGCCAGCCGCAGCCCCTCGGCGCCGTCGGTCGCCGTCGCGACGGAGTACCCCTCGGACTCCAGTGCCCTGCGGATGAACCGGAGGATGCCCGGCTCGTCGTCGATGACCAGGATCTTCGTCATGATGCGCCCCTTCGTGGAGCTCACGACCTGCCCCTGAAACATGTCGTCGCCCCATGAAGAGGGTCATGGTCACGCGCCGCGTACGGTATCCGCCGATCGCATGACACCCACGTCATCTGAGTCGTCATGTAAGCGTTTCCTGCGGGCGCGCCGCCACGGAAGGTAGCGGTATGTAAGCAGAGCGCGGATCATTGTTGATCACTCAGATGACAAAGGGTCGCTTCACACCCGCCGCCGGGCGCGCCCTGTCAGTCGAGCGGCAGCCCTGTCAGTCGAGCGGCAGCCCTGTCATCGCCGCGGTGAAGGCCATCGTGTCGGCGGACAGGTCGACGCTGCGGGACACCGCCCGAGCGCCGTGGCCGACGTCCTTCTCGCGCCGGAGGAGCACGGGCAGCCCGGACGTCGTGGCGTGCTGGAGCGCCGCGCACATCTTGCGGGCGTGCAACGGGTCGACCCGGGTGTCGCTGTCGAAGACCGTGAAGAGCACCGCCGGGTAGGCCGTGCCGGGGGTGACGTGGTGGTACGGCGAGTAGGACAGGAGCCAGCCGAGCTGCTCGGGGTCGGCGGCGGAGCCGTACTCGACGTTCCACGTCGCGCCGAGACCGAAGAGCTCGTACCGGACCATGTCGAGCAGCGGGGCCGAGCACACGACGGCGCGGAAGAGGTCGGGCCGCTGGACGCAGGCCGCCCCGACGAGCAGCCCGCCGTTGGACCCGCCGCTCACGGCGAGCGCCCCGCGCGTCGTCCAGCCGTCGGCGAGCAGCCGTTCGGCGGCGCCGTGGAAGTCGTCGAAGACGTTCTGCTTGGCACCGAGCATGCCGTCCCGGTGCCA
>DAIOGQ010000479.1:0-2325 GCA_036745175.1 Kineosporiaceae bacterium
GCTGACCTGCGCGCCGAGGGACGGCACCCCGGTGTCCGTCCGCGCGCTCGACCCGGTGGACCCCGCCGGGTCCGGCCCCTGCGCGGACGGCGCTGCGAAGGCCGCGGCGGACCTCAGGTCCGGGGCGCGGTGCACGCCGGTGACGTCCTGCCCGGCCGGCGACATGCGGCCCACGACGGACAGCCCGACGGGGAGCAGGGCCGCGAGGCACACCGCGGCGGCCGCGCTGCGGGTCAGCACCCGCCGCCGTCGGGTCCGCCGGGCACCGGCGTGCGCGCCGTCCACGAGGAGCGCGGTCCGTGCGGTCCGTGCGTGCTCATCGCGGTCCGTCCCGGCGCGGTCCGGCGACCGGCGCGGCGCGTCCCGCCGCGTCGACGGCGTCCTGCTCCCCGACCATCCTGCGCAGTGCGGCCAGGCCGCGGTGCGCGTTCGTCCGGCCGTCACCTCGGTCGTGCCGAGGACGGCGGCGATCTGGGCGTCCGGCAGGTTCTCGTAGTGCCGAAGCTTCTCGTAGTGCCGAAGCACGAGCACGTCGCGTTGCTTGGCGGGCAGCCGGCGCAGCAGCCCGACGAGCCGGTCCGCGTCGTCGACGGTGCCGGTCCCGTCGGCGCAGGCACGGTCGGGCAGCGTGTCAGGGCCGTGGGCGAACTCCCGGCGGCGCGACGCCCTGCGGAAGAACGACGTGCAGGCGTTCACGACCATCCGGTGGACGTACGCGTCCATGTCGTCGGCCGCGCTGACCCGGCCCCACTCCAGGAGGATCTTGGCGAGGACGTCCTGGACGACGTCCTCGGCCCCGTGCGGGTCGCGCAGCAGGCCTCGGGCGAGCCGGACGAGGGCCGGCAGCTCGAGGGATGCGGTCTCGACGCTCACGACCGGACGACGCCGCAACGGCCGGACATGTTGCACCCCCTGCGCCGTGCACGGGTGCGCAGGCCCGTGCCCGCCGCGGACACGCCGGCGGCCCGCCCCGCCGGACCGGGTGTCCCCAGCCGGACGCACCAGGATCTCCACGACAAGGCATCATGGAGCCGGGTGCCGCGGCGGGCGGCGCCCGGCCGGCGACCCGGTCCCTGCCTGCGAGGAGGCCCTGTGCCCACGTACGACGTGCGCTGCCGTGCCTGCGGCACGACGTTCGAGGTCTCCCGGCCGATGGCCCGGGCCGACGACCCGGCGCCCTGCCCCCACGGCCACGACGACACCGTCCGGCTGCTGCCGACCGTCGGGGTGCTCGGCCGTGCCTCGGCCGGCACGGCGCCGGCCCCCGCTGGCGGTGGCGGCTGCTGCGGTGGCGGCTGCTGCGGCTGAGCCCGGGCAGCAGCCGTGGCCGACGCTCAGCGTCGGCGGGGCCGGACGAGCTGGACCGACCCGATCGGCACGAAGCCCGCTGCGAGCGCGGCACGCAACGAGGCTGCGTTGCCGGGGGCGACCGCCGCCAGGACCGGCTCCCCCGCGGCGACCAGGCCGAGGGCATCGTGCAGCAGCGCCCGGCCGTGACCGCGGCCGCGGCCCCCGGACGGGACCTCGAAGGACAGCTCCGCAAGACCGCCGAGGCCGCGCGAGACGGTGACGAGCCCGCGCTCGTCGCCGTGCACGTGGACGTCGACCCGCCAGCCGCGCGCGTACGCGACGCGTGGGTGGTCGGCGAGGTCCGGCCGTTCGGGCAGACCGGTCCGGCCGGTCCCGCGGGCGACGAGGAGCGCGTCGAGCACGTCGCACTCGCCGTCCGGTCCCGCGAGCGCCGCCATGACGGGAGCGGACGTCGCGCCCGCGTAGCCGTCGGCGCCTGCCGCGAGCAGGGCTGCCCGCGACAGGGTCGTCGCGGCGACCGCGTGCGCGGTGAACGAGACCATGGCCTCGACGCGCGGCAGGTAGGGCGGCACGACGTCGACCGAGCCGTCGGGCGCCGGGAAGCGCCCGTCGGCCGCCGCGCGCAGCACGTCACCCAGACCGTGCACGTGCCGCTGCCCCATCGGCACACCCTCGCACCGCGACCGCCGGACGGCGAGTGCCTCAGCCGTAGGTACGGAAGCCGCGCCCCGTCTTGCGGCCGAGGTAGCCCGCGGTGACGAGGTGCTCCAGGAGCGGCGTCGGCGCCCATCCGCGCTCGCGGAACTCGAGGTACAGCGTCCGCTGAATCGCCAGGGACACGTCGAGGCCGACGACGTCGAGCAGCTCGAACGGCCCCATCGGGTAGCCGCAGCCGGCCTTCATCGCCAGGTCGATGTCGTCGGCGGTCGCATAGTTCTCCGACAGCATCCGGACTGCGTCGTTGAGGTAGGGGAACAGCAGCGCGTTGACGATGAAGCCCGCCCGGTCGCCGCA
>DAIOGQ010000480.1:0-2323 GCA_036745175.1 Kineosporiaceae bacterium
AGCAGATCTGCCAGGCGGTGCAGTCCGCCGTGCGGCACGTGAGCGACCCCTGGGCGCCGCCGGGCGGCCCGTCGGCGCCCGAGCCGCTGCCGCCGCCGCCGCCCGGCTACGGCCCGCCCACCCCGCCACCGGGCTACCCGCCACCGGGCTACCCGCCACCGGGCTACCCGCCACCGGGCTACCCACCACCGGGCTACCCGCAACCCGGCTACCCGCAACCGGGCTACCCGCCGGGCCGGGGCCCGGCCGGCCCGCCTTCTCCCGGCTACCCGCCGCCGTGGCAGGTCGCGGCGGCCCGGCAGCGACCGGCCGAGGCCGACGTGCCCCGCACGTACCCGCAGCTCCTGCGCGGGCCGGACCACCGGTGGTGGCGGCCGCTCGCGAGCATCGCGCTCGCCGTGCTGACCGTCCTCGGTCTCGTTATCGCCGTCGCGGTCGTCGCGTTCGTCGCGGCGGCCGTGTCCGGCGGCACCGAGGGACTCGACACCGTCGCGAACCGCCTCGAGGAGGAGGCGTTCTACTCCACCCCCGTCGGCTTCCTCGTGAACAACCTCCTGCTCGCGGCGCTGATCCCGGCGGTGATGGTCGCGGTGTGTGCCGCCCACAGGTGGCGGCCGCGCTGGGTCTTGTCGGTCCGGCCCGGGCTGAGGTGGGGCTGGCTGCTCGAGTGCGCCGGGTGGTCGCTCCTGTTCGTCGGAGGCCTGTTCGTCGCCGGACTGCTCGTCGACGGGTCCGTCGACGTCGACCCCGAGCGGCAGCTCGCCGCGTTCGCGGTCGTCATCGTCCTGACCACCCCCTTGCAGGCGGCCGGGGAGGAGTACGGCTTCCGCGGTCTGCTCACGCAGGCGATCGGGAGCTGGTTCGCCCGGCCGGTGGTCGCGGCGGTCGTCGCGGGCGTCGTCACGGCGACGCTCTTCGCGCTCGCGCACGGGTCCCAGTCGCCGTGGTTGTTCGCCGACCGGTTCGCGTTCGGGGTTGTCGCCTCCTACCTCGTGTGGCGCACGGGCGGGCTCGAGGCCGGCATCGCCCTGCACACCGTGAACAACTTCTACGCCATCGGCTACTCGGTGCTCACGGGCACCCTCGCCGAGAGCCTCACCTCGACCGACTACCCGGCCGCCGCCGCCGTCGTCGACATCGTCCTCATGCTCGCCTTCGCGGCCACCGTCAGGTGGCGGGCGCGTCGCCGCGGGCTCGCCCGCCGCCACGACCCGGCGGCCCAGCCCGACCGGTTCGGCGCCGTGCCGCCGCAGGTGGCCTGGGCCGCGGCCCGTGGCTGACCCGGCACCGGCGACCGGCGACCTTCGACCCGTCGACGCCGTGCTCCTCGACGTCGACGACACCCTGGTCGACACCCGGGCCGCCTTCCGGGCGGCCGTGGCGCACGTCGTCGGGGCGTGGCTGCCTCACCTCGACACGGCCGGTCGAGAGCAGGCCGTGCGGCACTGGACTCATGACCCGGGCGGGTACTTCCGGGCCTACACCCGAGGTGAGGTGACGTTCGCCGAGCAGCGGCGGCTGCGCAGCGCCGACCTGCACGCGGCGTTCGGCGGTGCCGCTCTCGACGACGAGGCATACGGGCGGTGGGACACCGGCTACGAGGCGGCCTTCCGGGCTGCCTGGCGCGCCGCGGACGACGCGGTCGGGCTCCTCGACGCGTTGGACGCAGCCGGTCTGCCCTACGGCGCCCTGACGAACATGGCGGCCGGCTACCAGCGGACCAAGCTCGAGGCGGTCGGGCTGGCCCGGGTGCCGGTGCTCGTGACGATGGACGACCTCGGTCGCGGCAAACCGGACCCGGCGGTCTACCACCTCGCCTGCCGGCGGCTCGGGACCGCCCCGGAGCGGACGGCGTACGTCGGCGACGAGGTCGACGTCGACGCCCGGGGCGCGCGGGACGCCGGGTTGCTCGGCGTCTGGCTGGACCGGCACGGCACGGGAGACACCCCTGGGGACGTCCCTGTCGTCCGGTCGCTGGGCGAGCTGGCCGCCCTGCTCGTACCGGCCGGGTCGTCTCGTGCGCCCCGTGGCGCGCCAGGGAAGGGATTTGGGGACGGCGACACGGCCCGGTACAGTTCTTCCTCGGGTCGCGACCTCCGGGAAGCGATACCCCCATGGGGTATGGTGTAATTGGCAGCACGACTGATTCTGGTTCAGTTAGTCTAGGTTCGAGTCCTGGTACCCCAGCGCGACTCGTCCCTCCTGTGCCGAGAGGCTAGGATCGGACATCGTTCGTCCGGAAAGCCGATCTCAGGCCCTCCGGGCAGCAGGGCCCCGTTGTGTAGTGGCCTAGCACGCCGCCCTCTCAAGGCGGTAGCGCGGG
>DAIOGQ010000481.1:0-2297 GCA_036745175.1 Kineosporiaceae bacterium
CCCCCGGCACCGGCCGCGGGGCGGGCACCGACGTCCGGACGGCCGGCCCCGCGCAGGACCTCTGGTCGGCGCTGCCCGCGCGGACGCTGGCGACGCACGAGCTCGCGTCGCTCGTCGACGACCTCGCGACCCGCCCGGACCTGTGGCGTCGCCACGTCGACTACTCCGACGACCGGCGCGTCTTCGTCTCGCTCCACCGCGACGAGCACGTCGACGTCTGGCTCCTGTGCTGGACGAGCGCCAACGACACCGGCTGGCACGACCACGACATCTCGTCGGTCGCCTACCACGTGGTCGAGGGCGCGCTCTGCGAGCAGAACCCGCGGATGAACGGGACACCGCGGCAGACCCTGCTCGGCCCGGGTTCGTCCGTCGCGTTCGGGCCCGAGCACATCCACCGGGTGGGCGGGGTGGCCGCCCGCAGCGTCTCGATCCATGCCTACTCCCCGCCGCTGTGGCGGCTCGGCCGGTACGCGATCAGCGACGACGGCGTCATGACCCGGGTCTCGGTGAGCTACGCCGAGGAGCTGCGCCCGTTCGACGCCACTCCGCGCGACGCCTCGCGGGACGCCACCCAAGCCCCGTCCTCTGGTGGCGAAGGGGCCGAACGACGGCCCTCGTAGGGCCCCTTCGCCACCAGAGGACGTCGAGGTCAGGCAGACAGTGCGAGCCGGACGGCGTAGCCGAGGACCACGAGGTAGCCGGCGACGCCGGTGGCCGTCCGCGCCCAGGCCGGCAACCGGGCACCGGCGAGGGCGCCCCCGGTCGCGAGCACGAGCTGCCACGCCCACGACGCGAGGAAGACGCCGCCGGCGAAGCGGGAGCCGGCCGACCAGCCGGTGACGGCGTCTCCCAGGCCAGCGGTGAGGACGACGAAGTAGACGGCGGTCAGCGGGTTGACCGCGGTGAGGCCGACGAACCGCAGCAGCACGTGCCGGCTCGGGACCTCGGCGGGCGCCTCGCCGGCCGGCCGCCGCAGTCCCCACAGCCCGCGCAGCGCGACGGCGACGAGCACGGCGGCACCGACGAGCCGGACCGTCGAGGTCCGGCCGTCGAGGGCCGCGGTGACGGCCGTGCCCGCGGCGACCGCGACGGCGGCGTAGGCGAGGTCGACGAGCGCGACACCGGTCGCCGCGGCCGCCGCCGGCCGCCAGCCCCGGCGCAGGCCCTCGGAGACGATGAGCACGCCGATCGCCCCCAGCGGCAGCGCGACGCCGATCCCGGCGACCGCCCCGGACACGAACGCATGGGTGTCGGCGGGCATCGCGGCGGCCATGGTCGACATCCTGGCGATCGGTCGCACCGGGGGCGACCGACTTCCGGACCCACGCGCCGTCGCCGAGGCCCGTCCGGCCGTATCCGGCGCCACGCGTTGGCCGGGGCCGGAGAGCACGGGTATCGTGGTGGCGTTCCGGCGTCGGTGATGCCGCAGGCCCAGAGGGGCCGCGCCGGGTCGGCAGCATCCAGAGCACACGGGCCGTCCCGCCGTTCGGGGCGGTGCGCGCTGCGCTGTCGGCCCCGTCCACCGATCCGACGTCACCTTTCGAGAGGTACCCCATGTCCTTCGAGTTCAAGGTCGCCGACCTCGCGCTGGCCGAGTCCGGCCGCCACGAGATCCGCCTCGCCGAGCACGAGATGCCCGGGCTCATGGCGCTGCGCGCCGAGTTCGGCGCCGCCCGGCCGCTCGCCGGTGCGCGCATCGCCGGCTCGCTCCACATGACGGTGCAGACCGCCGTCCTCATCGAGACCCTCGTCGCGCTCGGCGCCGACGTCCGCTGGGCCTCGTGCAACATCTTCTCCACCCAGGACGGCGCCGCCGCGGCCGTCGTCGTCGGCCCGAAGGGCACGGTCGACGCGCCGCAGGGCGTCCCGGTCTTCGCCTGGAAGGGCGAGACTCTCACCGAGTACTGGTGGTGCACCGAGCAGATCCTCGCCTGGCCGGCCGACGAGAACGGCAGCACCGGGCCGAACATGATCCTCGACGACGGCGGCGACGCGACCCTGCTCGTCCACAAGGGCGTCGAGTTCGAGGCTGCTGGCGCCGTCCCGTCGCCGGCCGAGAACGACAGCGAGGAGTGGCTCGTCATCCTCGACACGCTGCGCCGCTCGCTCGCGAGCGACCCGCAGCGCTGGACCCGGATCGCCGCCGACATCCAGGGCGTCACCGAGGAGACGACGACGGGCGTCCACCGGCTCTACGAGTTCGCCAAGGAAGGTCGCCTGCTCTTCCCGGCGATCAACGTCAACGACTCGGTGACGAAGAGCAAGTTCGACAACAAGTACGGCACCCGGCACTC
>DAIOGQ010000482.1:0-2296 GCA_036745175.1 Kineosporiaceae bacterium
AGCCGCCGCGCGGCGTCTTGAGCATGACCGGCCAGCCGACCTCGGCGGCGAACGCCTCGAGCTCCGCGGCGTCGCGGACGAGCCGCCAGCGCGGGCACGGCACGCCCAGGGCGGTCAGCCGCGCCCGCATGACGGCCTTGTCCTGCGCGTGGACGAGTGCGGCGGACCCGGGCCGGACAGCGACCCCGGCCCCCTCGAGCGCGACGAGCAGCCGGGTCGGCACGTGCTCGTGGTCGAACGTGAGGACGTCGCAGCCCAGGGCGAACGCCGTCACCGCCTCGACGTCGCGGTGGTCACCGACGGACGAGTCCGGCACGACCTGCGCAGCGCTGGCGTCGGCCGCCTCGGCGAGCACCCGCAGCCGGACGCCGAGGTTCACCGCGGGCGGCGCGGTCATCCTGGCGAGCTGACCGCCGCCGACGACCCCGACGACGGGGAACCCGCCCGGCGGCCGGGCACTCGCCCCGGGAGCGCCGGCGGCGTCCCGTGACACCACCGGCACGCAGGGTGGGGCCGGCTCATGCCCGGGCTCGGTCGTCTCGCGCTGGCCCACGGCCGCAGGCTACTCACAGGCGTCGCGGGTAGGCTCACCGCCCATGGGAGCCGTCACGGGGGTCGTCCGCCGGGTGCGCGCCGCGTTGGACGTCGTCTACCGCGAGATGGCCAAGTTCGGTGCCGTCGGTGCGCTCGCCTACGTCACCGACGTCTACGTGTACAACCTGCTGCGGACCGGCGTCTGGCCGCTGGAGGACGCGCCGCTGGCGCACAAGCCGTTGCTCTCCAAGGTGGTCTCGGTGTTCGTCGCCACCGTCGTCGCGTGGCTCGGCAACCGGTACTGGACCTTCCGGCACCGCCGGCGCAGCGCCCCGCGGCAGGAGTTCCTCCTCTTCGCGGTGATGAACGTCGGCGGCCTGGCCATCTCCCTGGCGTGCCTGGGCATCTCGCACTACGTGCTCGGGTTCACCTCGCCGCTCGCGGACAACGTGTCCGGCAACGTCATCGGGATCGCCCTCGGCACGCTGTTCCGGTTCTGGGCCTACCGCACGCTCGTGTTCACCGAGCTGCGCGACCCGGCGGCGCACGGCCGGGCCGCCGAGCCGGAGTCCGTCGACGTGGCCTGAGCCGGCCCGTCACGGCCGCCGGTGACCGTCAGCGCAGCGCGGCGATCCTCGTCCTCGCTGCCCGAAGCTGCACGAGACGCCGCTCGTACGTCGCACCGAGCACGAGCAGCCCGGCACCGACCACCGCGAAGACGACCCACCGCCACTGGGACGTCGTGAGGTCCGCCACGTACGGCGCGAGCTGGACGACGGCGTGCGCCGCCAGCACCAGTCCGCCGACGACGACCGGCGCCTGGAGCCGCCGCGCCGCGCCGACGGCGACCACCGCCCCCGCGACGACGACGAGGCCGAGGATCCGCCACAGGTCGCCGCCGGCGCCGAGCACGAGGGTCGGCACCAGGAGCACGAGCAGCCCGGGGCCGAGCGCCGGCCACGAGCGCAGCGCCGGGACGGCGGCCAGCCGCAGCGCTCCGAGAGCGACGGCGAGCGCACCGACCGACACCGTCGCGACCTCGGCAGCGACGTCGAACGTCCGCTGGGCGGTCACCGCGACGAGCGCCGCGCCGGCCGCCGTGACGAGCGCCGCCGGCCAGGTGAGCAGGCGCGCGGCCGGCGTCCGGCCGGCAGGCCGGACGGCAGCGACCGCGGCGACGAGCGCCGCCGCGGCGAGGATGGCGAACGCGAGCCCGAGCCGCCAGCCGGTCGGGGTCGTCGCGTCGTCCCCGGCGACGAGGCGGTCGGCGCCGTTCGCGCGGACGGCGGCGCCCGCGAGCCAGGACGGCGCGGCCAGGACGGCGAGCCCGGGCACGAGCGCGAGCCCGCGCGCGACGTCCGCCGTCCGCGGGTGCCGGACGGCGAGGACGAGCGCCGCCGTCAGCGCGACGACCGCGCCCGGGACCGACCACACCTCGACGTCGGACGCACGGGTCAGGTAGACCTCGCCGACACCGGTCGGGTGGGACGTCACGGTCCGCACGACCGCGGCGAACGGCCGGACGAGCCCGATGCCGACCGCCGTCACGCCGCCGAGCACCACCAGGGCCCGGCCGACGCGGTGCAGCGTCACCGCGCGCGATGAGGCCCCCGGCGGCAGCAGGCCGGCCGCGACGAGCCCGGCGGCAGCGACGAGCATCGCCGCGGGCCGCAGGTCCCCGTCCCTGGCCGTCGCGACGATGCTCGGGCCGAGCGCCAGGCCGGCGCCGGGGGCGATCGCGCGCCATACCCGCGCGCCGTGC
>DAIOGQ010000483.1:0-2290 GCA_036745175.1 Kineosporiaceae bacterium
CTCGATGCTTCGGCGGTACGCCGTCGCGTAGGCGCCGTTGCCCTGCGTCGTCATGCGATGCATCGTCGCGGGTCGGGCGCGGCACGCCAAGTGCGCCCGGCGCGCCGGCGACGAGGGGAGGTCGCTGTGCGCCGAGCGGCGTGGCCGCGCGGGCGTCGCCGGCGGCGAACGCCGGCCCAGCCGGGACCGCTGTCAGGTCACCCGGCGGATGTCCGGCCGGGTGGCGACGAGGTCGTCGTCCGCCTCGGCCGCCTCGGCCTCCCGGGCGTCGAGGACGACGACGACGACGTCGCGCCGGCGACGTCGGCGGGTCCCGACCACCGCCAACGCGAGGACGACGAGCGCGACGAGCACCGCGGATGCGGCCGCTCCCCAGCCCGGCCACCAGACGCCGACCTGGGTGCGCCAGTCGCGGATCCTGCCGTCCTGGGGCAGCAGGACGGCGGGCGCGACGCCGGGCGTGCGACCCGACAGCGCCGTGACGGCCCAGCGGCCCGTCGGCGAGGTCCAGCCGGACAGGTCCGCGAACGGCGTCCGGAGCTCGCGGGCGTTCTCGACGGTGAACGACGGTGCGTCGCCCGCGGCGGGGTCCGCCGCGTCCGAGCCGTCGGCGTCCGAGCCGTCGGCGTCCGGGGCCGCCAGGGCGGGCTGCTCCGCGGCGAGAACCCGTGGTGCGACCGTCAGCAGGGTAACCCGGTCGGTCCGGGGCCAGGCGGACGACGGCACGACCGGCGTCGACGAGGCGAACTCGAGGGCGACCGGGCCGAGGACGGTCGTGGGCGCGGCCGTCGTCACCGTGACGAGGTGCAGCGACCAGCCCCGGTCGAGGGCGGCGTCGAGCCAGGCGCGCGTCACGTCGTCGACCGCGCCGCCCGCCGCCGCGACGGCGTCGAGCGCCGCGGTCCGGCCGGCGAGCACGGTACTGCGGACGGCGGGCGCGGACCCCGCGCCGGGCGTCGCCGGTAGGAGCAGGTGGTTGCGGGCCCGTCCGCCGTCGTCGTTGAACAGCAGCCACGGGTGGGTGACGTACCAGCGGTCCCGCGGCATCGCGACGTCGGTCACCGCTCGGAGCGTGTCGGCACCCAGCCTGACCTCCTGGGCCGGGGCGGGGGTGGCGACGAGCCAGGCGACCCGCGTCACCGGAGTGCGGACGTGCCATCGGACGGCGAAGCGCTCCCGGGAGCCGTCCCAGACGACGAGCAGGTCGGTTGCCGTGACGTCGGGAGCGGGCGCCTCGACCGCGGTCGCCGGCCCGGCGCCCGGGCCGAGCGCCGAGCCCCCCGCGAGCCCGACGGCGAGGACCGCGAGGACAGCGGCACGGGCCGTGCTCCTGGCGGTCGCGCCGACGGACCCGAGGGCGATGGAGCGAACCGTGGTGCGGCCGCGTCCGCCCGGACCGCGTAGCCACAAGATCACGCAGCGCAGTCGATGCACGCCTGCATCTTCGTCGCTCGCGGGACCGGGCGGCGTCCGGACGCGCGAGAAGGTGCCACCTGTCGGCCGTCCGTCGTCACCCGTGCACCCGGCACGTCGTCGGGTCGGGCAGGCTGGGGTGATGGCCCTCGACCCCGCCGCGTTCCCGGACGCCGTCCGTGCCTTCCTCGCCGACCGGCACCTCGCGACGCTGACGACCCTGCGCGCCGACGGCACCCCGCACGTCGTCCCGGTCGGCTTCACGTGGGACGGCGACGTCCGCGCCGTCCGGGTCATCACGAGCGGCGGGTCGCTCAAGGCGCGCAACGCCGGTCGAGGCGGTCGGGCGGTCGTGTGCCAGGTCGACGGCCGTCGCTGGCTCAGCCTGGAGGGGACGGTCGAGGTCCGGACCGCACCCGACGAGGTCCGGGACGCCGAGGAGCGCTACGCGCGGCGCTACCGCCGGCCGCGGGAGAACCCGGAGCGGGTCGTGCTCGTCATCGACGTCGACCGGGTGCTCGGCTCGGTGCCCGAGCCGCAGGGGTGACCGACGTCAGCGGTGACCCCGCGGGTCAGACCGCGGCGACGACGAGCAGCTCGACGACCCGGTCGAGGAAGGCGTCGACCGCAGCCTCGCGGTAGCCGCGCCCGCCGCGCCGGCTCTTGAAGACGGCAAGCCGCACGGAGTCCGGCGGCAGCGGGCGACCCATGGCGAACGCCTCCTCGATCCGCCGGCACAGGTCGTCGACCTGCTCGGGGTCGTAGGTGAGCTCGAGCCCGGAGCCCCGTGGGAAGCGCTGCCCGTCGGGCCGCGCGAGCTGGGCGCGCAGGGACTGCTCCTGGGTGCGCAGCTGGCTCTGCCAGCCCGAGGAGCCGG
>DAIOGQ010000484.1:0-2287 GCA_036745175.1 Kineosporiaceae bacterium
CGGCCGAACCGGTCGACGAGCACGTTGTAGGCGATGTCGTTCCAGCCGCGGACCTTGGTGTGGTACGCGTAGATCCCGCGGAGCTGGGACGGCACGCTCGCAGCGCTGTAGCCGTTGCTGCCGGCCGTGTGGTGCAGGACCCCGGCCCGGACGTCGGTGAGGTACGTCGGCGCCTCCTTGCGCAGCGACTCGTCGGCGCCCCACTCGGCGCGCGAGTGGATGGTCGGCCGGCTCCCGGCGGCGCTCGCGGACGCCGTCGAGGTCGTGCCCACGACCCCGTCCGCGTCCGAGGTCCCGGGGTCGACGAGGGCGAGCGCGAGGCCCGCGGGTGGTGCTCCGGTCGCGGTGAGCACCTTGACCTGGACGCCGTCCGCGGCGCCCGCGGTGAGGAGCGGGTCGGTGCCGCCGACCGAGTGCGCGGCCTCGGCGGAGCCGTCGTCCGGGCCGTCGTCGGCGATCGGGACCGGCGTCCAGGTGCCCCAGCGACCCTGCTCCCGCACCCGCATCGCGACCGCCGTGCCCGCCGGGGCGGCCCCGGTCCACGTCACGCCCGCGACCGCGAACCGCTTCGTCGTGCGCTGCGGGGTGAGGACGGCGACGCGGAGCGGGCCCGCCGCCGTCGTCGCCGTGGTCGGTCCCGCGGTCCGCTCGGCGCCCGCCGCGGTCCCGTCGACGCCGGCCAGGGCCATCCGGGTGACGGACGGCGCCACCGGGTGCGGTCGTGGCACGAAGGCGTCGGCGACGGTCGGCAGCAGGACGGCGAGCGGTTGGACGGCCAGGACGACGACGAGTGGGGCGAGCCTGCGCACGAGTAGGTCTCCTAGGTCCGGCGAGGCGACGCGTGGCCGCCGGGCATGTCCCCTCCTCGGCCCCGGCGCGGACCGGCTTGACGCACGATCACGATTCCGGACCCGACGAGCACCCGGTCGGCGCAGCAGGGACGGCCTCTCCCCGAGTGAGGCGATCACGGTCGGTCACCGTAGTAGATCGCCCCGGCATCCGAGCCGTACGTGACGATCTTCACAATCGACCCAAGAGGGGATGGGGCGGTCCCCGGAACGGACGATGGGTGACGCCCGACGGGGTCCGGGGCGCCGACACCCCTGCGCCGCACCGGGGGCGGACGGTTACAGTCGCCTCGACCGCCCCGAGGTTCGACGAGGACGTGACGCCGCATGGACAAGGTCGTCCCTGACGCAGCGACAGCCGTGGCCGACATCCCGGACGGCGCATCGTTGTCCGTGGGCGGTTTCGGGCTCTGCGGCATCCCGAGCGTCCTCATCGCCGCCGTCCTCGACCACGGCGCGCACGACCTCGAGGTGGTCTCGAACAACTGCGGCGTCGACGGCGCGGGGCTGGGCGTGCTCCTGGCGCAGGGCCGGATCCGCCGGGTGGTCGCGAGCTACGTCGGCGAGAACAAGGAGTTCGCCCGGCAGTACCTCGCCGGTGAGCTCGAGGTGGAGCTCACCCCGCAGGGCACGCTCGCCGAGCGGCTGCGCGCCGGCGGCTGCGGGATCCCCGCGTTCTACACCGCGACCGGGGTCGGTACCCAGGTCGCCGACGGCGGGCTGCCGTGGCGGTACGGGCCCGACGGCTCGGTGCTGCTGTCGTCCCCCGCCAAGGAGACCAGGGCGTTCGTGACCGCCGACGGCGAGCGGACATTCGTCCTCGAGCCGGCGATCGTCACCGACTTCGGGCTCGTCCGCGCCGCGAGGGGCGACCGGCACGGCAACCTCGTCTTCCACGAGAGCGCACGCAACTTCAACCCGCTGGCAGCGATGGCGGCGCGGGTCGCGATCGCCGAGGTCGAGGAGCTCGTCGAGCCCGGCGACCTCGACCCCGACGCGGTCCACCTGCCGGGCATCTACGTGCAGCGGGTCGTCCCGCTGACGCCGGAGCAGGCCCGGGACAAGAAGATCGAGAAGCGCACCGTCCGGCCCCGTCCCGGCGCCTGACCCGCCGACCCCGAGACCAGCAGAGGCAGGACACCGATGGCCCTGACCCGTGAGCAGATGGCGGCGCGCGCTGCCGCGGAGCTGTCCGACGGCTCCTACGTCAACCTCGGCATCGGGCTGCCGACGCTGGTGCCGAACTACGTGCCCGACGGCGTCGAGCTCGTCCTGCAGTCCGAGAACGGGATCCTCGGCTTCGGCCCGTACCCCTACGAGGGCGACGAGGACGCCGACCTCATCAACGCCGGCAAGGAGACCGTCACCCTGCGCGCCGGGGCGGCGTTCTTCGACTCCGCGACGAGCTTCGGGATGATCCGCGGCGGCAAGGTCGACGC
>DAIOGQ010000485.1:0-2222 GCA_036745175.1 Kineosporiaceae bacterium
GCGCGTTGACGATGAAGCCGGCCCGGTCGCCACAGGTCACCGGGTGCTTGCCGATCCGGCGGGACACGTCCACGGCGGTCGCCGCGACGTCGGGCGCCGTTGCCACCGTGTGGACGACCTCGACGAGCCGCATGACCGGGGCCGGGTTGAAGAAGTGCAGGCCCACGACGTCGGCCGGTCGGGCCGTCGCGGCGGCGCACTCGATGACGGGCAGCGAGGAGGTCGTCGTCGCGAGCACGGCGCCCGGCCGGCAGGTCCGGTCGAGCCGCGCGAAGAGGGCCCGCTTGACGGCCAGGTCCTCGACGACCGCCTCGACGACGAGGTCGACGTCCGCGAGGTCGTCGAGCGACGTCGTCCCGCGGACCCGGCCCAGCGCCGTGGTGCGCGCCTCGTCGGTGAGCTTGCCGCGCTGGACGCCCTTCTCGAGGCTCCTGGCGAGGGCCGCCGTCACCTTCGCGACCTTGTCGTCGCCCCGTGCGACGTAGACGACGTCGTAGCCGCCCTTCGCGAACACCTCGACGATGCCCGTCGCCATCGTCCCCGAGCCGACGACCCCGACCGTGCGGACCGGGCGGACCGCGGTGTCGGTCGCACCGGCGACCGGGGTCAGGTCGTCGGCGACGACGGTCGACGAACCCGCCGCGGCGTACGTGTAGAAGCCGCGGCCACTCTTGCGGCCGAGCAGCCCCGCGGTGATCATCTGCTTGAGGATCGGCGTCGGGGCGTGCAGCCGGTCGCGACCGCCCTGCCGGTACATCGTGTCGAGGATCTCGTAGGCCGTGTCGAGGCCGATGAGGTCCATGAGCGCGAGCGGGCCCATCGGCAGCCCGCAGCCGAGCTGCATGGCGGCGTCGATGTCCTCGCGGCTCGCGTACCGCTGCTCGTACATCGAGACCGCGTGGTTGAGGTAGCCGAACAGCAGTGCGTTGGCGATGAAGCCGGCCTTGTCGCCGACGACGACCGGCTCCTTGCCGAGGGTGCGGGCGAGGGCGACGACGGAGTCGACGACGCCCGGATCGGTGACGACGGTCCGGACCACCTCGACGAACTTCTGCACCTGCGCCGGGTTGAAGAAGTGCAGCCCCACCACTCGGCGAGGGTTCGCCGTCGAGACCGAGATCTCGGTGACCGACAGGCTCGAGGTGTTCGTCGCGAGGATCGCGTCGGGTCCGCAGATCGTGTCCAGCTTGCCGAAGATCTCGCGCTTGAGGTCGAGCCGCTCCGGGACGGCCTCGATGACGAGGGCCGCGGGCGCGACGTCCTCGAGGCTGGTCGAGTAGGAGATCCGCGCGAGCAGCGCGGCGTGCTCGTCGGCGGTGAGCTTGCCGCGGGCCACGGCCCGCCCGGTCGAGGCGGCCACCGCGTCCCGGCCGCGGGCCAGGGTGGCTTGCGACGCCTCGACGGCGATGACGGTCAACCCGTTGCGCGCCAGCACCTCGGCGATCCCCGCACCCATGGTGCCGAGCCCGACGACGGCGACGGTGCGGATCTCGCGCGACATGCTGGGTCCCTCCTCGACCTCGCCGAACCCGGCGGCCGTCTCGCAGTCTGGCACCGGCCGGAGCCCGGCGGGCCGCGCACAATGCGGCGCACGCCACACCAGGACGGGGTGCCCTGCCGGCGGCCCTCCTGCCGGCGGCCCTCCCGACGGCGGCCGACTAGGCTTCCGCAGGTGCGCCTCGTCATCGCCCGTTGCTCGGTGGACTACGCCGGTCGGCTCAGCGCCCGTCTGCCGCTCGCGACCCGGCTCCTGGTCGTCAAGGCCGACGGCTCGGTGCTGGTGCACTCCGACGGCGGCTCGTACAAGCCGCTGAACTGGATGAGCCCGCCGGCGAAGCTGACCGTCGAGCAGCCGGACGCCGACGCCGAGGCCGCGGGGATCGAGCAGGTCTGGACAGTCCAGCACGGCAAGACCGACGACCGGCTCGTCGTGCACGTGTACGAGGTGCTGCACGACTCCTCGCACGAGCTCGGCGTCGACCCGGGCCTCGTCAAAGACGGCGTCGAGGCCCACCTCCAGGAGCTGCTCGCCGAGCACGTCCACACCTTCGGCGACGGCTACAGCCTGGTGCGCCGCGAGTACATGACGGCGATCGGCCCCGTCGACCTGCTCCTGCGCGACGCGAACGGCGCCTGCGTCGCCGTCGAGGTCAAGCGCCGCGGCGAGATCGACGGCGTCGAGCAGCTGACCCGCTACCTCGAGCTGCTCAACCGCGACCCGC
>DAIOGQ010000486.1:0-2220 GCA_036745175.1 Kineosporiaceae bacterium
CTCCAGCGCCGGCTCGGCGTCACGACGGTCTACGTCACCCACGACCAGACCGAGGCCATGACGATGGGCGACCGGGTCTGCGTCCTCAAGGACGGCCTCCTCATGCAGGTCGGCACGCCGCGCGACCTGTACGACCACCCGAACAACGTCTTCGTCGCCGGCTTCATCGGCTCGCCCGCGATGAACCTGCTCGACCTGCCCAAGGTCGAGGGCGGCGTCCAGATCGGCGACATGGTGTGGCCGGTCGAGCGCGACGTCGTCGGGGCGGGCGGCGGGGACAAGCTCACCGTCGGCATGCGTCCGGAGGACCTCGTCCTGGCCGAGCACGGGCTCGCCGTGACGGTCGACGTCGTCGAGGAGCTCGGCGCCGACGCCTACGTCTACGGCACGTTGCGCAGCAGCGAGACGGACATGCCGATCGTCGCGCGCACCGACGGCCGCCAGGTGCCCGAGAAGGGCTCGACGGTGCACCTCGCGCCGAAGCCGGCACACGTCCACCTGTTCGACGCCGTGTCGGGCCAGCGCCTCGGCGGCTGACCCGCCGTCGTCGGCGTCCGACCCGCCGTCCTCAGGGTCCGGACACCGGCACCGACCAGCGCGACCGACGGCCCCGTGCACCCGATGGTGCGCGGGGCCGTCGCACATGTCGCACGTCCGCACGACCCGTGCCTTACGCGTCCTCTGGTGGGCAAGGGGCCCTACCGGGCAGCGGATTCGGCCCCTTCGCCACCAGAGGACGGACGGCGGCGTGTCGGGACAGCGGCGTGTCGGGACGGCGGCGGGTCGCTCCGTGTTGGCCCGGCGCGTGGTCGGGTCAGGTCGTCGTCAGCAGATCGGGGTGATCACGCTGGTAGTGGGTCGTCAGGACGGCGTTCGCGTCGCCCTTGCGGTGTGCGAGGGACCGGCCGCAGACCTCGCACCGGGCGACCGGCAGCTGGGTCACGGTGACCGGGAAGGAACGGGCGCGGCGGGACGCCGGGGGGCGCGGTGTCGTCGTCATGGCAGCTTCCATTGTCCGGTACGTCGCGGGCGTCTGCCCAGGCAGGAGTGACGATCTTCACCCGGACGGCGCACCGGCACACCGGCCGCTCGACGCCACGGACGGCGCCCACGGGCGGCGCCGGCGTGAGGGCCCGGCACAATGGAGCCGATGGCACCCTCCCTCGAGATCACCGCAGCGTCCGTGGACCCCGCGATCCTCGACCTGCCCTGGCAGCTGCCCCTCGAGGAGTGGCCGGCCGAGCGGCTCGCCGCGCTGCCCCGCGGCATCTCGCGGCACGTGGTCCGCTTCGTCAAGCTCGGCGGCGCCGTGCTGGCGGTCAAGGAGATCGACGAGTCGCTCGCCCGGCGCGAGTACGGCCTGCTCCGCCTGCTGCGCAGGATCGGGATGCCGTCGGTCGAGCCGGTCGGCGTCGTCACCGGCCGGGTCGGCGCGGACGGCGAGCCGCTCGAACCCGCGCTCGTCACCCGGCACCTGCAGTTCTCGCTGCCGTACCGCGCGCTGTTCTCGCAGTCGCTGCGCACCGACACCGCGACCCGCCTCGTCGACGCCCTGGCCGTCCTGCTCGTCCGGCTGCACCTCGCGGGCTTCTACTGGGGTGACGTGTCGCTGTCGAACACGCTGTTCCGGCGCGACGCGGGCGCGTTCGCGGCCTACCTCGTCGACGCCGAGACCGGCGACCTGCACGAGACGCTGTCCCGCGGCCAGCGCGCGTACGACGTCGAGCTCGCGGGGATGAACATCGCCGGCGAGCTCATGGACCTGCAGGCGGGCGGCTACCTCGACGAGTCGTTCGACCCGCTCCTCGTCAGCGAGGTGCTGTCCCGGCGGTACTCCTCGCTGTGGGCCGAGCTCACCGAGCCCGAGTCGTTCGAGAAGGGCGACCGCTGGCGGGTCGACGCGCGGATCCGGCGGCTCAACGAGCTGGGTTTCGACATCGGTGAGCTGACGCTGTCGACGGACATCGGCGGCACGACGGTGAGCATCCAGCCGAAGGTCGTCGACGCCGGCCACCACTCCCGCCGACTGCTGCGCCTGACCGGACTCGACGTCGAGGAGAACCAGGCGCGGCGCCTGCTCAACGACCTGGACACGTTCCAGGCCGAGCGCGGCCGGCAGGCCGACGACGAGGAGATCGTCGCCCACGAGTGGGTCCGCGAGTGCTTCGAGCGGGTGGTCCGGGCGGTGCCGCGCGACCTTCGCGGCAAGCTGGAGCCGGC
>DAIOGQ010000487.1:0-2188 GCA_036745175.1 Kineosporiaceae bacterium
TCGACGAGCTGATCCGCCAGCGCGACTCCATCACCGGCCACCTCGACCAGCTGCGTCACCTGCTCGGTGCGGGGCCGGCTCCCCAGCTCGACAAGATCGCTGCGGTCGCCGCATCGGTCCCGGGCCAGAGCCACGAGGTGGAGACCGCCGGGGAGATCGCCGACGGCGACACGACGATCGTCCTGCCGGCCGACGAGCACGTCGCCTCGGCGAACTGACGTCCTCGACGAACGCACGACGGACGGCGCCGACCCCTCGCGGGGCACCGGCGCCGTCCGCCGTTTCGCGCCGCGGCCCGGACCTCGGCCTCACACTCAGCCTCGGGGGCGGACTCGCAGCGCGAGCGTGACAAGGGCTGCCGCGACGACGTCCGGCCGCTCGACGGGTGACAGGTGGCCCGCCCGCGGGACGACGGTGAGGACAGCGTCCGGCAGGGCGGCCGCCATGGCGCGAGCGAGGTCGGGGCCCGTGACGGCGTCGTCCTCGCCGACGACCACCGCCGCAGGGACGACGATCCCGGGCAGCAGGTCGGTCGAGTCCGCCCGGGCCGCCATCGCCCGCTGCGCCCAGGCGACGGCCGGCTGACGCGCCCGGAGCATCGCGCCGCGGACCGCCTCGACGAGGTCCGGCCGGTCGGCGCGGGTGACGGGCCCGAGCAGGCTGTCGACCATCGGCAGCAGTGCCCGGGTGCCGGCGTCCCCGGTCACCGCCCGGGCGATCCTCTCCCGGTTCGTCCGCGCCTCCTCGCCGTCCGCCTCGGCCTTGGTGTCGACGAGTGCCAGGCCGGCGACGCGCTCCGGGTGCCGGCGGGCGAGCGCCAGTGCGACGTAGCCGCCCATCGAGCAGCCGACGAGGACGGCCCGGTCGTGCCCGCCGGCGTCGAGGACGCCGACAACGGCGTCCGCGACGACGTCGATGGAGGGCTCCCCGTCCGGCACCGGCGAGCCACCGAAGCCGGGGAGGTCGACGGTCAGGACGGGTCCCGCCCCGCGCAGCCCGGGCAGGACGCCGTCCCACATCGAGGCGTCGAGCGGGAACGCGTGCAGGAGGACGAGCGGCGGGTCCGCCGTGACGTCGCCGTGCGTCGTCACCGACAACCGCATCTCACGACCGGTCACGGCGTCCGAATCTAGCTCGTCTGTCTCTTCCGTCACCCGGGATCCTGGTCCTGTGACCCGTGACAGGGCCGGACGCGGGTCGATCAACGCCCCGGCCCCCGGCGGCCCCGGGCAGCCCAGCACGGTGTGTGCCAGTGCCGGCGGTCGGCGACGCCGCCGAAGTCGACGATCGCCTCGTCCCACCAGACGACGACGTGCGGCGTCCCGGGCGTCACCTCGTGGTCGCAGCCGGGACAGCGGTACGCCTTGGTCGTCGCTGCCCCGCTCACGGTGCGGACGACCCACGCGCCGTCGGCGTGTTCCTCGCGCCGACCGACGCCGGCCAGCAGTCGGTCGCGATCCGCGAGGCCGTCGTCCGGCCCCCCGGTCGCCTCCCCGGTCGGGCGTCCCCGCCGGCGGGGTCGGTTGCTGCGGGACACTCCCCCAGTCTCCCGCACCCCGCGGACGCTCACCGCAGGGTCGGGTCGTTCCCGGCCGCCTCGGCGAGGCGCGCGACCCGCTCGCGGGCCCGCACGAGCAGCGTCCGGGCGCGCTCGACGGCCAGTGCACGACGGGCCCGCTCGTCGGTGCCGACGCCGCCCGGGACGGTGACGTCGACCCCCACCGTGACCCGGCCGACCCGGACGACCCCGACGGCCTTGGCGTTGCGCTCCGCCTGCCCGGGCTCACCGATGAGGACGCTCGTCAGCAGGCTCTCATCGCCTGGCAGCCCGGCGACCGGCTCCCTCGACCAGCCGACGCTGCCGGTGCAGACCCCGACGGCGCGACGCAGGTGGCCGAGCTGCTCACGAGCACCCTGCGCAGCGAAGACCCGGACGGCGGTGCCGAACGACCACACCTCCTGATGGACGGCCGGCCCGGACCATTGCACCGTGCGACCGCCTGCCGCCCGGTCGTCGCCAGGGCCCGGCTCCGTGCAGAGCTCGAGGACGGTCGTCTCGGTCGCCGCGGCGCCCGGGTCGTCACGAGCCACGGCGAGCGGTGCCACGCCGAGGTCCCCGGCCGAGAGCAGGGCGTCGTCGGGGACGACGACCTCGCCGGACGCGGAGCGCTCCAGCAGCAGCGCGCCG
>DAIOGQ010000488.1:0-2187 GCA_036745175.1 Kineosporiaceae bacterium
ACCAGGGTGCGCATGCCGTCACCTCCCTTCCCTCGTCGACGTCACCTGGCTGGTGGCGTCGCGACGCACTACGACGGCGGGGCGTGCCCGCCGCGGGCGCCAGAGGACCGGGACCCCGGGACGACCGAAGGCGCCGCCCCCGACGGGACGACGCCTTCCACACGAGCAGCGGCAGCGGGCCGCGCCGCACAGGCAAGTGCGGCGGCCACGCTGCGTACTGCGTCGTGCACCTGAACCTCCCGGGACCGGTTCTCGAGCGCCTCTGGACCGAAGCGTAGAGAACGGTAGTGGGGTCAGCACATGGTTTTGCGGGTGAGATTTTGGTCTCGGATGGGTATCGAACGCCCTCCGAGCAGGCCGCGGCGGACCGCAAAGCACCCGACGGCCCGATCCGGGGGGCGACCGGACGGGCCGTCAGGCTGTGCGGCGGACCCCCGTGGGGGCGCCGACCCGGGGGGCGACCGGGCCGGACCGGCGGTCCGCGCTTCGGACGTCAGGACGACGTCGCTCGAGGTCGTGCAGGTGCTGTTCAGTTGTCGGGGGCCGACGCCGCCGGCGACGTCAGGGGCGACCGAAGGCGACGTTGCTCGACCAGATCGCGCGCTCGCTCGTCGACTTCCCGGAGCGCGGGGAGTCGATCATCATGTTGCCGCCGGTGTAGATCCCGAGGTGGGTCACGCGGCCACCGCTGAAGAAGAAGACGAGGTCGCCGGGCAGCGCCTCGCTCCGCGAGACCCGCCGGGTGGCGGCGTACTGGGCACTCGACGTCCGGGGCAGCGTCACGCCGATCTTCGCGTAGACGAACTTCGAGAAGCCCGAGCAGTCGAAGCCCGCGGTCGTCGTCCCGCCGTAGCGGTACGGGATGCCGAGGTACTGACGCGCGATGTTGACGGCGGCGCTGCGGGAGGTGCCGGCGGCGGACTTCACCCGGGCCGTGGTCTTCGTCGTCGGCGTGGCCGCGGTGCTGCGCGTCGAGGAGCGGGAGGCCTTCTCCACGACGCGGGGCTTCGCCGTGGGCTTCGGCTTGGGGGCGGCCCGCCGCACGGAGAGGGCGTCGCGCTCGAAGGTGACCTTCGCGGCGTCGGACGCCGTCACGGCGGCGCCGCCGACGACGGAGGCCGGCAGGGGGACGGCCGCCGCGCTGACGACCGAGCTCCGGGCGAAGGAGGCGCCGTTCTCCGGAGCGGTCTTGACGACCGCGCTGGCCGGCAGGCCCATCGTGGCGACGAGACCGGTCGAGAGGGCGAGGACCGCGCCGTTGCGCGTCACGGACCCGAACTGGTCGGTGACGGCGGTGAGCTGTCCGGTCAGGGTCTGGCCGAGGGAGTCGAGCGGGGTGAGCGGTCGTTGGGACGCGCGATGGCGCGCAGTACTGCGGTCGGGCACGACGAACCTCTCCGGACGCCTTCGAGGTGAGCTGTCGGGTTCGGGCGGGAAAGGTCGCCCGGCCCTGGCGGAGCGGCCCGTTGCGGAGCCGTTCGCCGAGGGCTTCACCCCAAGGCACGCAGGTCGCCGACAGCTGCTCGTCGACCGGTCGCGCCGAAAGTGGGTCCCCCGCCTCTGCCATGCGGTGTCGGTTTGCTCCGGGAGGTGGCAGAGCTCGGCGTCCACCCGGAGGCCTTCCCCACGGGGAGGAAGGCGAGGCCGAAACTACCCGACGGCCCCGAGCGATGTCACGTCTGAGTGACGGTGGTGTCCAGGGTCACCTGTCAGAGCGCCCGTTTGGTCACCAAGCGTGACGAATGCCGCTCACAACGTCGCAACGAAGACGTGAGTCGCCACCGCTGGTGTGAGGTCGAGGACTCCGCCGGGCGCCTCGACACGCAGCGTGTCGTGAACGCGACACGCCGAGACGCGCGCGCCCGGCCGAAGCCCGGCCTCGGCGAGCCGTCCCATGAGCTCGGTGTCCGTCTGGAGCGGCTCGCCGAGCCGACGGACGACGAGCTCGACGGGGGTCTGCGCGCCGTCCACGACGGTGGTCAGCATCTCGACGCCGGTCCGGAAGTCGGCCGCGGAGACGGCGGTCCCACCGAGCTCGTCCAGACCCGGGATCGGGTTGCCGTACGGGGACTCGCGGGGGTCGTGGAGGATGCCGAGCAGCTTGCGCTCGACCCGGTCGCTCATCACGTGCTCCCAGCGGCACGCCTCGTCGTGCACGTACTGCCACTCCAGCCCGATGACGTCGAG
>DAIOGQ010000489.1:0-2168 GCA_036745175.1 Kineosporiaceae bacterium
CGCGAGGATGTTCTGCGCCGCCTCCTTGCCGAGGAAGTGGTCGATCCGGAAGATCCGGCTCTCGTCGAACGTCTCGTGCAGGTGGTTGTTGAGCGCGACGGCGCTCGGCAGGTCGGTGCCGAACGGCTTCTCCATGACGACCCGCGAGCGCTCGACCAGACCGGCGTCCCGGAGCATGGCGATGACCGCCAGCGCCGCCTTCGGCGGCACACTGAGGTAGTGCAGCCGCTGCACGTTCGCCCCGAGCTCGGCCTCGGCGGCCGTGACGGTCGCGGCCAGGGCCTGCGGGCCCGCACCCTGCGGGACGTACGTGACGCGACCGGCGAACTCGTCCCAGGCGCCGGCCGGCAGCCGCTGGTTGCCGAACTCCTCGACGGCCTGCTTGGCGAAGACGCGGAAGCCCTCGTCGTCGAGGTCCTCCAGGGACGTCGCGACGAGGCGCACCATCGGCGCGAGCTCGGAGGTCCCGAGCCGGGCCAGGCCCGGCAGGAGCTTGCGGCGCGCCAGGTCACCGGTGGCCCCGAAGAGGACGACGACGTGCGGGTCGATCGGCTCCGTCCCGGAGTGCACCGGCCGCGACCCGGGCGCGGGGTAGGAGATCGTCTGGGGCGGGTTGTGGGTGGACACGACCCGATCGTGGCACTGCCGCGTCACAGGTGTCATCACGAACGGGTGGGCGACCCAGGACTCCTCGTCCGCTGCCGTGCCCGGCCGCGTCACCGCCGGAACCAGACCTTGATCTCCCGCGCCGCGGCGTCCGCGCTGTCGCTGCGGTGGACGACGTTCTCCATCGGGCCGTGACCGTGGTCGCGGCCGAGGTCGCCGCGGATCGTGCCCGGCGGCGCGAGCGTCGGGTCGGTCGGGCCGCACAGCGCCATCACGCCCTCGACGACCCGGCGCCCCTCGACGACGGCGAGGACGGCGGGACCGGACGCCATGAACGCGGCGAGCCCGGCGTAGAAGGGCTTGCCGACGTGGTCGACGTAGTGCTCGGCGAGCGTCGACGCGTCCGGCACCCGCACGTCGAGCGCGACGATCGAGTACCCCTTCGCCTCGACCCTGCGCAGCACCTCGCCGACCTGGCCGCGCGCGACGCCGTCGGGCTTGACGATGACGAGCGTCCGTTCGACCCGAGCCTGCATGGCGCACCCTCCCGGGCGCCCCGCGGCGGACGCACCCGGCGCCAGGTTAGGTCTGGGCGGGCGCGCCCGGCTCCGACCTAGGTCCGGGCCGGCCGGCGCCCGGCGCGGGTCACAGCCCGGGGAACCAGATCCCGATCTCGCGGGCGGCCGACACCGACGAGTCCGAGCCGTGGACGAGGTTCTGCTGGACCGGGGTGCCCCAGTCCCGCCCGAGGTCGCCGCGGATCGTGCCGGGCGGGGCGAGCGTCGGCTCGGTGGAGCCGGCGAGCGAGCGGAAGCCCTCGACGACCCGCTGGCCCTCGACGACGGCGGCGACGACCGGTCCGGAGCTCATGAACTCGACGAGCGGGCCGTAGAACGGCTTGCCGATGTGCTCGGCGTAGTGCTGCTCGAGGACGTCCCGGGACGCCGTCCGCAGCTCGAGCGCGACGAGCACGTAGCCCTTGGTCTCGATCCGCCGCAGCACCTCCCCCGTGAGGCCACGGCGCACGCCGTCCGGCTTGACGAGGACGAGCGTCCGCTCGCTGCTGGCCACAGGACCCTCCCGAAGAACACTCACCGGCGTGACAGCGCGTCGCGCACCGCCGTGCGCAGCCTAGCCACGTCGTGACGCTCCGCAGGCGCGGGGCGGCCGGACGACCGCCGGGCGGGTGATCCGGGTCCCGGCGGCGCACTCTCGCGGGCCCCGGGGCTCAAGTCCCCGGGCGGCACGACGACCTCATGGGTACGACCGGGGACGGCGTCGACCCGACGTCACGCCCCGGACGCGCCGACGAAGGAGGGACCATGCCCGACCTGCCGCTCAGCCTCGCGCTGACGAGCGTCCTCGCTGCGGCCGTCGACGGCGGGCGCGACCGGCACACGCTGCTCGCGGCCCTCGCCGCCGACCGCCGGCTCGCCCCCGTGGTCCCGCTGCGCCGGCCGGGCGGGCCCGCGCAGCCCGGGCCGGACCACCCGCGCGCCGCCTGACGCGCGACCCGTCCGCGGCAGGAGGCGCGCCATGAGCACCGGCCACCCGCCCGCCAC
>DAIOGQ010000490.1:0-2165 GCA_036745175.1 Kineosporiaceae bacterium
TCGGCCTCGTCGGCGGACGGGGCGCGACCGTGCTCCGCGGTGAACGCGTCGACCTGCTGGTCGACCGCCGTCACGAGGAACATCGCGAGGATCGTGGGTGCGGGACCGTTGATCGTCATGGACACCGACGTGGTGGGCGAGCACAGGTCGAAGCCGGCGTAGAGCGCCTTCATGTCCGCCAGCGTCGCCACCGAGACGCCGGACGTGCCGACCTTGCCGTAGATGTCGGGCCGTTCGTCGGGGTCGCGGCCGTAGAGCGTCACGGAGTCGAACGCCGTCGACAGCCGGGTCGCCGGCTGCCCCGCCGAGAGCAGGTGGAAGCGTCGGTTCGTCCGGAACGGGTCGCCCTCGCCGGCGAACATCCGGGCCGGCGCCTCGCCGTCCCGCTTGAACGGGAACACCCCGGCCGTGAAGGGGAAGAAGCCCGGCAGGTTCTCCGACCGCAGGAACCGCACGAGGTCGCCGTCGTCGCCGAACCGGGGGAGCGCGACCCGCGACACCGACGTGCCGGACAGCGTCTCGCGGCGCAGCGGTACGCGGTGCTCGCGCGCGCGGACGGTGTAGACGTACTCCGCCTGGCGGTAGCGGTCGACCGTCGTGGCCCAGCCGTCGACGAGGGCGAGGACGTCAGGGTCGAGCCGGGACAGCTCCGCCTCCGACTGCTCGACGACACGCTGCACCGCCCCGCGCCCCGCCTCCGCCGCGGTTACTAGCGAGTCAGACCCACCTACTGGGTCTGACTCGCTAGTAACCGCAGCGGCGAGGGCGTCGAGCGTCGTCCGCAGGTGCTGCCGGCGGCGCGCGAGCTCGGCGAGCTCGCCCGTGCGCGCATGGTGCCCGCGGACGGTCGCGGCGATCTCGGCGAGGTAGCGCACCCGGTCCGCCGGGACGACGGTCGCCAGCCGGGTGCTCGTCCGCGTGCTGACCCGCGGCAGGACGCCGGGCCCGGCGGCGAGCCCGCGCTCGGCCAGCAGGTCGCGCAGGTGCTGGTAGAGCGCCGTCACCCCGTCGTCGGCGAACCGGGCCGCGCTGGTCCCGAAGACCGGCATGTCGTCCCACGGGACGCCGAACGCCGACCGGTTGCGGACGAGCTGGCGGGCGACGTCCCGGCGGGCGTCCTCCGCGCCGCGACGCTCGAACTTGTTGACGGCGACGACGTCGGCGAGGTCGAGCATGTCGATCTTCTCGAGCTGGCTCGCCGCGCCGTACTCGGGCGTCATGACGTAGAGCGAGACGTCGACGAGGTCGACGACCGCCGAGTCGCCCTGGCCGATGCCGGGGGTCTCGACGATTACGAGGTCGTACCCGGCCGCCCGGCAGGCCGCGACGACGTCGGGCAGGTGGTCGGGAACCTCGGACGCCGAGCCCCGGGTCGCGAGCGAGCGGAAGTACGTGCGACCCGGCGCGAGCGCGTTCATCCGGATCCGGTCGCCGAGCAGGGCTCCGCCGCCGCGGCGCCGGGTCGGGTCGACGGCGAGGACGGCGATGCGCAGCTTGTCCTCCTGGTCGACCCGCAGCCGCCGGACGAGCTCGTCGGTCAGCGAGGACTTGCCGGAACCGCCGGTCCCGGTGACGCCGAGGACGGGTGCGTGCCGGGCCGCAGCGGCCGCCCGAAGCCCGTCGACGAGCGCGGGGTCGGCTCGCCCGGCCTCGAGCAGCGTGATGGTCCGGGCGAGGGCGCGGTCGTCACCGGACAGGACCGCGTCGAGGCCGGTCGCGCCGCCCGACGCGTGCGCCTCGCGCGAGCCGGGTGGACCGACGAGCGGCGTCACGTCGTCCGCGAGGTCGATGTCGCACGTCGCGACCATCGTGTTGATCATGCCGGCCAGCCCGAGCCTCTGGCCGTCCTCCGGCGAGAAGATCGTCACACCGCGCTCGGCAAGCGCCGCGATCTCCTCGGGGACGATGACCCCGCCGCCGCCGCCGTACACCCGGACGTGCCCGCAGCCGCGCTCGGCAAGGGAGTCGACGAGGTAGCCGAAGAACTCGACGTGGCCGCCCTGGTAGCTGCTCACGGCCACGCCCTGGACGTCCTCCTGGATCGCCGCCTCGACGATCTGGGCCACCGACCGGTCGTGCCCGAGGTGGATCACCTCGGCGCCCTGCGCCTGGAGGATGCGCCGCATGATGTTGATCGCCGCGTCGTGGCCGTCGAACAGGCTCGC
>DAIOGQ010000491.1:0-2149 GCA_036745175.1 Kineosporiaceae bacterium
TCGTAGGAGCCGACGACGACCGCCTTCCAGCGGCCCTCGGACTTCTCCTCGACACCGTGCAGGGACAAGCCCTGCTGGGTGCGGATCGCACGGAGTCGGGCGCCGAGCGCCCGGGCGTAGTCGGAGGCCATGCGGTGATGGTCACGGAGAGTTACTTCCTTCGTCAAGCAGGATCGCCGAAGTCATCGTGATCTACACCCGATCGGCGTAGATTTTCTAGGGGTTTCGCCGCATATGTCCACCTCCGAACGGAGGACGTCCCGCGACGTTTCCTGCCGTTCACCGGCGGCGACGGCGCGCCGCGGAGGTGACGCTACGGGCCCGCCGCACCCCTGCTAGCCTCGGTCCGGGCTCCCGCGGGCGTTCTCCGCCGGAGCTGCAACGACCACCCTTTAACGACCCGTCCCGTGAGGCGGGGAAGGAGGTCGGTCGCGTGACGTCAGCGCGCCGTACCGTGCTCGAGGCGGCCGAGATCCGCCGGGCACTGACCCGCATCGCCCACGAGGTCCTCGAACACAACAAGGGTGCCGACGACCTCGTCCTCCTCGGGATCCCGACACGTGGGGTGACCCTGGCCGAGCGGCTCGGCCGCCGGCTCGCCGAGATCGAGGGACGGCCCGTCCCGGTCGGCTCGCTCGACGCGACGATGTACCGCGACGACCTGCGCCGCCAGCCCGTGCGGACGATCGCGCCGACCCGGCTGCCGGACGGCGGGATCGACGACCAGGTCGTGGTCCTCGTCGACGACGTGCTGTTCACCGGCCGGACGATCCGCGCCGCCCTCGACGCCCTCTCCGACCTGGGCCGCCCCCGCGTCGTCCGGCTCGCCGTGCTCGTCGACCGGGGCCATCGCGAGCTGCCGATCCGGGCCGACCACGTCGGCAAGAACCTCCCGACCTCGCTCCAGGAGCGCGTGCACGTCGCGCTCGAGGAGGTCGACGGCACCGACGAGGTCCGCATCGAGGCCGGGACGGGGGCGCCGGCATGAGGCACCTGCTGTCGGCCGCCGACCTCGACCGTGCCGAGGCCGTCGCGGTCCTCGACGTCGCCGAGCAGATGGCCGCGACCCAGCAGCGCGAGATCAAGAAGCTGCCGACGCTGCGCGGCCGGACCGTCGTCAACCTCTTCTTCGAGGACTCCACCCGGACCCGGATCTCGTTCGAGGCCGCCGCCAAGCGGCTCTCGGCCGACGTCATCAACTTCTCGGCCAAGGGGTCGAGCGTGTCCAAGGGCGAGAGCCTCAAGGACACCGCGCTGACCCTCGAGGCGATGGGCGCCGACGCGGTCGTCGTCCGGCATCCCGCCTCGGGCGCGCCGCACCGGCTCGCCCACGCGGGCTGGACCCGCGGCGCGGTCGTCAACGCCGGCGACGGCACCCACGAGCACCCCACGCAGGCCCTTCTCGACGCGTTCACGATGCGTCGCCACATGGCCCGACCGCAGGCGGCCGGGGCCGACCTCGCCGGACGCCGGGTGGCCCTGGTCGGCGACGTCCTGCACAGCCGGGTCGCCCGGTCCAACGTGCTGCTGCTCGACACGCTCGGGGCGGACGTCGTCCTCGTCGCGCCGCCGACTCTGCTGCCGGTCGGCGTCGAGTCGTGGCCGTGCGCGGTCTCCTACGACCTGGACGACGTCGTGCGCGGCGGCCACGGGGACCTCGACGCCGTGATGATGCTCCGGGTCCAGGCCGAGCGGATGAACGCGTCGTACTTCCCGAGCACGCGCGAGTACTCCCGCCGCTACGGCCTCGACGCGCGCAGGCTCGCCCTGCTGCCCGACCGCACGGTCGTCATGCACCCGGGCCCGATGAACCGCGGCCTGGAGATCTCCGCGGACGCCGCCGACTCGGCGCGCTCGACGATCGTCGAGCAGGTGACGAACGGCGTCGCCGTCCGGATGGCGGTGCTCTACCTCCTGCTCGCCGGCGCCCGGGACGAGGTCGTCCCCGGCGAGGCCACGCTGACGACGGAAGGGGTGCTCGCGTGAGCCGGACCTGGCTGGTCAAGGGGGCGCGGGTGCTCGGCGCGGCGGCGTCCGACGTGCTCGTCCGCGACGGCGTGGTCGCAGAGGTCGGCCGCGGCCTGTCGGCCCCCGGTGCCGCGGTCCTCGACGCGGACGGACTCGTCCTGCTGCCCGGGCTGGTCGACCT
>DAIOGQ010000492.1:0-2146 GCA_036745175.1 Kineosporiaceae bacterium
CCCCGGCCTTCGCCGCCAGCGTCCCCGCGACGCTCAGCGCCGCGTCGGGCCCGTCCGGCGGCCTCAACACGCTGACGGCGACCACGACGACCGCCAAGTTCTTCTCGGGTGCCGTCGCCCAGTTCCAGTACAAGGCCACCGCGACCACCGCCTGCTCGGCCGCCTACTCGACGCCGGTCACCGTCTCGGCGACGGCCGGCATCGTCAACGCGACGCCGAAGATCCTGTCCTCGACGAAGATCGCCATCACGGTGCCCTCGACCGTCGCGCTCCAGGGCTCGGCGACGTCGGCCAACTGGCTCGTCTGCGTCTACCCCGGCTCGAGCACCACGACGAGCCTGCTCGCGGCGAACGCGGCCTACACGATCGCGGCCAAGCCGACCATCGCGTCGTCCAACTACATCACCCCCGCGAGCGGCCCCGCCCTCGGCGGCGGCACCGTCACGGTGACCGGCACCAACTTCATCACCGGCCTCACCGCCAAGATCGGCGGCGTCGCGCTGACCGGGATCACGGTCGTCAGCGGCACGACGTTCACCGCGACGGTCCCGCCGCAGGCGGCCGCCACGGGCCTGACGCTCTCGGTCACCACGACCGGTGGCACGGCGACGAAGGCCAGCGCCTACAGCTACACCAACGGCATCGTCATCGCCCCGGCGACCGCGCCGACGTCCACCGTGGCGACGGACATCGACGTCCAGGGTGTCGGCTTCAGCGGCATGGACTTCAGCACGACGGACGGCACCACGCCGGACGACGCCAACGCGCACGTCTACCTCGTGTCGGGCGACTACGACGCCACGGACAACTCCAGCGTGAAGACGGTCGGCGAGGCCGGTGAGTGCGTCAACGTGCTCGTCGTCAGCGACACCGAGCTCATCTGCACGCTGAACACCCTCAAGGCGTTCAACCAGTCGGCCAACTCCGCGATCGCCAACGGCGTCTACACGCTCACGGTGGTCAACGACGGCCAGATCGACGCGGCGACGAACAACACGCTCTACTCCGAGTCGATCATCAGCAGCGGCTCGACGTTCACGGTCGCCCCGTACTGACCGAGTCGCAACCCTGCTCCACCGGCGGCGGCCCGGGCCATCTGGCCCGGGCCGTCGTCGTGCGTCACCGGAACGGCTCAAGGTCGTCGGGCTGCGACCCGACACCACTGGTGGATCGATCACCCATCAGGCGCAACGGAGGACCCGCATGAGCACCCAGCACGACGTCGAGCCGACCACTGGCACCGTCACCCCCCAGCCGTCCGGACGCCGCACCGCCGGCCGCAGCACCAAGCCGGTGCTGTGGGCGGCCGGGGTCGCCGTGCTCGCGACTGGCACGGGCGCGGCAGCCCTGTTCGGCGTCCTCGGCGGGTCGGGCCCGTCCGGTCCCGCGACGGCACCGGTCTCGGTGCCGGACAAGGTCGGCGGGCTGGCGGCCGCCGCCGCCGACCAGGACTTCAGCCAGGACGACGGCTGGCGGGCCAAGGCCCAGGCCGCCGTCGGCGACGCGACCGTCGTCGGCAGGCAGTACGGCACGGCGAAGGACCGCAAGACGATCCGCGTCGTGGCGGCCCGCAGCGACCTGTCGGGCAAGCTCGAGCTCGCCTGGGCCGCGGACGAGGGGAAGAAGCACGGCAACGCCCGCTGCACGCAGAACTTCGAGTTCGCGGACGGCGGCCGGGTCGGCGTCCGGCCCACCATGCTCCTGTGCTGGCGGACCAGCGAGACCTTCAGCGCCTACAGCATCGTCATCGACTTCGACGAGGCGCCGAAGCCGGCCGAGGCCGTCCAGGCCATCGACGACATCTGGGGCAAGGCCTGACCGACCGGGCGCGGGGCCGGTCGGCGTGCTCGCCGGCCCCGTCGCCCGGGGGCCGCGCCGCGGGCGGGAGCCACGGCGGCGGCGCTCAGGACAGCCCGACGATCTCCCCGTTCTCGTCGAGGTCGATCCCGAAGGCCGCCGGCTTGGTCGACAGGCCCGGCATCGTGCGCATGTCACCGCAGATCGCGTAGACGAAGCCGGCTCCCACGGACGCCCGCACCTCGCGCACCGGCAGCCGCCAGCCGGTCGGTGCGCCGAGCAGCTTGGGGTCGGAGGAGATCGACAGGTGGGTCTTCGCCATGCACACCGGGAGATGTCCGAACCCGTT
>DAIOGQ010000493.1:0-2139 GCA_036745175.1 Kineosporiaceae bacterium
AGGTCGGCGCCATGATCGACGCGGCAGGGCCCTGCTCGGCCATGATCACGGGTGTGGTGGGACGGCGACGCGGACGCGCGGCGGTGCATGCTGCGGGCCCGGTGTGGTCCGAGCTCGCCGACGCGCAGGCCGGGGTCGTCGCCCGCCGCCAGCTCCTCGCCCTGGGGGTCACCCCGGGCGGGGTAGGCGCCCTGCTCGACGCGGGTCGGTGGACCGGGCTGCTGCCGGGGGTCTATGCCACGTTCACCGGTCCGCTGCCGGCGTCGGCGCGGATCTGGGGCGCGGTGCTCTACGCCGGGCGGCCGGCCGCCGCCGCCGTGGGAGGCAGCGCGGCGCTGTGGCTCTGCGGGGTCCTCGACACGGCGCCCGAGGTCGTCACGGTGTGCGTGCCGCAGTCGCGGCGGGTCCGGCCGCAGCCGGGCGTCCGCATCGTGACCCGGACCGCCCTGGCGTCCTGCGTGCATCCCGTGGCGCTCCCGCCGCGGCTGCGGCTGGAGGCCGCCCTGCTCGACGTCACCCACGACGCCGCCGACGCAGGCCGGGTGGTCGACCTGGTGCTGCTCGCGACCCGGGCCCGGCACACCACGGCGGCCCGGCTGTCGCAGGCGCTCGCGAACCGGCCCCGGCACCGGTGGCGACGTCTCGTCGTCGAGCTCCTCGCGGAGGCGGCGGACGGCGTGCAGTCGCCGCTCGAGCACCGCTGGCTCCACGACGTGGAGCGTCGCCACAGGCTGCCTCGGGCGGAACGCAACCGACCCGAGGACGGGGCCGACGGACGGCGGCGCTACCACGACCTCAGGTACCGCCCCTGGCGTCTCGTCGTGGAGCTCGACGGGCGGGAGGCGCACCCGGACTGGGGCGCGGTTCCGCGACCGGGGCCGGGACAACGCGCTGACGGAGGTGGGTGAGGTGACCTTGCGGTACGGGTGGCGGGAGGTCGTCACCGACCCGTGCGACGTCGCCGCGCAGGTCGTGCGGGTCCTGCGGCTGCACGGCTGGACCGGCACCCCGCGGCCGTGCCGGCCGGGCTGCCCGATGAGCCGGCGATGAGCCGGCGCTGCGCCGACTCGGTGGTCGGCGCAGAAGACTTCGGCGGCAGTCTGCCGCGGGAGTCTCCTGGGGAACGGCGCGTGGCGAGGACCCGGGTCAGCGCGGCCAGTAGGACGTCCGCCAGCCGTTCGCGCTCGGGGTGAACGTCGCTCGCACGTGCCGGTGCGCGTGGCCGTGGGCGGACCACTCCTCGGCGCCCGGACCGTCGGCGCCCGGACCGTCGGCGCCCGGACCGGCGGCGCCCGCTTCCGCCCGCCCCGCGCCGCGGGCGGTGACGACGGCGAGGACGGCGGCGATCTCCTCGGCGGTCGCGTCGCCTGCGACGACGCGAAGCGTCGGCCCGGTCCGGCCGGGCCCGGCGTGCGACGTCGGCGGCGGGGCCGCGTCGTCCTTCGCGCTCACAGCGGGATGTTCCCGTGCTTCTTGGGCGGCAGCGTCGCGCGCTTGGTCCGGAGCATCCGTAGCGCCCGGACCACCTCGCGGCGGGTCGCGGAGGGCGGGATGACGGCGTCCACGTAGCCGCGCTCGGCGGCGATGTAGGGGTTGGCGAGGGTGTCCTCGTACTCGGTGATGAAGCCGCGGCGCTCGGCGTCGACGTCGCCACCGGCCTGCGCCACGTCCCGCAGCTCGTGCCGGTAGAGGATGTTCACCGCGCCCTGCGCGCCCATGACGGCGATCTGTGCCGTCGGCCACGCGAGGTTGACGTCGGCGCCGAGGTGCTTGGAGCCCATGACGTCGTACGCACCGCCGTACGCCTTGCGGGTGATGACCGTGACCTTGGGGACCGTCGCCTCGGCGTAGGCGTAGATCAGCTTGGCGCCGCGGCGGATGATGCCGTTCCACTCCTGGTCGGTGCCGGGGAGGAACCCGGGGACGTCCACGAAGGTGAGCACCGGCACGTTGAAGGCGTCGCACGTGCGGACGAACCGGGCGGCCTTCTCGCTCGCGTCGATGTCAAGGGTGCCGGCGAACTGCATCGGCTGGTTCGCGACGACGCCGACCGACCGGCCCTCGACCCGGCCGAAGCCGACGAGGATGTTCGGCGCGAAGAGCGGCTGCACCTCGAGGAACTCGCCGTCGTCGAGGACG
>DAIOGQ010000494.1:0-2133 GCA_036745175.1 Kineosporiaceae bacterium
CATGCTCGTGCGCCGCGACGTCTGGGAGGCCCTCGGCGGTCCGGACCCGAGCCTGGCCCACGCCCGTGACGACATCGACGTGTGCCGCCGCGTCCGGCTCGCCGGCCACCGGGTGGTCGTCGTCCCGACCGCCGTCGTCGCGCACGCCGGGTCCGGCCCGGCGGGACGCCCGGCCGTCCGCCGCTCCTGGTACCGCGCCGACCGGCGCGACGCCCTGCACCTGCGGCTGGCCGACGCCGGCGCGTCGGCCGTGCCGTTCCTCCTGCTGTGGACGGCGTTCGCCGCGCCCTGGCGGTCCGTCTGGCGGCTCGTCCTGAAACAGCCGGACCGCGCCGTCGACGAGCTGGCCGCGGCCGCGGTCGTCCTCGCGACGCCGCGACGCTGGCTGCGATCGCGCCGTCGTGCGCAGCGACAGCAGGTCGTGCCGCGCGGCACCCTCGACCCGCTGCTCGCGGGGCGCCGAACGGCGATGCGCCGGCACCGGGACGCGCTGGCCGCCTGGGCCGCGTCGACGCTCGCGATCGAGTCGTCGCCGAGCGCCTCGGCCCGGGCCGGCAGGAAGGCCGTCTCGACGGCCGCCGCGCGGTCCGTCGCGAAGGCTGCTGCGACGGTCGAGGCGACCGCCGCCCGTGCCCCGGCCGTCGTCCCGGCGACCGAGCGGACGGCGGCGGACACCGCGGTCCCCGCCGCCGCTCCCGGTGCGGACACCGCGACGGCCGAGGACCCGACCGAGGGCCCCACCGAGCGCGCGACCGAGTCCCTGAGCGAGTCCCCGAGCGAGTCCCTGACCGAGAGCCCGAGCGAGAGCCCGACCGCCCTCGCCCCGGTCGCCGCGCGGGTCGACGCCGGAACGGTCCGCCCCGGCCGCAGCGGCGTCGCCGGCCCGGTGGCCGTGACGGTCGCGGCCGGTGCCGCCGCAGCCGCCGCGCTGCGCGACGTGCTGACCGGCACCGGGGCGCTCACCAGTCACGTACTGCTGCCGGCCCCCGGCCGGGCCGGCGACCTGTGGGCGCTCGCACGGTCCGGCTGGCGCCCGCTCGGGCTCGGTGCGCCCGGCGCGCCGGACCCGTTCGACACCGTTCTCGCCGGGCTCGGCGTCCTGGCGGGCGGATCGCCCGGGACGGCCCTGGTCGGCCTCGTCGTGCTGGGGCTCCCGCTGTCTGCACTCACGGCCTGGGTCGCAGCCGGGGCCCTCACCCGGTCGCGGGGCGTCCGGGTCTGGGCCGCCGCGGTCTGGGCCGCGGCCCCGGCGCTGCTCGGCGCGGTGTCCGCCGGCCGGCCGGCGTCGGTGCTCGCGCACCTGCTCCTGCCGCTGCTCGCCCTCGCGCTCGGCCGGGCGGCGACCCGGCGCTCGGTCGCGGCGGCGTCGGCCGCCGGGCTTCTGCTCACCGCCGTCCTCGCCGCGGCCCCGTCGCTCGCCGTCCCGGCGGCCGTCGCGCTCGCCGTCCTCGCCGTGGCGGCCGGCCGGCGCGCGGCCGTCCTCACCCTGACGGCCGTCGTCCCCGCCGTGCTGCTGCTGCCGTGGTGGGTGGCCGTCGCCGACGCGCCGCGCCTGCTGCTGGCCGACCCGGCCCAGCCGACGGTCCCCTCGGCGGGCGCCGCCCCCGCGCTCTGGCACCTCCTGCTCGTGCCGCGGACCCCCGCCGACCTGCTCGGCGCGCTCGCGCCGGTCGTCGACGTCGCGGGCACCGACGCGGCCCGGGTCGCTCTCGCGGCGCTGCTCGTCCTTGTCGCGCCCGTTGCTCTCGGGGCCGTCGTGGGGCTGCTGCGCCGCCGCTGGGCCGTCGCCGCCGTCGCCTGGGTGGCCGCGGTCGCCGGGCTCGCAGCCGCGATGGCCGCCGAGCGCGTCGAGGTCGCCGGCACGCCGACCGGCGCGGCGCCCGGCTGGGCCGGACCGGGGCTCTCGCTCCTCACGCTGGGGCTGCTCGTCGCTGCCGCGGTCGGTGCGGACGGCGTCCTCGCTGCCGCCCGGCGCCGGGTGCCGCGCCGCCTCGACCGGGCCTCGGCGCCGGTCGCTGCTGTGGTGGCCGCAGTCGCGCTCGCCGGCCCGCTCGCCGTCGCCGCCGGCTGGGCGCTCGGCCCGGCCACCCGACCGGCCGCGGGAGCAGCGCCCGCGGTCGTACCGGCCGGGCT
>DAIOGQ010000495.1:0-2123 GCA_036745175.1 Kineosporiaceae bacterium
CGACGCGGTGGCGACGGTCCGTGAGGTGGCCGGCGACGACGTCCCCGCGACGAGCCACCCGATGCAGCTGACGAATGTCACGCGGCCCGACGAGCCGAGGCCGTGCCTGACCGCCGACGAGGCGCTCGCCGGGGCACCGGCCGCGCAGCAGCATCGGTTCCGCGTGCCGCGGATCCTCGAGGAGGACTGATGGCCGACACCGCCCCCGGGCTCGGGGACCTCACCCGGGCCAGCGCCGCCGGCCTCGCCACGGCGCTGGCGGCCCGTGAGGTGTCCTCGGTCGAGGTGACGCAGGCGCACCTCGACCGGATCGCCGCCGTCGACGGCGACCGCGACGACGCGGGCGTCGCGACCGGACGCTCCGTGCACGCGTTCCTGCACGTCGCGGCGCAGGCCGCGCTCGCCGACGCCCGGGCCGTCGACGACGCGCGGGCCGCGGGCCGGACGCTGCCGCCGCTGGCCGGGGTGCCGATCGCGGTCAAGGACGTCATGACGACGCGCGGCCTGCCGACGACGTGCGGCAGCGCGATCCTGCGCGGCTGGGTGCCGCCCTACGACGCGACCGTCGTGCGCCGGATCCGGGACAGCGGCCTCGTCGTGCTCGGCAAGACGAACATGGACGAGTTCGCGATGGGCTCGTCGACCGAGCACTCCGCGTACGGCCCGACCCGGAACCCCTGGGACCTCGACCGGATCCCGGGCGGCTCCGGGGGCGGCTCCGCGGCGGCGCTCGCCGCGTTCGAGGCCCCGCTCGCGATCGGCACCGACACCGGCGGCTCGATCCGCCAGCCGGCGGCCGTCACCGGCACCGTGGGGGTGAAGCCGACGTACGGCGCGGTCTCCCGGTACGGGCTCGTCGCGCTGGCGAGCAGCCTCGACCAGGCCGGTCCGTGCGCACGGACCGTCCTGGACGCCGCGCTCCTGCACGCCGTCATGGCCGGCCACGACCCGATGGACTCCACGAGCCTGACCGACCAGTACCCCGACGTCGTCGCCGCCGCCCGGGCGGGCGCCGCCGGCGATCTCGACGGCGTGACGGTCGGCGTCGTCCGCGAGCTGTCCGGCGACGGCTACCAGGCGGGCGTCCTCGCCCGGTTCGACGAGGCTGTCACCTCGCTCACCGAGGCGGGGGCGAAGGTCGTCGAGGTCGCCTGCCCGAGCTTCACGGCGGCGCTCGCGGCGTACTACCTCATCCTGCCGAGCGAGGCGAGCAGCAACCTCGCCAAGTTCGACGCGATGCGCTACGGCCTCCGCGTGCTCCCCGAAGGGGTGAGCGCGCCGACGGCGGAGCAGGTGATGGCGGCCACCCGGGCGGCCGGCTTTGGCGACGAGGTCAAGCGCCGGATCATCCTCGGAACCTATGCGCTGTCGTCCGGGTACTACGACGCCTACTACGGCAGCGCGCAGAAGGTCCGAACCCTCATCCAGCGCGACTTCGCGGCCGCGTTCGGGCAGGCCGACGTGCTCGTGTCGCCGACGTCGCCGACGACGGCGTTCCGACTCGGCGACAAGATCGACAACCCGCTCGCGATGTACCTGCAGGACGTCGCGACGATCCCGGCGAACCTCGCCGGCGTCCCCGGGATGTCGCTGCCGAGCGGCCTCGCCGACGAGGACGGTCTGCCGACCGGCCTGCAGATCCTCGCCCCGGCCGGTGCCGACGACCGGCTGTACCGGGTGGGGGCCGTCCTCGAGGCGTCGCTGCTGCGGCGCTGGGGCGGACCACTGCTGGACCGGGTGCCCGACCTGACGAGCTCGACCGAGGTGGCGTGATGACCCTGACCGACACCGCCGAGCCGGTGCTGCCGTACGACGAGGTCGTCGAGCGGTTCGACCCCGTCCTCGGGCTCGAGGTGCACGTCGAGCTCAACACGGCGACGAAGATGTTCTGCGGCTGCCCGACGGAGTTCGGCGCCGAGCCGAACACCCAGGTCTGCCCGGTCTGCCTCGGGCTGCCCGGCGCCCTGCCGGTGCTCAACGCCCGGGCGCTGGAGTCCGCCGTCCGGATCGGCCTCGCGCTCAACTGCACGATCGCACCGTGGTGCCGGTTCGCCCGGAAGAACTACTTCTACCCGGACATGCCGAAGAACTTCCAGACGTCGCAGTACGACGAGCCGATCGCC
>DAIOGQ010000496.1:0-2087 GCA_036745175.1 Kineosporiaceae bacterium
GAGCTCGGCGGCCTCGTCGAGGAGCGGCACGTCGGCGGGCGTCCACGGGGCGAGCGGTCCACGCAGGAGCAGGGCCTGCTCGCGATCGGAGAGGATGCCGTCGGCCGCCGCGGCGAGCCGGTCGGGCCGGGTGAGCAGCTCGGTGACGACGCCGGTGGCCGACATCGGCAGCCAGAGCAGGTTCACCTCGCGCCGGACGTCCGGGTGGGTGCGCAGCTCCTCCAGGAGCGGGCCGCGCTCGTCCTCCTCGCCGGCGATCCCGCGGGCCTGGGCGAGCTGGCCCGCGAGGTCGTCCAGGACGTGCCGGACGAACGTCACCCGGGCCTCGTTGTGCGGCTTGCCGGACTGCCTGGCCCGGCCGCGGGCGTCGGCGACGACCCGGGGCCGCAGCTCGACCTCGTCGCCGTCGATCGTCAGCCCGATCGGCGTCGTCAGCCGGCGCTGCCGGCGGCGGACGGCCGCCTTGACGACGTCCGCCATCCGCAGGTCGCCCTTGACGACGGCGACGTCCGGCCGGTCGCGCCCGGTCGCGTCGACGCCCGGGAAGAGCTGGCCAGGGGTCGACAGGACGACGCCGGTCTCGCCGAGGCTCGGCAGGACCTGCTCGATGTAGCGCAGGAAGACGGTGCTCGGACCGACGACGAGGACGCCGCTGCGGGCGATCCGCTCGCGGTGCGTGTAGAGCAGGTAGGCCGCGCGGTGCAGGGCGACCGCGGTCTTGCCGGTGCCCGGACCGCCCTGGACGACGAGGACGCCGGCGAGCGTGGCGCGTACGACCCGGTCCTGCTCCGCCTGGAGGGTCGCGACGATGTCCCGCATCCGGCCCGTGCGGTGCGCGGTGAGCGCCGACATCAGCGCGCCCTCGCCGGCGATCGTCGCGAGGTCCCCGCCGGCCGCCGCGGCGGTCGCCAGGCTCTCGGCGTCGAGCACCTCGTCGTCCAGGCCCGAGACGGTGCGCCCGCGCAGCGCGATGTGCCGGCGCCGGACGACGCCCTGCGGGCTCGCGGCGGTCGCCTGGTAGAACGCGGACGCCGCCGGTGCCCGCCAGTCGAGGAGGAGCTGGGCGCGCTCGTCGTCCGACAGCCCGATCCGGCCGACGTAGCGGCTCTCGCCCGTGACGAGGTCGAGGCGTCCGAACGCCAGGCGCTCCTCGACGGCGGACAGCTGACGCAGCCGCTCGGTGTGGAGGGCGTCGAAGGCGTCCCGCTCGGCCCGGCCGCCCGGGGTCGGGACGACGGGCGCGCGGCGGACCTGCTCGAGGGAGCGGGCGGTCCGCTCGCGCAGGCCGTCGAGGTGCCCGTAGAGCCGGTCGACGTACGCCTGCTCGCGCCCGACCTCACGATCGAGGTCACGGTGCAGGTCGGCGGTGCTCAGCGGTCCTCCCCGGGGCCGTCGGCGAAGGTGCGCCCGCGTCCCGGGTGCGGGTGCGGGCGGCCGAGTGCGGCCTTCAAGTATGGGCGACGGGGCGCCCGTGCGCGACGGCGGGGAGGCAGCGAGCCGTCGAGATCGTCAGCCGTCGACCCGCAGGGCGACGGTTGTGACCCGTTCGGTCGGGTACCGGTGATCTTCGGAGGCTGTCAGGCGTAGACGTCGAGCGTGCCCGCACGGTCGCCGGACCTGCCCAGGGCGCTCACCGGGAGCGCGCCGAGCATGACGCGGAACTCCCGGGTCGAGACCGGCTTGAGCGGCGGCAGCCTGGGCGCCTCCGGCTCGGGACGCTTGGGCGGCGCGCCGTGCTCGGAGGTGTGGCGCGCGCCGGAGTCCGGGGACCGCTCAACCCCCGCCGGGCGCTGGACGGGCATCGGGGCGGCCAGTGGCGCCGGGACGGACCCCTGATGGATGACGTTCATCGCCGACCTCCTCTCCGGTCGGGCGGACCGCTCAGATCCGCTGCTGCACTGCCGACGACTTACGCGCGTTATCGGCCGGGCGGGACGGGGATATGAGGGGCCGTCCGGGTGAAACGGCGTTCGCCCGCGGCGGAATGACCCGGTTGGAGCTGATCCCGGGGGGCGGTGAGTCGGGGTCGGGGGGCGGTGAGTCGGGGTCGGGGTGCGGTGAGTCGGGGTCGGGGGGCGGTGAGTCGG
>DAIOGQ010000497.1:0-2073 GCA_036745175.1 Kineosporiaceae bacterium
CCCAGGTCGAGCAGGACGACGTCCGGCCGGTCGTCGATGACCGACTGCAGGCCCGGCAGGCCCGCCGGTTGCCAGTGCACGGCGTGCCCGCGCTCGGTGAGCGCGCGGGTCAGCGCGGAACGGATTCCGGAGTCGTCCTCCACGAGCAGGATCACGGCCACGACGCGGACGGTACGCCCATGCCCCCCCGGGTAGGCAACGCTGGGTGCGTCGCGGGCCGGCCGGACGGATCACCCGAGCGCCGGACGACGTGGCCGGTGGCTGCGTACCCTTCGCGCGTGGAGGTGTCGCGATGAGGCTCACGCGATGGATGCTCGTCGCGTCCGTGTGGTTCCTCTGCGTCGGAGCGGTGGCCACCGTCGCCTGGTACGCGATCGACTCCGCCGGCCGTCAGGTCCGCGTGCTCGGGGACCAGCCGGTCCGGAACAGCTCGCTCCCGTCGCCGTCCGACGCCGCGGACGGCGCCCTGTCACCGACCCCCGCGCCGGCCCCGACGTCGTCGACGACCGCCCCGGCCCCCAGTGTCGCGCCGACCGTCGGCGAACCCGCCGCGACCGGCCCGGCGGCGGGGGAGAGCCGGCCGGGCACCACCCCGGCCGACCCGCCGACCGGGCGGCGGACGACGTCGCCCGCCCCGCGGACGTCGACGACGACGCCGCGGCCGTCCAGCTCGGCCCGGCCCCGCTCCGAGACGGTCGACACCCGGGGCGGCTCGGTCACGGTGACCTGCTCGCCGTCCGACCCGATCGACTACGTCGTCACGCCGGACCAGGGCTGGAGCGGACGGGGCAAGGTGTCCGGCCGCGACGAGGCCGAGATCGACCTCAGCCGCACGTCGGACGCGATCGAGGTGCACGCGCGCTGCGTCGACGGCCGCCCGCGGACGACCGTCGAGGACCACGGCGACGACGACTGACACCACGGTGGGTCGGTGACCGGCACCACGGTGGGCCCGTGACGTCGGCCGTCGAGGGCGTCAGCCGTCGGACGACGACTCGACGCTCACGTAGTGCATGCGGCCCTTGACGCTCCCGCTGTCGACCGTGCGCCCGTCGACGACGAGCTTGATCCTGACCCGCGACCCGTCCGTCGTCTTGAGCACCGTGGCGGTCGTGGTGCCGGACCGGTCGGTGAACTCGGCATCCCCGCAGCCCTTCCGCTCGCGGCCGTCGACGGTGACCCGCCAGCAGACGTCGTCGCCGGCGGAGATGACGACGACCGACCGGCTCGAGCTGCTCGTCGAGCTGCGTGACGAGCGCGTCGTGTTCTCGCAGGCCGTCAGCGATGCGACGGCGACCGCTGCGGCCACCGCCGTGACGGCGGCTCGCGCGGCGCCGGGTCGACGGCTCAGGGGGTGACGCGGGCGTGCGCGTGCTTCGGTGGCCATGGCGGCCTCCCTGGGGTCGGGTCGGGGCTGGGGCGGTGCAGCCGGGCGACGAGGGCGTCCATCTGCGGGCTGGGCGCGATCCGCAGCTCACGGGCCAGCCGGCTGCGGAAGCGCTCGTGCTGGGCGAGCGCCGTGGCCAGGTTGCCCTCGCTGACGTGGACCTCGATGACGGCGCGGTGGGCGCTCTCCCGCAGCGGGTCGAGGGCGACGGCGGCGAGCGCGACCTCGAGCGCGAGCCCGTAGCGGGCGTTCGCCGACAGGAGCGCCGCGAGCGCCTCGAGGGCATGCAGCCTCAGGTGCCGCAGCCGCTCGGCCTCGACGAGCGCCCAGTCCTCGTACCACCCGGCAAGCAGGTCGCCGCCGAGCGTCCCCTCGCCGGCGAGCGCGGTCGCGAGCGCGGCGAGCCGGTCCGGGTCGGCTGCGAGGTCGCGCGCGGCGAGCAGGTCGGCGCCGCCCGTCGCGGCCCTCCCCGGACGGGTGCCGCCGGTCGTGGCGGCCCGGAGCGCCTGTTGGCCGGCAGCCACGAACGCGCGCACGTCGACGTCGACGTCGGGGTGCAGGGCGAGTGCGAGATGCGAGGCGACCACGAGACCGGGGGCGAGGCGCTGGAGCGTCGCGACCGCGGCGCGCAGGTTCTGCCGGGCGCGGTGCTCGTCGGTCTCCGGCCAGAGCAGGCCCGCGACGAG
>DAIOGQ010000498.1:0-2066 GCA_036745175.1 Kineosporiaceae bacterium
TGACCGGGTTGGAGATCATCCCGGTCTGGGTCCGCTTGACGAGGTCGACCTGGTACGCCTGGTCCTCGACGGACAGGTTGCGGTGCAGGACGCCGATGCCGCCCTGCCGCGCCACGGCGATGGCCATCCGGGCCTCGGTGACCGTGTCCATCGCCGCGGACACGACGGGGAGCCGGGTCCGGATCCGCCGGGTCAGCCAGGAGGTCGTGTCCACCTCGCTGGGCACGACGTCGATGTCGGCCGGCAGCAGCAGCACGTCGTCGTAGGTGAGCCCGAGGCCGGTGAACACCGAGGCGGCATCACGCGCAGGGGCCGGCGTCTTCTCGCGATCCGGGTCGCGACCGTGGTCCGGCCCGGTGACGGGAGCGGGCGGCGCGGCCTGGTCCTCGGCGATGCTCACCCCAGCGATTCTACCGACGACGCGACGTCACATCTGCGCGCTCGCCGTGACCGGGCGCACCTCAGCGCACCAGGCCCCAGCGGAAGCCCACCGCGACGGCCTGGGCGCGGTCGGCCGCACCGAGCTTGCGGAACAGGCGCCGGGCGTGCGTCTTGACGGTGTCCTCGGACAGGAACAGCTCCTTGCCGATCTCCGAGTTGCTCCGGCCGCGGCTCATCCCGGTCAGCACCTGCATCTCGCGCTCGGTGAGCGCGGGTGCCGGCGCCGACCCCTCGACGGCCCGGGGGGCCGGTACCGGGCGACGCCAGACGGCGTCGGACAGGGCATGGACCACGGTGGCCGCCATCTCCTCCCGGGTGGCGTCCTTGACGAGGTAGCCGCGCGCGCCGCTCGCCACGGCCCGGGCGACCCCTTCGGCGTCCTCCGCGACCGTCACCATGACGACGATCGCCTCCGGATGACGCGCCAGGAGCCTGCGGGTCGCCTCGACGCCGCCGATCCCGGGCATCCGGACGTCCATGAGCACGAGAGAGGGACGCTCGACCGGCCAGCGGGCCAGCGCCTCCTCACCGGAGCAGGCGTCGACGACCCGAGTGATCCCCGGGACGGACGCCAGGACCCGGTGCAGGGTCTCTCGGACAAGCGCCGAGTCGTCGCACACAAGGACCGTTGCCACCGGCGGACACCCCACTTCGATCGCGCAGCCACGCCGGTGCCGGGCACGAGGCCCGGCGTCCGTCCACCTCCTGTGAAGGGACCCGGCTACAGAAGGTGTCGTCACGCCGCAGCGGGAACCTGAGCGCGAGGGGGGCAGATCCTCACAGGTGGACGGCGGCGCGGACCTCGTCGACGGCGTCGGCGAGCGACCCGACCTGGACGGCGGGCGGCGGCAGCTCGCCGCAGCGCCAGCCCGGCCCGCCGACGATGAGCCGCGGCGCGGGCCGCTGTCGCGGGATCGCGTCGAGCACCTCGACGTCGTGCGTCGCCAGCCGGGCGTAGAGGAAGACCGCGGCCGGACCGCTGCGCCGCACGGCGGCGACGAGCGCGTCGGCGGGCATCCCGACGCCGAGCAGCCGGCAGCCGACGTCCTCCTCCGCGAGCGCCGCGGCGAGGGCGTGCAGCGGGAGCGTGTGATAGTCGCCCTCGGCGCACCCGAGGAGCACGGGGCGGGTGTTCCGGGCCCGCAGCAACGAGCCCGTGACGCCGCGGAACACCCCGACGACGGCCTCGGAGAAGGCGTGCTCGATCTCGACCCCGTCGCCGGTCTGGGTCCAGCGCTCACCGATCGCGTGGAGCACGGGCATCGCGAGGTCGTCCCAGACGCGGACGCTGCCGTGAGCGCGGATCGCGTCGCGGAGCAGGCGGGTCACCTCGACGGTGTCCAGGGACATCGCCGCCCGCGCCAGACCGCGTGCCTGCCGGCTGCCGTACGGCATGGCCACGACGCGACCGCCGCCGGGGCGGTGCTGGCCCTGCGTCCGGGCCGGCCACACCGGTGCCGAGGCGTCGAGGCCGGTGCGGGCGGCCGGGATGCCGAGCAGGGCGGCGTCGGCCTGCGAGCCGGCCCACGTGTCGCCCCACGCGGCGGCGCCGCCGGTCGACATGGCCGCGAAGAGGTCGGCCTCCCAGTCGCCGACGTCGCGCGCGGCCGCCTCGGGCGGGGTCG
>DAIOGQ010000499.1:0-2064 GCA_036745175.1 Kineosporiaceae bacterium
GGCGTCGTGATCGCGAAGATGCTCGAGGAGCCCCCCCCTCCGCGGCCGGGTCGCCGTGCCAGCAGGACACCACGAGCGTGCCCGTCGCGGTCGAGGCGTCCAGGCGGCCCGCCGACCGCTGGGACAACAGCGGTGGGCAGGGGCCGTAGCGGGTACCAGGGGCCGCGGTCGACGTCGTGGCGGCCGACCGGGCGGCCGCCGTCGTCGGCGGGCGGGTCTGCGCCGGCGCGTCCGCGGCGGCCGGCCGCCGGGCCGGCACGAGCGGCGGCGGGACGTCCGCGCGCCACAGCGCCGGCGGGGGCGCCTCGACCGCCGGCCCGGTGGCGGCCGTCGGCTCGGGACCGCACCCGGTCAGCGGGCCGGCGAGCAGGCAGGCGGCCACCACCGTCGTGACGACGGCGCGGGGACGTGCCGGCACGGGGCTCCTCCCGGGGCGTCGGTGGTCACAGTCGGTCCGGGGTGTTCTCGGCCGCCCGCGGCCGGTGCCCGATCACCCGATCGGGTGCATCCGGCCTCGGCCGGCGGTCCCGGCGCAGGAGCCGCTGCCGGGACTCACGACGCGGGTCAGCCCTCGCCGGGAGCGACGAGCCCCTCGCCCTCCCGGGCCAGGGCGACGAGCCGGGAGATCGCCCGCCGGTACTTCTTGCGGTACCCGCCGGCGAGCATGTCGGCGGTGAAGAGCTCGTCGACCGGTGTCCCGCTCGTGAGCAGCGGCAGGTCGCGGTCGTAGAGCCGGTCGACGAGGACGACGAGGCGCAGCGCGACGTCCTGCCCGGGCAGCGGGTGCAGCCCGGTGAGGCAGACGGCGCTCACCCCGTCGAGCAGCGCGCCGTAGCGGCTCGGGTGCACCTGCGCGAGGTGCGCGACGAGCATGCCGAAGTCGTCGAGGCTGGCGCCGGGCCGGGACTGCGCGCCGGCGACGACGTCCTCCTGCGCCAACGCGGGTGGCGCCGGCGGGACACCGCGGTGCCGGTAGTCCTCGCCGTCGACCCGCACGACGCGGAACTGCGCCGACAGCGCCTGGATCTCGCGGCGGAAGTCGTCGGCGGCGAAGCGGCCCTCGCCGAGCGCGTCGGGCAGCGTGTTCGACGTCGCCGCGAGCCGGACGCCGCCGTCGACGAGCTCACGGAGCAGCCGCGACATGAGGACGGTGTCGCCCGGGTCGTCGAGCTCGAACTCGTCGATGCAGACGAGGCTGAACCGGGACAGCCCCTCGACCGCCCGGCGGAAGCCGAGCGCGCCGACGAGGTTGGTGAACTCGACGAAGGTGCCGAAGGCGCGCTCCCCCGCCGACGCATGCCACAGGGAGGCGAGCAGGTGGGTCTTGCCGACGCCGAAACCGCCGTCGAGGTAGACGCCGGTGTGGTCGGGCCCTGCCCGGCGGCGCCCGCCGAACCGCCGTCGGCGGGCCTGCCCGGCGGGGTCGGCGGCGGCGTCGGCGAACCGGCGGAGCACCTCGACGGCCTCGGCCTGGGTCGGTTGCCCGGCGTCGGGCCGGTAGGTGTCGAACCGGACGTCGGCGAACCGCGGAGGCGGCGCGAGCTCGGCGAGCAGCCGGGCGTCGGCCACGTCGGGCCGCCGCCGGACGAGCCGGATCGGGCCGCCCACGTCCTGCCCGGCGTCCGCGGTCACCGGTGCAGCGTACGGGCGCCGACGCCGTACGCCACCGGCCGGGTGGGCCCCCGGAGAGCGTGGCAGGATCGTCGTGACGCCACACGCCCGAAGCGCCGAGGAGGAGTCCGCCGTGCCCGTCCCGACCGACAGCGACAGCAAGCTCGCCGAGTACGCCCACCCCGAGCGGCTCGTGACGACGGCCTGGCTCGCCGACCGGCTCGGCGCCGCGGGCCTGGTCGTCGTGGAGTCCGACGAGGACGTGCTGCTCTGGGACACCGGCCACATCCCCGGCTCGGTCAAGGTGGACTGGCACACCGAGCTCAACGACCCGGTGACCCGTGACTACCTCGACGGCGCCGGCTTCGCGAAGCTGCTGTCCGCCAAGGGGATCGGCCGCGACGACACCGTCGTCATCTACGGCGACAAGAACAACTGGTGGGCCGCCTACGC
>DAIOGQ010000500.1:0-2015 GCA_036745175.1 Kineosporiaceae bacterium
TCGCGCTGCTGGCGATCTTCGTTCTCGCGGTGTTCGTCGGCTTCGAGGTCGTCTCGAAGGTGTCGACCACGCTGCACACCCCGCTCATGTCCGGGGCCAACGCGATCCACGGCATCATCCTCGTCGGCGCGGTCATCGTCGCCGGTCATGCGGACAACGCGTTCGAGCTCGTCGTCGGGCTCTTCGCGACGGTGCTCGCGACGGTCAACCTCGTCGGCGGGTTCGTCGTCACCGACCGGATGCTCGAGATGTTCAAGGGCCGGTCGCGGCCGGCCGTCGCCGCCGGCGGGACGCCCGTCGCGAAGGGCGGCGCCAAGTGAGGCTCCTGTCCGGCACCTGGGTCGAGGTCCTCTACCTCGCCGCGGCGGTCTGCTTCATCCTCGCGCTCAAGGGCCTGTCGTCACCGCGGAGCGCCCGCCGGGGCAACCTCATCGGCGCAGGTGGCGCGGCGATCGCGCTGCTCGTCACCTTCCTCGCGTCCGACCTCGACCACCTGCCGTGGATCCTGCTCGCGATCGGTGTCGGCTCGGCGCTCGCCGTGCCGGCCGCGCGGCTGGTCCAGATGACCCAGATGCCGCAGCTCGTCGCGCTGTTCAACGGCGTCGGCGGCGGGGCGGCGGCGGTCGTGGCGCTCATGGAGCTCGCGGTCATCGCCCGGGCCGGCGGCCAGGTCGACCACGGCAGCCTGGCGGCCGTCGCGTTCACCGTGCTCGTCGGCTCGGTCTCGTTCTCCGGCTCGGTCGTCACGTTCCTCAAGCTCCAGGAGATCATGACCACCCGGCCCGTCGTCGTGCCGGGCGCGGCGCCGCTGCTCGTCGGCGGGATCGCCGTCTCCGTCGGGCTCGCGCTGTGGCTGTTCCTCGCCGGTGAGCTGTGGCTCGGCCTGCTGCTGCTCGTCGCCGGCCTCGCGCTCGGCGTCATGGTCGTGCTGCCGGTCGGCGGGGCGGACGTGCCGATCGTCATCTCGCTGCTCAACGCCTTCACCGGTCTCACGGTCGCCGCGGGCGGCTTCGTCCTGAAGAACACGCTGCTGCTCGTCGCCGGCACCCTCGTCGGGGCGTCCGGCACGATCCTCACCCGGCTGATGGCCGCGGCGATGGGCCGGTCGGTCCTCGGCGTCATGTTCGGTGCCCTGCGCGGCGGCTCGACCGCCGGCTCGACCGCGGTCTCGGACCGACCGGTCAAGAGCGTGAGCCCGGAGGACGTCGCGATCCTGCTCGGCTACGCCCGCAAGGTCGTCGTCGTGCCGGGCTACGGCCTCGCCGTCGCCCAGGCCCAGCACACGATCCGCGAGCTCGCGGAGGTGCTGGAGGGCAAGGGGATCGAGGTCCTCTACGGCATCCACCCGGTCGCCGGCCGGATGCCCGGGCACATGAACGTCCTGCTCGCCGAGGCGAACGTGCCCTACGAGGCGCTCAAGGAGATGGACGAGGTCAACCCCGAGTTCCGGACGACGGACGTCGTCCTCGTCGTCGGCGCGAACGACGTCGTCAACCCGGCCGCCAGGACGACCCCGAGCGCGCCGATCTACGGCATGCCGATCCTCGAGGTGGCCGACGCCCAGCAGGTCATCTTCCTCAAGCGGTCGATGCGCCCGGGCTTCGCGGGCATCGAGAACGAGCTGCTCTACGACCCCAAGACGAGCCTGCTCTTCGGGGACGCCAAGGACTCCCTGACGAAGGTGCTCGGCGCGGTCAAGGCGCTCTAGCCCGACACCCCACCCCGCTCATGCTCACGGTGTGTACCGCTTTGGGGCGTCGTGCGGGCGTGGAACGGTACCTACCGCGAGCATGAGCGGGGTGGGGGGGAAGGATCGTGTCATGGCCGAGGTGCTGCTGTTCCACCACATCCAGGGGCTGACCCCGGGGATCGTCGAGTTCGCCGACCGGCTCCGCGAGGCGGGGCACGTGGTCCACACCCCCGACCTCTTCGGCGGCCGGACCTTCGGCTCGATCGCCGAGGGGACCGCGTACGTCGGGGAGGCCGGGATGCAGGGCCTCGTCCAGCGCGGCGTC
>DAIOGQ010000501.1:0-2006 GCA_036745175.1 Kineosporiaceae bacterium
CGTCGTCGCCGGCGGCATGCGGTCGGTCACGTTCGTCCAGGCGTTCCAGTTCTGGCTGAAGCTGACGGCCATCGCGGTGCCCGTGGTCGTCCTCGCGGTCGCGTGGCGGTCGGACGGCGCACCCGACGCGGCCGCGTCCGGCGTCCCGACGGCCCGCGAGGTGACGACGGTCCGGCTGCCCGACGCCGTCCGGATCCGGGTCGAGGAGCCGGTCACCGTGCGGCTCGTCGGGCTGCTCGACGACGTCCCCACGGACGGCGACGTGCGGCTCGAACCCGGCATCACCGTCCTGGGCGCGGGCAGCGAGGTGAGGCTCCCGGCCGGCGCGGCGGTACCGCACATCGAGGGCGTCCGGGCGAGCGACGGGCAGGCCTGGGCGCAGCCGAACTCGGGCGCCGGCGGCCGGGACCACCCGACCTATCGGCTCTACTCGCTCCTGCTCGCCCTGTTCTTCGGCACCATGGGACTGCCGCACGTTCTCGTGCGCTTCTACACGAACCCCGACGGACGGGCAGCCCGCCGCACGACCCTCGTCGTCATCGGCCTGCTCGGGGCGTTCTACCTCTTCCCACCTTTCTACGGCGCGATGGGCCGGCTCTACGCGCCCGACCTGCTGCTCACCGGCCGCACGGACGCCGTCGTCCTGCTGCTGCCGGCGCGGATGCTCCCCGAACCCTGGGCGACGCCGGTCTCGATGCTGCTCACCGCCGGCGCCTTCGCGGCCTTCCTGTCGACGTCCAGCGGCCTGACCGTCTCGGTGGCCGGCGTGCTGAGCCAGGACCTGCTCCGCGGCCGGCTCCGGTCGAGCGTGCGCGGCTTCCGGTTCGGCGCCGCCCTCGCGGTCGCCGTCCCGACGCTCCTGTCGTTCGCGACCCTGCGAACGAGTCTGGCCGACACCGTCGGGCTGGCGTTCGCCGTCGCGGCGTCGACGTTCTGCCCGTTGCTCGTGCTCGGGATCTGGTGGCGCGGGCTCACGAGGACGGGGGCCCTGGCCGGCCTCCTCGTCGGCGGCACGCTCGCCTCGACCGCGGTGCTCGTGACGATCGCCTTCGGGACGTCGCTGTCGGGATCCGGGACGACCGTCGGCTCGGCCGCCGGCTTCGTCGGCGCGCTGCTCGCGCAGCCCGCCGCCTGGACGGTGCCGACAGCGTTCGCCGTGATGGTCGGCGTCTCGCTGATCACCCGGACGTCGGTGCCGGCCTCCGTCGGCCGCACGATGGTCCGCCTGCACACCCCCGAACGGCTCGTGCTCGACCGGGGCCCCTTCCGCCGGGAGCCGTGAGGCTGCCGTGTGACGCGTGCCACTGGTCGCGGCGAAGGTACCGCTCGTCGCAGGCCGTGTTCCCGATCGCCGCGGGCCGGGCACCGCCTGTCGCAGGTGCGGCACGACCCCCTTCAGTCGTCGGGGACGCCGCCCGCACAGTGAGCATCGTCACAGCCGTGCGCAGCCGAGCGCCCGGCCGACGAGAGGGAGGTCTCGTGTCCACGACCCCGACCAGCCGCAGCCCCGGCACGTCCTACGAGGAGGTGCAGGCCAGTGACGACTTCGCCGACCTCCGGCGTCGCTTCCGGAGGTTCGTCTTCCCGGTCTCGGCTCTCTTCCTCGCCTGGTACTTCCTTTACGTGATCCTCGCGGCCTACGCGCAGGACTTCATGTCCACCAAGGTCGTCGGCAACATCAACGTCGGCCTGGTCTTCGGCCTGCTCCAGTTCGTCTCGACCTTCACGATCACGATGGTCTACGCCCGTTGGGCAGACCGTCAGTTCGACCCGACGGCGGAGCGCCTCCGCGACCACATCGAGAGCGGTGAGATCAAGTGACGCGTTCCCTCGCCGCGGCCACCACGACGTCGGTCGGCGACCCCACGCTCAACATCAGCATCTTTGTCCTCTTCGTCGCGGTGACCCTGGTCATCGTCATCCGGGCCTCGCGCAACAACAGGTCCGCCGCCGACTACTACGCCGGCGGCCGCGCGTTCTCCGGTCGGCAGAACGGCATCGCGATC
>DAIOGQ010000502.1:0-1983 GCA_036745175.1 Kineosporiaceae bacterium
CGGCGATCGAGCCCGAGATCATGGACCTCATCGCGGTCCTGCAGAAGATGGGCGCGATCATCAGCGTCGACACCGACCGGGTCATCCGGGTCGAGGGCGTCGACCGGCTCGGCGGCTTCACGCACCGCGCGCTGCCCGACCGGATCGAGGCGGCGTCCTGGGCGTGCGCGGCCCTCGCGACCCGCGGTGAGATCACCGTGCTCGGTGCACGGCAGGCCGAGATGATGACGTTTCTCAACGTGTTCCGGAAGGTCGGTGGCCTGCTGGACGTCGGTGACGACGGCATCCGGTTCTCGCACCCGGGCGGTGAGCTGAGCTCCCTCGTCCTCGAGACCGCCGTGCACCCCGGCTTCATGACCGACTGGCAGCAGCCGCTCGTCGTCGCACTCACCCAGGCGAGCGGGCTGTCGATCGTCCACGAGACGGTCTACGAGAACCGGTTCGGCTTCACCGACGCGCTGCGAGAGATGGGCGCCCAGATCCAGCTGTACCGCGAGTGCCTGGGCGGCCTGCCGTGCCGCTTCGGCCAGCGCAACTTCAAGCACTCCGCCGTCATCTCCGGGCCGAGCAAGCTGCACGGCGCCGACATCACGGTGCCCGACCTGCGCGGCGGGTTCAGCCACCTCATCGCGGCCTTCGCCGCCGAGGGCACGTCGAACGTGCGAGGCATCGGGCTCATCGACCGCGGCTACGAGCACTTCCAGGCCAAGCTCGACGCGCTCGGCGCGAACTACGAGCGCTCCGAGGACGACGCCCGGGCCACGACCCGGGTCTGACGAGCGCGCCGGCCACCGCCAGGCGGTTGTGGCGCCACCCGGTCACGGCAGCGAGCGCCGGCTCGGTACGACGCCCACCGACTCCAGCCGCATCGCCACGACGACGGACGCCGGGCCGGCGCCCTCGAGGCTCACCGTGAGGCGCTGACCGGGTCGCAGGTGCCGCAGGCCGCTCGTGGCGAAGGCCTCGGGCCCGAACGGCACGACGAAGCCGGCATCGGTGACGACGTCACCGGACGTCGACCTGGCGTCGAAACGCGCGACGGTGGCCTGCACGCCGACCAGGGTAGGGCCTGGCCGTCCACGCGGCTCCGGCCGGCTACCCGGGTCTGGCTGCGGCGACCGCCGCGCTCGTGCGCCGTCCGACGCCGAGGGCGAGCGCGGCGTCGAGGTCGTCGGCCGTGTCGACGTCACGGCGCAGGCGGGGCAGGTCCAGATCGAGCCGGGCAGCGCCGCGCCGCACATGCTCGGCAGCCGACGCCGGGCCGAACGCCGGGTCGAGGTCGCCCGGCCGGCGGCCGGCCAGCAGGACGCTGCCCGTGCCCTCGGTGTCCGGGACCACGACGACCCGCGCGTCCCGCAGTGCAGCCGAGCACGCCGCGAGTGCCGTCCCGACGTCCTCGCACGTGAGCGCCGGCAGGTCGCCGAGAAGCACCGCCGCCGGTGCGGATCCGGTGACAGCGGCAAGCCCGTCACGGACGGCGGCGAGCAGCCCGGCCCCGGGCCGGCGCTCCCGGACGACGTCGGCGCCGAGGGCGGCCGATGCGGCCGCCGTCGGCTCGTCGGACGTGACGACGAGGACGCGGCTGACGCCGTCGGCGCGCACGACGGCCTCCAGGGTGTCCAGCGCGAGTGCCCGGGCGAGGCCCGGGGGGCCGCCGAGGCGCGACTTGGCCGCCGGGCCGCCCTTGAGGGGCAGGACGACCGTCCACGCGCGGCGACGCAGGCTCACGACATCGGATCCTGTCACCCGTCTCGACACCCGACCGGGCCGGGGAGAGGATGACCGTCGTCCCAGTACCCGATCCGGAGGACGAGTGAGCCCTCGACGGTACGGCCCGGCGTTCCGCACCGCCGCAGCGATCGTGCGCCCTTTCCTGAGACTGTCCACCCGTCGCGAGTGGCGCGGCGCCGAGCACCTGCCGCGCGCCGGCGGCTTCGTCGTGTGCCCCAACCACATCAGCCACGTCGACCCGTTCACGCTCGC
>DAIOGQ010000503.1:0-1975 GCA_036745175.1 Kineosporiaceae bacterium
GCGCGCACCGGCACCCGTGGTGTCTGTTTCGACCCGGCCGACGGCTACGTCGACACCGGCATCTACTGGCGGCCCGACCTGCGCGCCGGAGACGAGCTCAGAGGCCCGGTGATCATTGAGGAGTACGGCTCGACCGCCCCCATCCACCCCGGCTTCACCGTCCGCGTCGACGCCTACGGCAACCTCGTGATCACCAAGGAGAGTGCGAAGTGAGCACCGAGACCGCCGTCGCCGAGAACGCCGTCGACCCCATCACCGTCGAGATCATCCAGGGCACCCTGGCCAGCGTCGAGATGGAGGTCGAGACGGCCATCGCCCGGACCTCCCGATCGCCCATGATCCGTGACGCGCACGACTTCCGCGCGGGCATCCACGACCGCCGGCTGCGCAAGCTGACCGGTCGGTCATACAGCGCCCTGGTGCATCCCATCGTGCGTGACTATCCGCTGGAGACCATGCACGAGGGCGACGTCTTCTTCCACAACGACGTCTACGCGTCCGAGGGTGGCATCGGCCACCTGCCGGACCTGTGCGTCACCGTCCCGGTGTTCCACGAGGGCGTGGTCGTGGCGTTCGTCCAGGCGTTCGGCCACCACGACGACATCGGCGGCGCGTGCCCCGGCTCGATGCCCTCAAGTGCCACCAGCGTCTACGAAGAGGGGCTCATGGTGCCCCCAATTCGCTTGTGGGACAAGGGAGTTCCCAACGAGGCAGCCCTCAAGATCATGACCCGCAACTCCCGTATGCCGGAGTCGCTCGCCGCCGATCTCGACGCCGAGTGCTCCGCGTGCCTCATGGGCGCGGCTCGTCTCTCGGACGTGTTCACGCGCTACGGCCGCGACACCGTGGAGGCCGCGTTCGACGCCATCCTGGACAAGACCACCGAGACCTACCGCCGCGAGATCCTGTCCAAGATCCCGGACGGCGAGTACGTCTGGGAGGACTACGCAGAGCACGACGGCGTCGACGAGCCCAAGCTGCACACCCAGCGAATCACGTTGACCAAGACCAGTACTGGCGGCCCGGGGGGTGGCCCCAAGCTGATCATCGACTTCACCGGCACCGCGCCGCAGGCCAAGGGCCCGATCAACCACTGTGGTGACTACGCGGACGGCAACTTCCTCAAGAAGTGGCTCGCCCCGATCCTGCGCAACCTGGCCGACACCCCCGAGCGGATGGCCGAGCTCGACGTCAACGAGGGCGTCGTGCCGCTGATCGAGATGAGGTTCCCGGAGAAGGGCACCTTGCTCACCCCGATCTTCCCGGCGCCGACCAACGCCCGCACCTTCGTGATCCTGCGGCTGCTCGGAGTCCTGGCCGGCGTGATCGCCAAAGCCGTGGACGGCAAGATGCCGGCGGACCAGGAGACGATCCGCTATACCGGCGTCTACGGCCATGACCGGGACGGCAACGACTACCTCATGCGCGAGGTGCTCGGTGGTGGCTCGGGAGGGCGGTACTACGCCGACGGTGAGGACACGATCCACGTCGTGCCCGACTCGCGGAACCTGCCGACCGAGTTCACCGAGAGCCGGTTCCCGTTCCTCGTCGAACGTCTCGGCCTCTCCGTCGACTCCGGCGGGCCCGGTCGCTACCGCGGCGGCCTCGGCTACGAGAAGCACCTGCGGATGCTCAAGGACGCCAACTTCATGTCCATCGCGGACCGCTCGATCCTGGCCTGCTGGGGAGTCAAGGGCGGCAAGGCCGGACGGTCCTTCCAGGTGACCATCGACGTCGGCGGGCCGAACGAGCGTGAGGTCGACGCCCTCGCCGACAAGGAGCCAGTGATCGCCGGCGAGGTGATCCGGATCCGCACCACCGGTGGCGGCGGCTGGGGCGACCCGCTCGAGCGGCCGTACGACGAGGTCGAGCGCGACCTGAGCTGGGGCAAGGTCTCCTTCGACGGAGCCAGGGCTGGCTACGGGGTCGTGGCCTCGGGGACCAAGGAGTCCGTCGTGATCGACGCCGCGGCATC
>DAIOGQ010000504.1:0-1967 GCA_036745175.1 Kineosporiaceae bacterium
CGCATCTTGCACATCTCCTCGACGAACCGCACCCCCGCGTTGACGAAGAAGGAGATCCGCTGCACGACGTCGCCGAACCGCTCCGGAGGCACCTGGCCGCTCGCCCGGACGGCGTCGAGGACGGCGATCGCCGTGCACATCGCGAAGGCGACCTCCTGGACCGGCGTGGCGCCGGCCTCCTGGAGGTGGTAGCTGCAGATGTTCGTCGGGTTCCACTGCGGCAGCTCGGTCACGGTGTGGGCGACCATGTCGGTGATGAGCCGCAGACTCGGTCCCGGCGGGAAGACGTACGTGCCGCGCGACAGGTACTCCTTGATGATGTCGTTCTGCGTGGTGCCCGCGAGCGCCGCGACGTCCGCGCCCTGCTCGGCGGCGACGACCTCGTAGAGCGCGAGGAGCCACATCGCCGTCGCGTTGATCGTCATCGAGGTGTTGGTCCGGGCCAGCGGGATGCCGTCGAACAGCGCGCGCAGGTCGCCGACGTGCGCGACCGGGACGCCGACCTTGCCGACCTCACCGCGGGCGAGAACGTGGTCGGGGTCGTACCCGGTCTGGGTCGGCAGGTCGAAGGCGACGGAGAGCCCGGTCTGGCCCTTGGCGAGGTTGCGCCGGTACAGCGCGTTCGACTCCGCGGGGCTGGAGTGCCCGGCGTAGGTACGCATGACCCAGGGCCGGTCTCGTTCGCGGCGAGGCGTCGTCGGCTCGCTCATCGGGTCCCTCCCAGCCACGCTCGACGTGCTCGCGACGCTACCCGCGGCCCGTGGACGGCGTCAGCGGCGCCCGCGTGAGCACCGTCACCCGAGGGTGGAGTCGACGTAGCACCAGCGCCACGCCTCGCCCAGTTCGATCGAGCGCATGACCGGGTGCCGCGAGGAGTGGAAGTGGGCCTCGGCGTGCCGGTTCGGAGAGGAGTCGCAGCAGGCGACGTGGCCGCACCGCAGGCACATGCGCAGCGCGACCCAGGAGCGCTCGTCGATCGCCAGGCAGTCCACGCAGGCGTCCGGGTCCGTCGCCGGGGAGGTGAGCAGCGCCTCGTCGGCGAGGTGGGCGCACGCGTTCGAGGCATGCGGAGCGAGCAGCACGTCGTCACCCCGGGCGGCGTCCCGCTCGGCGAAGGAGGACAGCAGCGCCTCCTCCTGGTCGAGCCGGTCCAGGACCCCCTCGAGGACGTCGGCAGGTACCTTGCCAGACCGGTGCACCGTCACGACGACGTCCCGCTCGGCGGTGAGCATGGCGATCCGCAGCCGCCGGAACGCGGCCGCCGGGGTCTCCTCGTCCGGCCGGCTGCGAGCCAGCCGCTCCCAGATCGAGTGCGCGAGCCGCTCGCCCCAGGCGCGCAGCGAGGCGACGACGTCGGGCGGGGCGTCCGGGCCGGTGACCTCGTCGAGCCGGGCGCGGCCGGCCTCGACGGCGCGCTGCATGACCAGGGCCTGCTGGAGCGCGTCCTGCGCCTGGTCCGGACCGCGGACCTTCAGCAGGGTGACGACGGCCGGCAGCGTCGTGCCCTGGACGAGCAGCGTCCCGGCGACGACGCCGAACGCGGCGACGAGCAGCACCTCACGGAACGGGGTGTCCGGCTCCAGGCTGAACGCGGCCGCCAGGGTGACGACCCCGCGCATGCCGGCCCAGGCGACGAGCGCGACGTTGGAGGCCGGAGGCGGCGTGGGCTCGCTGCGGGCGACGGCGGGCACCAGGCGGGGCAGGTACGTCGCCGGGAAGACCCACAGCATCCGCACGACGACGACGGTCACGACCACGCCGACGACGAACCACAGGATCGTCCAGTTCCTCACGGCGCTGTCGAGCGCGCCCTGGACGAGCGTCTTCAGCTGCAGCCCGATGAGGGCGAAGACGACGGACTCGAGGAGGAACTGGACCGTCCGCCAGATCGTCCGCTCGGTGACCCGGGAGGCCGCCGACTGGATCTCCGGCGAGCGGTGGCCGAGGATCAGCCCGGCGACGACGAC
>DAIOGQ010000505.1:0-1965 GCA_036745175.1 Kineosporiaceae bacterium
GCGACGACCTCGGCGGTCTTGACCGCCGTCTGCCCGAGGTAGCCGGCGACGAGCTCGGACCGGTCGACCTCGACGAGCTGGCCCTTCGACAGCAGGCCGACGGCCCGGTAGATACCGCCGACGAGCCGGGCGACCGTCGTCTTGCCGGTGCCGGGGTTGCCGTTGAAGACGAGGTGCCGGGTGATCGTGGCGGCCTTGAGGCCCTGCTTCGTGCGCAGCTGCTCGATCCGCAGGACGGCCGACTGGCGGTGGATCTCGGCCTTGACCGTGGTGAGGCCGATGAGCGCGTCGAGCTCGGTCAGCAGCTCCTCGAGGGTCTTCGCCGGCTGCGGCTCGGCCTCTCCGGCGGTCGCGGCCTCGGTCCGCGTCTGCTCGGCGGGCTGCGCCGCGGACGGGCCCGTGGTGGCCGGGCCGGTCGTCAGCCCGGGGGCGGACGGGTCGGACGGCGCCGACGGGTCGGACGGTCCGGTCCGGCCCAGGACGTCGTTCAGGCCCCCGAGGACCGGGGTCGGGAAGAGCACCCGGCCGGTCGTCAGGCGCGGGTCCCACTCCCCCGGCGGCGGGGCGGTCGTCCCCGGCACGGGCAGCCCGGCGAACGCGCCCTGGACGGTCTCGCCGACGGCGGCGAGCTGGGCCTGCGCGGCGATGCTCGCGTTCGCGACGACGCGCAGGGTCGGCTCGCCGAGGCCGCACGCGGCCGTCGTCACGTCGACGAGGGCCCGGGCGTAGTCGCCGGCGTGCGGCGAGCCGGTGCGCACGAGGGAGTCCAGGAGCGCCGTCGGCGCCTGCCGCCAGCGCCGCGCGGACGACGCGGCGTCGAAGAACTCCCGGACCTGGCGGCCGAGCGCGCCTGCCCACGCCTGCGGGGCGCGCGGCGCGGACTCGCTGAGCGCGGCGGCGAAGGCGGCCCCCTCGGCGCGCGCGGCGCCGTCCGGCAGCCCGGCCCGCGCGGCGACGTCCGCGAGCGCGTCGAGCGCCGCCGGGAGCGGCGGCGGGGCGGCGGGCGGGGACGCGTTCACGGCGTCCCGCCGGAGACGTCGAGCGAGCCGTGGCCGAACTTCTCGGCGAGGAAGCGCCCGTGGGCGACGAGCGCGGCGGCGTCGGACCGGTACACGGCGTCCCTGATCTTCTCCATCGTGACGGCGAGCAGGTCGAGCTGGTCGACGAGGACCATGAGCGAGGTCTTGTGGCCGTCGACCGGACGCCGGTCGGCGAACGAGCGGGGCAGCTTGAGGTACGCCTCGAGCGCCTCGGGCAGGTAGCTCGTCGCGGTCGCCATCACCGAGTGCGCGTCGCGGCTGCCGGCGCCGAGCTCGTCGAGCTTCGGCACCGTCTCGCGGACGACGCCGACGATGCGGTCGACCCGGGCGACGACGATGTCGGGCACCCGGCCGGCGATCCGGGGGCCGATCGCGTCGACCGCGGCGACGATGTCCGCTCCCGTCGGGGCGGGCGGGAGCACGATCGCCGGCTCACGGGCCTTCCCGCGACCCGTGAGCGCGCCCACGAGGTCCTGCCACCACGACACCGGCGCCTACCCCTGTCCCTGCCTACGTCCTGCTGCCGACCTGCGACCTGCGGCGCCCGCCCGCCGTCCGGACCTCAGCGGTTGCCGAGGTCGAGCGACCCGCTCGCGACCCGGTCGTCGTGCTGGTTGACGCGCTCGAGGTAGGACCGCGACTTGGTCACCTCGTTCTCCAGGACACCGATCGTCTGGGCCATCGAGTCGAGCGCCTGGACCTTGAACTGGTCGATGGCGTCCATCGTCGCGTAGATGTTCTGGAAGGCGGCCTGCAGCTGCTGGATCCCGATGGTCGAGCTGGCGGCCTGCTGCTGGATCTGGATCGAGTTGTCCCGCAGCATCGCCGACGTCGACTCGATCATGTTCGACGTCGTCGTGTTGAGCGCCGTGATCTGGTCGAGCACGAGCTTCTGGTTGTTCAGCGCCTGGGCGACGATGACCGC
>DAIOGQ010000506.1:0-1949 GCA_036745175.1 Kineosporiaceae bacterium
CGGATCGCGCCGCTCGGCACCCGGCCCTCGACGAAGGGCGGCGCGGTGACCTACGCCGCGACGACGGTCGGCGACCTGCTCGACGTCGCCTTCCTGTGCGCCTTCACCACGAGCGGCGACTCGGCCCGCCGGATGTCGAGGATGCGGTCGCGGATCCCGCTCCTGGCGTTCACACCGAACCCGGCGGTGCGCTCCCAGCTGGCGCTGTCGTGGGGGGTGGAGACGTTCCTCGTCGAGGCGGTCTCCCACACCGACGACATGGTCGGCCAGGTCGACGAGGCGCTCCTCACGAGCGGCCGCGGCCAGGTGGGCGACCAGGTGGTCATGGTCGCCGGCTCGCCCCCGGGGGTCTCCGGCTCGCTCAACACGATGCGCGTACACGGCCTCGGCAACGCCACGAGCATCGGCTGAGCCGGTCGTGCGACGGACAGACGCTCCGGGCCTCGACGTGCCGGGTGCGGGACTCGAACCCGCATGCCTCTCGGCGGCGCATTTTGAGTGCGCTGTGTCTGCCGTTCCACCAACCCGGCCCGCTCCGACTGTATCCGAGGGCCGGGGCCGTCCACCGGGTGTCACGTGCGTCACCGCGAGCCGTCCGGCCGACGACGAAGCCCTAGGCTGGACCGCGTGACCGCTGGTGAGAGAGGGACAGCCGCCGCACGTCGCGTGGTCGTGGCCGAGGACGAGGCCCTGATCAGGCTCGACATCGTCGAGATGCTCACGGAAGCCGGCTACGACGTGGTGGGCGAGGCGGGCGACGGGGACGAGGCCGTCCGGCTCGCGCAGGAGCACCGGCCGGACCTCGTCGTCATGGACGTCAAGATGCCCGTCCTCGACGGGATCTCCGCCGCCGAGCGGATCGCGGGCGGTCGGATCGCGCCGGTCGTGCTGCTGACGGCGTTCTCGCAGCGCGAGCTCGTCGAACGGGCACGGGACGCGGGCGCGATGGCGTACGTCGTCAAGCCGTTCACGGCTGCCGACCTGCTGCCCGCGCTCGAGATCGCGGTGAGCCGGCACCAGGAGATCGCCGCGCTGGAGGCCGAGGTCGCGGACCTGTCGGACCGGTTCGAGACCCGCAAGCTCGTCGACCGTGCCAAGGGGATGCTGCAGTCGACGTTCGGCATGACCGAGCCCGAGGCGTTCCGCTGGATCCAGAAGACGTCGATGGACAAGCGCCTGACGATGCGCGAGGTGGCTTCGGCGATCGTCGACTCGACGACCCCGGCCGAGGGGTCGGCGACCGTCCGCGGCGGTTCCGAGGCCGCACCGCAGGTCTGACCAGCGACCTGCCGGGCCGTTCGCGAGCCGGCGCCCCGGGGCGTCCGGGAGCGGACACAACCGCCCGTTCGGGGCAACTCGTGCGCACCGATCGGCGGACCCCGCCGTCGTTACCGATTCGCAGCGTCACAGCGACGCCAGCGACACGTGATCGTCGTCTACCCTGCCGCCACTGCCGGGCGCCGGGCCCGCCGGACGGACCACGAGGTGACCGATGCGACGAAGACTGCTGACCGTGGGTGCCGCCGCGGTTGCCGGGGTGATGGCTCTCGCCGCCTGCGGCGGCGGCTCCTCCGGCGACGCGGGCGGCGGGAGCAAGACCCTCATCGTCTCCACCGACCAGCCGCTCCAGGGCGCCTCCGGCGACTCCTCGAACGCGGTCAACAACGCGATCAAGCTCTACCTGGAGCAGATCGGCAACAAGGCCGGGGACTACACCGTCCAGCTGAAGATCTACGACGACTCCACGGCGGCCAAGGGCCAGTGGGACGACGCGACGTGCGCGAAGAACGCGCAGGACCACGTGGCCAACGCGAACGAGGTCGCGGTCATGGGCACGATCAACTCCGGCTGCGCCAAGATCATCGCTCCGGTGCTCAACCAGGACCCGAGCGGCCCGATGCTCATGGTGTCGCACGCGAACACCAACCCCGGCCTGACGAAGACCTGGG
>DAIOGQ010000507.1:0-1943 GCA_036745175.1 Kineosporiaceae bacterium
TCGTCAGGACGTCGACCACGCGAACAGCGTGCTGCTCCTGCTCTCCGTTGTCGCCGCTTCGCTCACCGGGTTCCTCGCCCACGTGTGGGACCTCAACGACTTCGGCTGGCACACGTGGAGCGGGTATGCGATGGCCGGTCTCGCGACGGCGCACGTCGCGCTCAACCTCGACCGACTCATCTCCTACTGGCAGTTCCGGTCGCGGCAGGGCGCGCGGTGGCTGCGAGCACGGCTCTCGCGCGGGTCCAGGCAGCCCGCACCGACACGGTCGCGGGAACCATCGCAGCCCGCGGGAACCATCGCAGCCGCGACCGGCCCGAGGGCGGCGCTGCAGCCGGCACCCCGGCGACGGCCAGCCAGGGTGACGCGCCGCATCCTGTTGACCTCCGCGGCGACGACGGCCAGTGCGCTCGGCGGCTGGGCGGTCGCACGGCGGGTCGGCACGGCGGACGACCCGGTGGGGAACGACGCCGGGATGATCTATCACCGGCTCAGCCGTCCCGGTGTGGCGGATGCGCTCGACGCCGTCGTCTACTGGGGGCAGCGCCCCGCGCCGGCGAAGCAGTTCCCGGGCGCGCCCGTCGTCGCCCTCCCTGCTGCCGACGGCGACGCGGCCCCGACCGGTCAGCTGTACGCCGCCGTCCTCCAGCGGCACTCGGTCCGCGACTACTCCGGCCGCCCCTTGACGCTGGACCAGCTCAGCAGCTTGCTGTTCATGACCGCCGGGCACCGCCGGCACGGCGGGCGCACCATCCCGTCGTCCGGCGCCCTCTACCCCATCGAGGTCTACGTCGTCGTCAACGCCGTCGACGGCCTCGATCGCGGCCTCTACCACTACGACCCGGGCGAGCATGCCGTGCACGTCATCGACCAGCGGGACCTCCGGGACCGCGTGGTTCGGCAGGGCCTCGGCCAGTCCTTCCTGGGGGAGGCCGGCGTTGTGCTGTGCCTGACACTCATCCCCGATCGGATGCGCTTCCGGTACCGGCACCGGAGCTACCGCTACGGCCTCCTGGAGGCCGGGCACCTCGGCCAGAACACCTATCTCGCGGCGACCGCCATGGGTCTCGGCGCATGCGCTGTCGGGGCGTTCTTCGACGACGACCTCAATGACATGCTGGGCGTAGACGGACGCCGAGAGGCAGGCGTGTACCTGCTCGCGGTGGGCACCGTGTCACCGTGAGGGTCCCGGGAACCCGGGACGCCGCATTCGGCGCTGCCCGCATGCCTGCGCCCGGGTGCGGGGTGAGGTGGGGCAGCGCGGCATGCCGCCCGGACAACCTCCGCGGTCAGCCCGTGAGGTATCGCTCGACGGTCGCACCGAGCATCGGCACCAGGTCCTCGAGGTCGGCGGACGCCAGCGGCTCGACCCGGACGACGTACCGCAGGAAGGCGACGCCGATCATCTGGGACGCCGCGAGCGTCACGCGCAGCTCGGGATCGTCCCCCGGCAACGCGGCCGCGACCCGGGCGAGGAGCGCCCGCGTCACGAAGTCGCGCAGCAGGCTCGCCGCCTGCTCGCTCGTGGCCGCCGACCGCACGAGGCCGAGGATCGTCTGCCTCCCGGCCGGGCTGTCCCAGACCGAGAAGAAGAAGCGCACGAGCCGCTCGCCGATGCCGTCCAGGCCGGGGCCGAGGACCTGCGCGGCGAGGTCCTGCGGCCGTGCGGGGAAGTCGAACGCCGCGACGAAGACGTCCTCCTTCCCCTCGAAGTAGTGGTGGACCAGGCGCGGGTCGACCCCGGCGACGCGCGCGATCCCGCGCAGCGTCGTCCCGTCGAAGCCGCGCGCGGCGAACTCGGCACGGGCGGCCGCGACGATCGCCGCACGGGTGTCCTCACCGGCCGGACGTCGGCCGCGCCGGCGCGCGCCCTCGCCCGCCGGCAGCTCCGTGGCAGCGGCCCCGGCGCCCGAACTCGCGGCCGCGTCCGCACTCGCGCCCGC
>DAIOGQ010000508.1:0-1935 GCA_036745175.1 Kineosporiaceae bacterium
GAGGACACGTTCAGCGAGGGCCTGACGGGCCTGGCGTGGGGCTTCCTGCTGCTGCGCGCGTTCTCGTCCGGCTGCGCGGCCCTCACCGGGGTCGAGGCGATCAGCAACGGCGTCCCCGCGTTCAGGGTGCCCAAGAGCACGAACGCGGCGAACACCCTCGCCATGCTGGGCGCCATCGCCGTGACGATGCTCATGAGCGTCATCGTCCTGGCGCAGCTGATGGGGATCCGCTACGTCGAGGACCCGGCGACCCAGCTGCTCAAGGACGGCGTCCCGGTCGGTGCGGACTACGTCCAGAACCCGATCATCAGCCAGATCGCACGCGCCCTCTTCAGCGACTTCCCCGTCGGCTTCTACGCCGTGGCCGCCGTCACCGGGCTCATCCTCGTGCTCGCCGCGAACACCGCCTTCAACGGCTTCCCGGTGCTCGGCTCGATCCTCGCCCGCGACGACCTGCTGCCCCGCCAGCTGCACACCCGGGGCGACCGGCTCGCCTTCAGCAACGGCATCGTCTTCCTCGCGGCGGCCGCCGTCGGGCTCATCATCGCCTTCGACGCCGAGGTCACCCGGCTGATCCAGCTCTACATCGTCGGGGTGTTCATCTCCTTCACGACGAGCCAGACCGGCATGGTCCGGCACTGGACACGGCTGCTGCGCACCGAGGTCGACCCGCGGCGCCGGTCGCAGATGCGGCGCTCCCGGGTGATCAACACGATCGGGCTGTCGATCACCGGCCTCGTCCTCGTCATCGTGCTCGTGACGAAGTTCGTCCGGGGCGCGTACCTCGCCCTCATCGCGATGGCACTGCTCTACCTGCTCATGCTCGCGATCCGGAAGCACTACCTGCGGGTGCGCGTGGAGCTGGCCGTCGACGAGGACTCCAAGAACCGCGTCCTGCCCTCCCGGGTGCACGCGATCGTCCTGGTGTCGAAGATCCACAAGCCGACGATGCGCGCCCTGGCATATGCGCGGGCCTCCCGCCCCTCGGTGCTGGAGGCGGTCACGGTCGTCGTGGACCCCGACGACACCGCCCGGCTGCAGGCCGAGTGGGACCGGCGCGACATCCCCGTTCCGCTGCGGGCGCTCGACTCGCCGTACCGCGAGATCACCCGGCCGGTCGTCGAGTACGTGCGCAGCATCCGGCGCGAGAGCCCGCGGGACATCGTCGTCGTGTTCGTGCCCGAGTACGTCGTCGGCCGCTGGTGGGAGCAGGTCCTGCACAACCAGAGCGCCCTGCGGCTGCGGACCCGGTTGCACTACACCCCCGGTGTCGTCGTCGCGAGCGTCCCGTGGCAGCTCGCGTCGTCGCAGGGTCTCGAGGACCGCGACGACCCCGAGGCCCCCGGCCGGCTGCGGCGCCCGCTCGACCCGGACGCCGCCGACCTCCCGGCCGCGCCGGTCGGCGAACGCCCGGACCGGCCGTGAGCGCCGACGCGGGCCGTGCCGACGCCGACCGTGCCGACGCCGACCGTGTCGACGACGCCGCGACGGTCCAGGGACAGGGCGACCTCGTCGAGCTCGAGGTCGGCGCGGTCGCGCACGGCGGGCACTGCGTCGCCCGGCTCGACGGTCGCGTCGTCTTCGTCCGGCACGCCCTGCCCGGCGAGCTCGTCGTCGCCCGGCTCACCGACGCCGGGGCGGCGGACCGGTTCTGGCGCGCGGATGCCGTCGACGTGCTCCGGGCGAGCGCCGACCGGGTCGAGAGCAGGTGCCCCGTGGCCGGACCGTTCGACGGCCGGGGGCATGGCTGCGGCGGGTGCGACTGGCAGCACGTGTCGACGTCCGGCCAGCGGGCGCTGCTCGGCGACGTCGTCCGCGAGCAGCTGCGTCGGCTCGGCAGGGTCGAGTGGCCCGACCTCGTCGTCGAGCCGGTCCCCGGGGACGCCGACGGCCTCGGCTGGCGGACCCGGGTGCGTTTCGCCGTCGACGGCGGCG
>DAIOGQ010000509.1:0-1925 GCA_036745175.1 Kineosporiaceae bacterium
TGTTCGGGAAGTCGAGCGCCTGCCGGATCCGGCCGACGAAGGTCGGGTCGGAGCCGACGACGTCGGCCGGCGTCGGGAACTCGCGGTTCTCCGGGTCGTCGACGACGACGACGCTCGGCGCCTCCATGAGCGCGGCGCGGGCGTCGTCCACGGTGACCGGCTGCTGGAACGTCGCGTGGACCGCGAGCGAGTGGGTCGTCACGACCGGTACCCGCACGCAGGTCGCGGAGACCCTGAGGTCGCTGATCCCGAGGATCTTGCGGGACTCGTTGCGGACCTTGAGCTCCTCGCTCGTCCAGCCGCCGCCGGCGAACGAGCCCGCCCACGGGACGACGTTGAGTGCCAGCGGCGCCGGGAACGGCGACGGCGCGTCGCCGAGCTTGTCGGCGATCGCCCCCCGGACGTCGCCGGTCACCGACCCGAGGGCGCGGTTGCCCGCGACGACCTCGAGCTCGTCGTGGAGCCGGTCGACGCCGGACTGCCCTGCGCCGGACGCCGCCTGGTAGGAGGCGACGACAAGCTCGGTGAGCCCGAACTGGCGGTGCAGCGCGCCGAGCGCGTCCATCATCGTCAGCGTCGTGCAGTTCGGGTTCGCGATGATGCCCTTCGGCCGGTTGCGCGCCTGCGCCGGGTTCACCTCGGGCACGACGAGCGGGACCTCGGGGTCCATCCGGAAGGCGCCGGAGTTGTCGACGACGACCGCCCCGCGGGCGGCAGCGACCGGTGCCCACTGCGCGGAGACCTCGTCGGGCACGTCGAACATCGCGACGTCCACGCCGTCGAAGACCTCGGGTGCCAGCGCGACCACCTCGACCTGCTCGCCGCGGACCGTGAGCCGCTTGCCCGCCGACCGCGCCGAGGCGACGAGGCGGATCTCGCCCCACACGTCCTCGCGGGTCGAGAGGATCTTCAGCATGACGGTGCCGACGGCGCCCGTCGCACCGACGACGGCCAGCGTGGGCCTGCGGGTGGCGTCGTCGGGCCGGTTCGTCGGCCGGTCCGTCGGCCGGTCGGTGTGCTGGTCAGGGTCGTTGCTGGTCAACGTCCGGTCCCTCCGTAGACGACGGCCTCGACCTGTTCGGAGTCGAGACCGAAAGCGGTGTGGACGGCCCGCACGGCAGTGTCCACGTCGTCCGCCCTGGTCACGACGGAGATCCGGATCTCCGACGTGCTGATCATCTCGATGTTCACCCCGGTGGCCGCGAGCGCGGCGAAAAAGCGCGCGGAGACCCCCGGGTGGCTGCGCATGCCGGCCCCGATGAGCGAGACCTTGCCGATCTGGTCGTCGTAGAGCAGCGAGTCGAAGCCGACCTCGCCACGCGCCTTCTCCAGCGCGTTCATCGCCGTCTTGCCGTCGGTCTTCGGCAGCGTGAAGGAGACGTCCGTCAGGCCCGTCGCGGCCGCGGACACGTTCTGCACGATCATGTCGAGGTTGATCTCGGCGGCCGCCACGGCCTCGAAGATCGCCGCCGCCTTGCCCGGCTTGTCGGGCACCCCGACGACGGTGATCTTGGCCTCGCTGCGGTCGTGCGCGACGCCCGAGATGATCGCCTGCTCCATCTGCTCCCCCTGGTCTGCACGCTGGTCTGCACGCTGGTCTGCACGCTGGTCTGCCGACCGGCCGGTGACCCACACCGCGGGGCCGCCCGCGCCGGTGGTCCGCTGCGACCGGGTGACGTGCTCGTCGCTCACCCATGTGCCGGTCTTCGTGCTGAACGACGACCGGACATGGACCGTGACCCCGAACCGGCGCGCGTACTCGACGCAGCGCAGGTGCAGCACCTTGGCCCCCGAGGCGGCCATCTCGAGCATCTCCTCGTAGGAGATGTGCGTGATCTGCCGGGCCGTCGGGACGATCCGGGGGTCGGCCGTGAAGACGCCGTCGACGTCGGTGTAGATCTCGCAGACGTCGGCGCCCATCGCCG
>DAIOGQ010000510.1:0-1906 GCA_036745175.1 Kineosporiaceae bacterium
GATCCTCGCCGGGCAGCAGTTCATCGACACGCTGCCGCACCGCTTCCGGCAGCGGATGGTCGACATGCACATCACGCGCCTGGTGAAGAGCGAGGTCACCGGTCCGTCCTTCGAGACCATCTCGAGCGAGGCCGACGTCATCAAGCTCGCCGGCCGGCACGCGCCGCTCGACGTCGTCGCCGACTTCGGCGTCGACGCGGACCGGGACGCCGCTCTCGACGTCGCGACCCGGCTCGCGATCGGCTCGGGCTTCGACGCCCTGCGCGATGCGGGGATCCCGCTCGTCATGCGGTACAAGACGACGACGCTCGGCACCCGCCTGCCCGAGCGGTGGGGGCTGCCCGACGCGCTGCGCGACGACACCGGCGTCATCTTCGCCGCGGCCTTCCCCGGCTACGACTCCTTCGCCGCCGACATCGAGCGTTACGTGACCGACCGCGGCCGGCGCGAGCAGCTGACCGCCCTCGAGGCGGTCCGGGCCCGGATGACCGGCGACGAGGTCGCCTGCCTCGAGGTCGACCGCCGGATCGCCGAGCTGCGTCACCAGCTCGAGACCGACCCCTTCGTGTTCGACCGCCGGTTCCTGTTCCGCGCGCTCTCGATGGGCCACTCCCAGTTCGCCGAGATCATCGGCGCACGTGGGCCGAACACGCAGGTGAACGCCGCCTGCGCGAGTACGACGCAGGCGATCTCGGTCGCCGAGGACTGGATCAGGGCGGGCCGCTGCAGCCGGGTCGTCGTCGTGTCGGCGGACGACGCGACGGGTGAGCACCTGCTGCCGTGGATCACGTCCGGCTTCCTCGCGTCCGGGGCCGCCGCGACCGACGACCTCGTCGAGGACGCCGCGACGCCGTTCGACCGGCGCCGGCACGGGATGATCGTCGGGATGGGCGCCGCGGCGCTCGTCGTCGAGTCCGCCGGGGCCGCCCGCGAGCGCGGTGTCGCGCCGATCGCCGAGGTCCTCGGCGCGGTGACGGCGAACAGCGCCTTCCACGGCACGCGGCTCGACGTCGAGCACATCGGCCAGGTCATGGAGTCCGTCGTCCGGCAGGCCGAGGCCCGCGGCGTCGACCGGCACGCGATCGCCGCCTCGACCGTGTTCGTCTCCCACGAGACGTACACCCCGGCCCGCGGTGGCAGCGCGTCGGCGGAGATCAACGCTCTGCGGCGCGTCTTCGGACCCGACGCCGACAGCGTCGTCATCACGAACACCAAGGGCTTCACCGGGCACGCGATGGGGGCCGGCATCGAGGACGTCGTCGCGGTCAAGGCGCTCGAGACCGGCATCGTCCCGCCGGTGCCGAACTACAAGGAGCCCGACCCCGACCTCGGCCCGCTCAACCTGTCGACGGGTGGCGCCTACCCGGTGCGGTTCGCGCTCCGGCTCGCGGCCGGCTTCGGGTCGCAGGTGGCGATGGCGCTCCTGCGCTGGACGCCGGTCCCCGACGGGCGGCACCGCGCGCCGAGCGAGCTCGGCTACCGCTACCGGATCGTCGACCCCGCGGCGTGGCAGGCGTGGCTCGACCGCGTCGCCGGTCACGCCGGTGCTGTGCTCGAGGTGTCGCAGCGCCGGCTGCGTGTCGTGGACGACCCGGCCGCCGCGACGGTTGCGCCGGTGGCTCCGGCAGCCGTCTCCGCGACGCCTGTCCCCGTGCCTGCCGCGCCCGTGGCGTTCGTGCCGGCCCAGGTCCCCGCACCCACGGCCCAGGTCCCTGCGCCGGCGGCCGCACCGGCCGCGTCGGCCACGGTGCCCGCGCCCGCAGCGGCGGCCCGGCCGGCCCCCGCGGCCGCACCTGCCGCCGTCCCGGCGGCGGCAGTGCCGGCTCCTCTGGCCGTCGCGGACCCGGTGACGGACGCCGTGGTGGGGATCGTGGCGGAGATGACGGGGTACCCGACGGAGCTGCTG
>DAIOGQ010000511.1:0-1890 GCA_036745175.1 Kineosporiaceae bacterium
GCGTCGCCTGCTGGTGGTCGAGGTTCATCTTCCAGTTGCCCGCCATGAGCGGGGTGCGGGACGTCGCCACGGGTTCAGCTCTCCAGTACAGAGATTCCGGGGAGGGTCTTGCCCTCCAGGTACTCCAACGACGCGCCGCCGCCGGTCGAGATGTGGCCGAACGCCGCCTCGTCGAAGCCGAGGGTGCGCACCGCGGCAGCGGAGTCCCCGCCGCCGACGACGGTCAGGCCGTCGACCTCGGTGAGCGCCTGGGCGAGCGCGCGCGTGCCGTGGCTGTAGGGCTCCATCTCGAAGACGCCCATCGGCCCGTTCCAGAACACTGTCCGTGCGTCGGAGAGCCTGTCCGCGAACAGCTTCGCCGACGCCGGACCGATGTCGAGCCCGAGCCGGTCGGCCGGGATCGCGTCGGCGGCGACGACGTCGTGCGCGGCGTCCGCGCTGAACGCCTCGGCTGCGACGACGTCGACCGGGAGCACGACCTCCACACCCGTCTCCCGGGCCCGCGCGAGGTAGCCGCGCACGATGTCGAGCTGGTCGGTCTCGAGCAGGCTCTGGCCGACCTCGTGGCCCTGCGCCGCGAGGAAGGTGAACACCATGCCGCCGCCGACGAGGATCCGGTCGGCCTTGCCGAGCAGGTTGTCGATGACGCCGAGCTTGTCGGAGACCTTCGAGCCGCCCAGGACGACCACGTAGGGCCGTTCGGGGTCGACCGTGAGGCGCTCGAGCACCTCGACCTCGGCCAGGACGAGGCCGCCGGCCGCGTGCGGCAGCCGCTGGGCGACGTCGTAGACGCTGGCCTGCTTCCGGTGGACGACGCCGAAGCCGTCGCTGACGAAGACGTCCGCGAGGGCCGCGAGGGCATCGGCGAAGGCACCGCGCTCGGTCTCGTCCTTGCTCGTCTCACCAGCGTTGAAACGCAGGTTCTCGAGCAGCGCGACGTCGCCGTCGGCCAGCCCGGCGACGGTCGACCGGGCCGACTCCCCCACCGTGTCGGACGCGAACGCGACCTGACGGCCGAGCAGCTCGGACAGCCGCGCGCCGACGGGCCGCAGCGAGTACCTCTCCTCCGGCACCCCCTTGGGGCGGCCGAGGTGGGCGACGACGACGACGCGGGCGCCGGCGTCGGACAGGCGCTCGATGGTCGGCACGGACGCGCGGATCCGCCCGTCGTCGGTGATGGTCGTGCCGTCGAGGGGGACGTTGAGGTCGGACCGGACGAGGACGCGCCTGCCGCGCACGTCGCCGAGGTCGTCGATGGTCTTCATGGCGCGTGCTCCTGCAGGCTCAGGGCGCACCGCGGTCCCGGCCGCGCGCACTGCGCGACCGGGAGGCGGCTGCTGCCGATGGGACGACGGGTCGTCGGTGACCGCCGACCGTGCCGGGACGTCGGGCGGCTCAGAGCGAGGAGCCGACGATCGCGGTGAGGTCGACGAGTCGGTTGGAGTACCCCCACTCGTTGTCGTACCAGCCGACGATCTTGGCCTGGTTGCCCTGGACCGTCGTCAGGCCGGCGTCGAACGTGCACGACGCCGGCGAGGTGACGATGTCGCTGGAGACGATCGGGTCCTCGGTGTACTCGAGGTACCCCTTGAGCGAGCCCTCGGCGGCCTTCTTGAACGCCGCGTTCACCTCGTCCTTCGTCGTCTCGCGGCCGAGCTCGACCGTGAGGTCGGTGGCCGAGCCGGTCGGGATCGGCACGCGCATGGCGAAGCCGTCGAGCTTGCCCTTGAGCTCGGGGATGACCAGCGAGATCGCCCGGGCGGCGCCCGTCGTCGTCGGGATGATGTTCGTCGCGGCGGCCCGCGCCCGGCGCAGGTCCTTGTGCGGGAAGTCGAGGATGACCTGGTCGTTCGTGTACGCGTGGATCGTCGTCATGAGGCCCTTGACGAT
>DAIOGQ010000512.1:0-1888 GCA_036745175.1 Kineosporiaceae bacterium
GAGGGCACCGGGTCCGGCTTCGTCATCGAGGGCGGCTACATCCTCACGAACAACCACGTCGTCTCCCTGGGCGCGACCGGCGGCGAGATCCGTGTCGTGTTCCAGGACGGCTCGCAGACGACGGGCACGATCGTCGGCCGCGACCCGTCCTACGACCTCGCGGTCGTCAAGGCCGAGACCGGCGGTCGGCGGGCCCTCACGCTCGGCGACTCGACCGGCGTCGTCGTCGGCGACCCGGTCATCGCCGTCGGTGCGCCGCTCGGGCTCCAAGGCACCGTGACGACGGGCATCGTCAGCGCGCTGAACCGGCCCGTCGTCGCGGGCGACGAGGAGGAGACGGCCTTCATCAACGCGATCCAGACCGACGCCGCGATCAACCCCGGGAACTCCGGCGGGCCGCTCGTCGACGCGCGGGGCCGGGTCATCGGGATCAACTCGGCGATCGCCCGGGCTCCGGGCGGCGGTGCAGGCACGGCCGGCAACATCGGCCTCGGCTTCGCGATCCCGAGCAACCAGGCCCGGCGCACCGCGGAGCAGCTCGTGCGGACCGGGACGTCGGCGCACCCGGTCATCGGCGTCCTCCTCGACCAGGACTACACCGGTGAGGGTGTCCGGGTGGCCGACGCGCCGCAGGGCGACCAGCAGCCGATCACGCCGGGCGGGCCCGCCGACGCTGCCGGGATCCGGCCCGGCGACGTCATCCTCGCCGTCGGCTCCACGCCTGTCACCGCGCCCGAGGAGCTCATCGTCCAGGTGCGCGCCCGCGCGGTCGGCGACTCCGTCACGCTGACCGTCCGCCGGGACGGCCGGGAGCAGCGGATCACCGTCACGCTCGCGGCGTCGGACGGCTGAGCGACCGGATGGGGAGCACAGGACGCTCCACGACCGTGCGTGAGCACGAGAAGGTAGCCTGACCGCCGTGTTCGGCATCAACCCGAGCGAGTTCGTCGTGCTCCTGGCGGTCGCCGCCGTCGTGCTCGGCCCCGAACGCCTGCCCCAGTACGCCCAGTCCCTCGCGCGGCTGGTCCGCGAGCTGCGCCGGATGGCCCAGGGCGCCGGGGAGTCCGTGCGCCGCGAGCTCGGTCCGGAGTTCGACGAGGTCGACTGGCGCAAGCTCGACCCGCGGCAGTACGACCCGCGACGGATCGTCCGTGAGGCGCTCGCCGACTCGTTCGACCCCGACGACCCGCTCGGGCTCAAGGAGAAGCCGGTCTCCGAAGGCGGCCCGGGGAGCAAGGGTCCCGCTCGGCCACGCGCGGCGGCGGACGACGGCCGGCCGGCCGCGTTCGACCCCGACGCGACCTGAGGGTCCGGACCCGGGACGTCCCACCGGGTGACGGGCCCACCCGCCCAGCCGTTGACGGCCGGGCCGCCCGGCGGGCGACCAGGCCCTACCGCGCGACCGGCGTGAGGCCGAGCGATCGGCCCGCGAGGCCGCGGGCCCGCCGTCCGAGGGTCCGTGCGACCCCGCGCAGGGCGACCGACGCGGGCGAGTCGGGGTGGGACAGCACGACGGGGGTGCCGTTGTCGCCGCCCTCGCGCAGCGAGACGTCCATCGGCACCTGACCCAGCAGCGGCACCGGCGCGCCCATCGACCGGCTCAGCGAGTCGGCGACGACCTGGCCGCCGCCGGAGCCGAACATCTCCATCCGGGTCCCGTCGGGCAGCTCGAGCCACGACATGTTCTCCACGACCCCGACGATGTGCTGCTTGGTCTGCAGCGCGATGGACCCGGCCCGCTCGGCGACCTCGGCGGCCGCGGTCTGCGGGGTCGTCACGACGAGGAGCTCGGCTGTGGGCAGCAGCTGCGCGGTGGAGATCGCGATGTCGCCGGTACCTGGCGGCAGGTCGAGCAGCAGGACGTCGAGGTCGCCCCAGAAGACGTCGG
>DAIOGQ010000513.1:0-1880 GCA_036745175.1 Kineosporiaceae bacterium
CACAAGTGGCAGCACCCGGAGCCCATCGAGGGCCGCTGGTGGTGGGTACCGGTCGTCGTGCTCGTCGTCGCGATCGGTCTGGAGATCTTCTCGTTCCGGACCGCGATCAGGGAGTCCAACCGCACCCGGGGCCGGCGGTCCTGGGTCGAGTTCGTCCGGACCTCGAAGTCGCCCGAGCTGCCCGTGGTCCTGCTCGAGGACGCCGCGGCGCTCCTCGGCCTCGTCTTCGCGCTGTTCGGCGTCGGCATGACCCTCGCCACCGACGACGGCCACTGGGACGCCGTCGGAACGGCGCTCATCGGCGTCCTGCTCGTGAGCGTCGCGGCGGTCCTCGCCGTCGAGATGAACTCCCTGCTCATCGGGGAGGCGGCCTCCCGGGACGACGTGCTGGCGATCGAGCGGGCGCTCGTCGGTCCGGGCGTGGAGCGGGTCATCCACATGAAGACGCTGCACCTCGGCCCCGAGGAGCTCCTCGTCGCCGCGAAGCTCGCCGTCGGCCGGCACGCCACGGCCGAGTCGGTCGCCCGGGCGATCGACGACGCCGAGCGGCGGGTCCGGGCCGCGGTGCCGATCGCGCGGGTCATCTACCTCGAGCCCGACATCGACCGGGGGACCGGCACGCAGCCGGCGGGCGCTGACGCCGCCGCTGACGCCGCCGCGCACTGAGAGCCTGTCTGAGTGACGGCGACCGGGTGACGACCGATCAGCCGACGGCCGTGGCGAGGACGCGCGGCGGGGCGCCCACGCCGCAGACGGCGTAGACGTCCGACTGGGACGGCGTGGGCTCGGTCACCGTCACGACGCTGCCCTGCGGTCCGGCGACGGTCACGGCGGCGACCCGGTCCAGGTCGCCGCGGACGACGGACCACGGCAGCCCGGTGCGGACCTCGACGAACCGCACGAGCACCGTGGCGAGCCAGGTGAGCACGGCCTCGCCGAAGCGGCGCCGGTCACCGGCCGAGCGCAGCGGCTCGATCCTCCGCGGCGGCGTCGCGTAGAGCACCGGCTCGCTGCGCAGCCGGAGGTCGAGGTCGGCCGTGGCGACGAGCTCGATGACGGCGCTCACCTCGCCCGCGGTCATCGTCTCCAGGCCGGGGACGGCGGCGCAGCGCGAGACCCAGTCCCCGACGGCGCCGGCCGCGGTCGGCTCGACCGCCCGGACGGCCACGGCCGCGAAGGCCACCCGTTCGACGTCCGGGGTCCACCGCCGGGGGTCGACGCCCTCCCGGAGCGCGGCGTCCACGCCGGCCGCCCGCCACAGCCCGTCGAGGAGCCACACCGAGCCGAGCGGCCGGACGTCGAGGACGCGCAGCGCCTCGAGAGACGTGGGACGGCCCTGCGCCGGGACCTGCGCGACGTCGTCGCCCAGCCTGCGCCTGATCGAGGCGACGAGCCGTCGCAGCCCCTCGACGTCGAGATGCTCCTCCCGGCCCAGGTTGACCAGGACGTGCGCCTGCGTGACGCCGTTGACCCGCCGGTTGTGCGCGAGCTGGACGTAGCGGACCACGGAGCCGTCGCTGGTGCGCCGCGTCGTCGTCCGCAGGTACATGCGCACAGCACATCACCCGATGTGTCCGGAGCGCGAGGGTTGCGACCGGTTGCACGGGTGCACGGTCGAGGCAGGCTCTGGGTCCGGCTCTCGGGGCGCTCCGAGGCAGGCTCTCAGACCTCGTCGGCACGGCGGGCCCGCCGCCGGTCGGCGACGGGCCCGCGCGCGTCCGGGCTCAGAAGCTCGACTTCGGCACTCCCATGCCGGGGTCGATCTTCACCGGGCCGGCCGACGACGGAGCGACCGGGAAGTCGAAGATCGCCGTCGGGATGTAGACCGTCGAGCACGAGTTCGGGATGTCGACGACGCCGGACAGCCGGCCCTCGATCGG
>DAIOGQ010000514.1:0-1861 GCA_036745175.1 Kineosporiaceae bacterium
GACGACGCCGTCGCCCGCCTCGTCGAACGGTTCCCGGCGACGGTCGACGTGCCACCGCTGCGCCATCACGGCGAGGACGTCCCCGAGCTCGTCGCGCACCTGCTCGCGGGGCTCGGGCACAGCCGGCTGACCTGCTCGCCCGAGGCGATGCGGGTGCTGACCCGCTGCCGCTGGCCGGGCAACGTCGGACAGCTCAGGGACGTCCTCGGCCGGGTCGTCGCCCGCCGGCGCTCGGGGGTCGCCGAGGTCCAGGACCTGCCGGCCGACGTGTTCGTCGGCGTCCGACGCCGGCTCACCACCGTCGAGGCGCTCGAGTGCGATGCGATCGTCGGCGCCCTGCGCCAGACCGGCGGCAGCAAGACGAAGGCGGCAGCGCTCGTCGGGATGTCGCGCGCGACGATCTACCGCAAGGTCCGCGAGTACGGGATCAGCCTGCCGGACGACGCACCGGGTCTCGTCGTCCCCCGGGTGTGACCGGCTCGATCAGCCGACCTGGCCGTCGCCGTAGCGCTTGACGAGCAGGCTCTTGCAGTACTCGCCGTTCGTCTCGATCCCCACCCGGGTGATCCGGGCCCGGCGCAGGTGCAGCGGGACCTGCTCGACCGCCACCCGCGACCCGTCGGCGTGCAGCAGCAGCGGAGCGTCGTCGTCCGCGGGGAGCCCGAGCAGCCGGCGGCGGGAGCGCAGCCGGTCCAGGTCCTCGGAGGCCGGCACCTCGCCGAGCGTGAGCGCGGCGAGGTCCTGCGGGGTCGCACCGGCATCGACGAGCGGGCGGGCAACCCGGTCCTGGCCGGCGACGACGGCCTTGGTGAGGAACTGGGCCCGCAGGTCGTCGAGCTCGTCGACCGCCTCGCCCTCGAACGACGCGACGAACCCCGCCCTCGCCGCGACGCCGCCGTTGATCTCGGCGGAGGCGTGGTGGTCGACGAGCACGACGTCCGCCTGCCGGACCCCCGGAACCCTGGACACCGCGTCGTACGCGTCGGCGACCATGAGGAAGGAGAAGTTCGGCGCGCAGAAGAAGGTCGGCAGCCGGAGCCGGACCGTGGCGAGCCCGGCCGAGTCGACGTCGCAGTGCTGCACGAACGCCAGGTCGGTGACGGGCTCGTCGAGCTCGGGGTCGAGCACGGTCCCGAGCGCGGCCCACACCGCGTCGCGCAACGCCGCGTCGGCAGTCCCGCCCGCGGACGTCACCGCGGCCGGCGCGGCCGCGCCCGCCGCGGCCGCCGGGCCCTGCAGGGTGGGCCCGGCGGCGGTCGGTGCGGTCACGAGCCGGCGACCAACTGCTCCCCGGGCTCGGCCGGAACCTCGACCTGGGCCTCGGGCAGCCGGCACTCCGCCGGGACGTCGATCCCGTACAGGCGGGCGGCGTTCAGGCCGAGGATCTTCTTCTTGCCCGCGGTCGACAGCCGCGGGTAGTCGCTGAAGGCGTCCTCGTCGGGCATCTGCCAGTCGACGAAGCCCTCGATCTGCCACTTCGGCGTCCAGATGTGGTAGTCGCCGCCGAAGGTCATGCGGTCCTCACCGACCCAGAACAGCAGCTCGCCCATGACCTTCGCGAAGAACTTCGGCCGCGCGTGCATCAGGCCGCCGATGACGACGGACAGGCCCGCGTAGACGTTCGGCTCCTGGACGGCCATGAAGGCGAAGTCCTCGATGCGCGGCAGGCCGACGTGCTCGACGATGAAGTTCAGGCCTTGGAAGTCGGTCGCCACCTGGTCGACGTCGTCCATGTTGAACGCGTCCTTGTTGAGCGGCCAGATCGTCGGGCCCTTGTGCACGTGCTGGTTGACGATCCCGAGCTCCTGGCACTTCTCCAGGTAGCGGTACGACATCGGGTCCGTGAGCTTCCAGCCGCGCG
>DAIOGQ010000515.1:0-1829 GCA_036745175.1 Kineosporiaceae bacterium
GGACGACCGGACGACGACCGCCATCGCGCTCCACGGCAGCCGGTCCTCGAGATGGTGACGGCGCAGGTACTGCGCGACGAACGAGGCCTCGAGCGCGGCCGACGACAGGAGCGCCACCCGGGCCGCGCCGTCCGGGAGCCCGTCGGCGGGCCGGGCCGACCGGTGCGCGGCGACCCCGGCCGTCCCGATCCGGCCGGCGACCCGGGACGCGACCCCGCGCAGCACCGGCCCGTGCCGGTGCACGGCCCGCAGGACGACGGTCGGCGCGGACCCGCCGTCGTGCCGCGGGAAGCGCTGCGCCGCGGCCCCGAGCAGTGCCGGGCGGGCGCCGCGGAAGGACTGGGTCGCGGCGTCCGGGTCGCCGGTCAGGAGCAGGTCGCGGCCCTCACCGGCGAGGACGTCGAGCAGCCGCAGCGTCGCGGCGGTGGCCTCGTGTGCGTCGTCGACGGCGACGAGCTGCCAGCGCTCGCGCTCGGCGGCGAGCAGGTCGGGGTCGTCCTCCAGGAGCGCCGTCACGGCGTCGACGATGCCCGCGGGGTCGTAGGCGCCCGGCGTCGCGAGCGCCGTCACGTCGAGGTACTCGGACAGGACGGTGGCCGCGGCCGCCCAGTCCGGCCGCTGGTGGCGACGACCGAGGTCGGCGAGGTCGAGCGGGGTGAGGCCACGCTCGACGGCACGCATGAGCAGGTCGCGCAGCTCGTCGCGGAAGCCGCGCAGGCCCCGGATCTGCTCCCCGACCGACGGCGGCCAGACCGGCCCGTCGACGACGCCGTCCTCGTGGCCGGCCAGCAGGTCGGCGAGGATCTGGTCCTGCTCCGGGCCCGAGATGAGCCGCGGCGCGGCGTCACCGTCGAGCACCCGGGTGCGACGCAGCAGCCCGAACGCGTAGGCGTGCGGGGTTCGGGCCATCGGCTCCCGCACCGTCCGGGCGAGCCGCACCGAGACCCGTTCGCGCAGGGTCGCGGCCGCCGTCCGGGTCGGGGCGAGGACGAGCACGCCGTCGGCCGGGACGCCGTCCCGGTCGACCCGGGCGACGACCGCCTCGACGAGCGCCGTCGTCTTGCCGGTGCCCGGCCCGCCGAGGACGACGACCGGTCCGGCACCGCGAGCGTGGCCGACGACCGCCGACTGGTCGTCGTCGAGGGCGACCGGCCCGGACGTCGCGGCCGGCACGGGCCGGACCAGCCGGATCCGCGCCTCGCGCCCCCTGGTCGCCGTCGTCGAGCCCACGCGGGGAGTCCATCACACGCCGCCGACAACTCGGCGCAGGCGTGCGGACGCCGCCCGACCCGGCTGCGCGGAAGGCTGCCAGAGGCTCCCGGGCAGGCGGCCGCACGACCGTCAGGCGTTCTCCGTGCGGAACGTCGACGTCCCCCACCAGAGCGCGACGACGAGCAGCGCCCCCGACCAGAGCGTGCCCCAGAGCAGCCCTGACCCGACGACCTCGCCGGCGAACGACGACCGCACGGCGTCGACGATGTGCCGGACCGGCATGAACTCGCTCGCCTTCTCCAGCCACGTGGGCCCGAGCGTCATCGGCAGGAGGATCCCGGACAGCAGGAGCACCGGCATCATGACGACGTTGATCACCGGCGCCATGACGTCCTCGCTCTTGGTCGTCAGGGCCAGCGCGTTGGACGCCGCGGCGCAAGCGCCGCCGACGACGAGGGTGAGCACGACGCCGAGGACGATGCCGCCGAACGGCGCCCGCATCCCGAGGACGTAGCCGAGGGCGACGAGGATCACGGCCTGGACGAACAGCTGGACGAGGTCTCGGCCGAGCCGGCCGACGAGCAGCGCCGTCCGGCTCGCGGGCGTGACCCGCTCGG
>DAIOGQ010000516.1:0-1807 GCA_036745175.1 Kineosporiaceae bacterium
GCGAGGCACTCCTCGAGCGCCGTCCGGGTCGGGTTGGCGCTGCGGCTGTACTCGTAGGCCGTGCCGAGGCCCGTCCGCAGGCCGCCGACGCCGTCCTGCTTGTACGTGCTCGTCGCGTAGATGGGCGTGACGACAGCGCCCGTCGACGGGTCGGGCTCGGAGCCGGCGTGGATCGCCCGGGTCGAGAAGCCTCGGCCGTCCCAGGGGCGTCGGGCGTGCGCGCCGGTGTCGGCCTGCTGCTCGGGCGGGGGCGGTCCGGCCGGCTCGGCGGGGACGTGGTCCGTGGGGGCCTGGTCCGCACGGGCCTGGTCGGCGGACGGTGCGGCCGGGCCGGTGCCCGGACCGGACGGGTTCTGCGTCACCCGGGTCACGCTACCCGCACCTCGCTCGTGGCCCGGCCGGGGCGTCGGCAGACCGGACCGCGGGTCCGGGCGTCGCGCAGGTGCCGGGCCGGTCGGACGGCCATCAGGCCGGGTCGCGGGCGATCGGGCAGGACATGCAGCGCGGGCCACCGCGGCCGCGCCCCAGCTCGCTGCCGACGATGGGCAGCACCTCGATCCCCTGCTCGCCGAGGAACGTGTTCGTCACCGTGTTGCGCTCGTAGCCGACGACGACACCTGGTGCGAGCGCGAGGAAGTTGTTCCCGTCGTCCCACTGCTCGCGCTGCGCGCCGTGGGTGTCGATGGGTGCGCGGAGCAGCCGCAGCCGGTCGAGCCCGAGCGCCTCGGCGACGACGGCGAACGGCTCGGCGGTCTCGGTCACCTGGAAGTCGCCGTGCCCACGGGTGCCGTTGGCCGGGGTGAGGGCCCAGGCGCGCGGGGTGTCGGGCAGGTAGGGGTAGATCGAGAAGGCGTCCCGGTCGACCATCGTCAGCGCCGTGTCGAGATGCATGAACGCGCGCTCGCGGGGCAGCTCGACGGCGACGACCAACCGCACCTCGCCGCTGGCGAACCAGGCGTGGGCTACGTTCTCGACCCCCTGCGGCGTCGTCCGCTCCCCCATCCCCACGAGGACCACGCCGTTGCCGACGACGAGGACGTCGCCGCCCTCGACCGTTGCCTGGCCGTGCGGCTCGTCGTCGTCGCCGTAGTAGAGCCGGACACCGTCCGCGAACATCGGGTGGAACCTGGTGACGACGCGGGAGTTGAGCGTCTCGCGCCGGCGGGCCGGCATGGCCATCGGGTTGACCGACAGGCCGCCGTAGACCCAGGCGATGTTGTCGCGCTGGAAGAGGTGGTTCGGCAGTGGCGTCAGCAGGAAGTCGTCGTCGTACAGGGCCTCCCAGAACAGCGACGAGATCGCCGGGTGCTCGAGGTCGCGCTTGAGGACGCCGCCGATGAGGCGCTCGGCGAGCCAGCCGGCGTCCGCACCGTCGATGACGTGCCTCAGCGGCCGGTCGAGCGCCGGACCGAACCGGGTGGAGGTCGCGAGCCGTTCGCCGAGGAAGTCCCTGGCGCCCGGCCGGTCGAGGGCCTGGGCGAGCAGGTCGGCGAAGTAGTGGACGACGACGCCGCGCTCGCGCAGGAGCCCGGCGAACGCGTCGTGCTCCTCGCGAGCGCGCTCGGCCCACATGACGTCGTCGAACAGGAGGCTGCGCACGTTGGACGGCGTCAGCCGGCTCAGCTCGAGCCCCGGTCGGTGGAGCACGACCTCGCGCAGCGGACCGACCTCAGAGTGCACCCCGAACGCCATGGGCTGATCCTGCCGTGCGCGTCAAGGGGGGCGGCGGCGAGCGGGCAGGTCGGCCTCGACGGACGGGTCGGGCTCGGTCGGTCGGGCTCGGTCGGTCGGGCTCGGTCGGTCGGGC
>DAIOGQ010000517.1:0-1795 GCA_036745175.1 Kineosporiaceae bacterium
CGGTGCGGGCTCGGCTCGCTGTCGGGGGTCTTCCCCGGGCTCCGGGGGAGCCCGCTCGGGGTGGTGCGCGCGCGGACCACGTAGGCATCGCGGCGGCCGCGAGCGTGCGCAGCACCGGCGGGCGATCTCGTGGGGCGGGCGGCCTGCCGGCGCGTGGGTCGGCGGCGCGGGCGGCGACCCTCGGTGGCACGATCGGAGACGTGCCGTCGCGTCGCCGTGTCGACCCCGTGGCGGGTGCCGCCGCCGTCCGCACATGGCGGGCGGCGCGTGGGCGTGCCGCGGCTGCGGCCCTGCCGCGCGACGTCGTCGCGACCGCCGTCCGGTGGGCTCTCGAAGAGATCGCGGAACTCTACCCGGGGTTCACGTGCGAGGTCCGGGTGCCGCCGTTCGGCGTCGTCCAGTGCCTGCCGGGGCCGCGGCACACCCGCGGCACGCCGCCGAACGTCGTGGAGACGGACGCCGACACCTGGCTGGGCCTGGTCACCGGCGACCTCACCTGGGCGGAGGCGTCGGGGACGGGGCGGTTGCGGGCCAGCGGCGAGCGGGCCGACCTGTCGGCCCTGCTGCCGCTGGTCTGACCGCTGCACCCGCCGGCACCCGCCCCGCACCCGCCCGCACCGTGCGCCGCCGGTCCCGGTCGGCTAGCGTCGAGGATCGTGAGCGAGCAGACCCCCGCCGGGCCGGACGCACCCGACGGGTCGGACCCGGCGCCGACCGGTCGGTCGGAGCAGCCCGCAGATCCCGTGCGCCAGGAGGAGCCCGGCAGCGCCGGGAGCGGCCCGGCGCGGCCCGAGGGCGCCGTGGCGGTCCGGCTGCGGCGGGCCCCGAAGTACCGGGCGTTCGTCGTCACGGGCGCGCTGGTCGGGGTCCTCCTCGGCGTCGTCGCGGCGGTCCTGGTCGGCGTCCCGACCCAGGACGAGTCGTTCGCCCTCGGCACGCTCATCCGCTACTTCGCCGCGATCCTCGGCCTCCTCGGCGCGGTCGTCGGTGCCGCGGCAGCCCTGCTCGCCGAACGCCGCCGCGGCTGACCGACCGACCTTCGCGACCCACCGACCGTTCCCGGCTCGCAGGTCGGGTCAGCACGCAGCCTGTGTGACACTGGACCGGTGGCGCGCGGCGACGGACGGCTCACGCACGACCTCGTCCCGGGCGAGAAGGCCCCCCAGGACGCCTGCGGCGTCTTCGGGGTCTGGGCCCCCGGCGAAGAGGTCGCCAAGCTCACCTACTTCGGCCTCTACGCACTGCAGCACCGCGGCCAGGAGGCTGCCGGCATCGCGGTGAGCAACGGCCGGCAGATCCTCGTCTACAAGGACGTCGGCCTCGTCGCCCAGGTCTTCGACGAGAACTCGCTCCAGTCGCTCCAGGGGCACATCGCCGTCGGGCACTGCCGCTACTCCACGACCGGTGGCTCGACGTGGGAGAACGCCCAGCCGACGATCGGTGACACCGCGAGCGGCACGGTCGCCCTCGCGCACAACGGCAACCTGACGAACTCCATGGACCTGCGCCGCTGGCTCCTCGACCGGATCGGTCCCGGGCTCGACGAGCGCAGCCGCGCCGAGTGGCAGCGCGGCAACACGACCGACACCGCGCTCGTCACCGCGATGCTCGCCGGCGACCCGGACCGCACCCTCGAGGCGACGGCGCTGGAGATCCTGCCGCTGCTCAAGGGCGCGTTCAGCCTCGTGTTCATGGACGAGGAGACCCTCTACGCCGCCCGCGACCCGCACGGCATCCGGCCGCTCGTCCTCGGCCGGCTCGACCGGGGATGGGTCGTCGCGAGCGAGACGCCGGC
>DAIOGQ010000518.1:0-1790 GCA_036745175.1 Kineosporiaceae bacterium
AGGCCCATGCCGTGGAGCTTGGCCTTGACCTCGTCGATGGACTTGGCGCCGAAGTTGCGGATGTCGAGCAGGTCCGCCTCGCTGCGGGCGACGAGCTCGCCGACGGTGTGGATGCCCTCGCGCTTGAGGCAGTTGTAGGAGCGGACCGTGAGGTCGAGCTCCTCGATCGGCAGCGCGAGGTCGGCCGCGAGGGCCGCGTCGGACGGCGACGGCCCCATGTCGATGCCCTCGGCCTCGACGTTGAGCTCGCGGGCCAGCCCGAACAGCTCGACCAGTGTCTTGCCGGCGGACGCCATCGCGTCGCGAGGCTGTGTCGACGGCTTGGTCTCGACGTCGACGATGAGCCGGTCGAAGTCGGTGCGCTGCTCGACCCGCGTCGCCTCGACCTTGTAGGTCACCTTGAGGACCGGCGAGTAGATCGAGTCGACCGGGATCCGGCCGATCTCCTGGTCACCGGACTTGTTCTGGTTCGCCGAGACGTAGCCACGACCGCGCTCGACGGTCAGCTCCATCTCGAGCTTGCCCTTGCCGTTGAGGGTCGCGATGTGCAGGTCGGGGTTGTGCACCTCGACACCGGCCGGCGGCGCGATGTCCGCGGCGGTGACGGTGCCCGGTCCCTGCTTGCGCAGGTACATGACGACCGGCTCGTCGTGCTCGCTGGAGACGACGAGGCCCTTGATGTTGAGGATGAGCTCGGTGACGTCCTCCTTCACCCCGGGCACGGTGGTGAACTCGTGGAGGACGCCGTCGACGCGGATGCTCGTGACCGAGGCACCGGGGATCGACGACAGGAGCGTGCGCCGGAGGCTGTTGCCGAGGGTGTACCCGAAACCGGGCTCGAGGGGCTCGATGACGAACCGCGAACGGTTCTCGCCGACGACCTCTTCGGTCAGCGCCGGCCGCTGTGCGATGAGCATGAGTTGCCACCTTTCTGAGCAGAGCGTCCGCCATATGACGCTCCGAGAACCACCCCGCCCGGCATCCGTCTACCGTTCGAGGCCCTTGCTGCGGAACAGGTGGTGCGCCGGCCCTGAGTCCCACCGTCCCGAAGTCCTGTGTCTCCACGAGGTTTTCAGGTGACGGGCGTTGGTAGCCGGGGTCGAGGGGCGAAGCCCTCGCGGGGTGAGCGCGAGAGGGGCAGCGCCCCTCTCGCACCATCCTCGCTACTTCGAGTAGAGCTCGACGATCAGCTGCTCCTGCACCGGGGTGTCGATCACCTGGCGCGCGGGCAGCCCGTGCACGAGCACGCGCATCCGGTTCGGGATGACCTCGAGCCACGCGGGCACGGTGCGCTCGCCGGCCTCGGCCCGGGCGATGATGAACGGCGTCATCTCGAGCGACTTCTCGCGGACCTCGATGATGTCGTTCTCGGTCACCCGGTAGCTCGGGATGTCGACCTTGTGCCCGTTGACGACGATGTGACCGTGCCGCACGACCTGACGGGCCATGTCGCGCGACTTCGCGAACCCCGCCCGGAACACGACGTTGTCGAGCCGCGACTCGAGGATGCGCAGGAGGTTCTCGCCGGTCTTGCCCTGGCGACGGTTCGCCTCCTCGTAGTAGCCGCGGAACTGCTTCTCGAGGACGCCGTAGATCCGCGCGGCCTTCTGCTTCTCGCGCATCTGGAGCAGGTACTCGCTCTCCTTGGTGCGCGCGCGGCCGTGCTCACCCGGCGGGTAGGGCCGGATCTCGATCGGGCACTTCGGGCTGTCGCACTTGGCACCCTTGAGGTACAGCTTGGTCTTCTCGCGGCGGCAGCGCTTGCAGTCAGCGCCGGTGTAACGCGCCAT
>DAIOGQ010000519.1:0-1753 GCA_036745175.1 Kineosporiaceae bacterium
AGGTGCCCTCGATGTAGCGGTCGGGCAGCGTACGGCCCGTCGACGGCGAGATCGCCCCCGTCGTCGTCTTCTCGATCATGTACCCGTTCTTGTGGACGACCCGGAACAGCTCCTGCGCGACCGCGTAGTGGTTGCGCGTCGTCGTCCGGGTGAACAGGTCGTAGCTGAGCCCGAGGCGGGCCAGGTCCTCGACGATGACCCGGTTGTAGCGGTCGGCGACCTCCTTCGGCGTCAGTCCCTCCTGCTCGGCCTGGACGAGGATCGGCGTCCCGTGCTCGTCGGTCCCCGACACCATGAGGACGTCGTGCCCGGCCATCCGCATGTAACGGCTGAAGACGTCGGAGGGGACGCCGAAGCCGGCGACGTGGCCGATGTGACGGGGGCCGTTGGCGTACGGCCAGGCCACCGCCGAGAGCACGTGGGTCATGCTCCGATCCTAGGGAGCCGGGCAACCCGGTTCGCGCGGAGTACCCGAGGGGCCACGGTCGGCGACCCGTCGCCTCCGCAGCGACAACTGACGATCACTGGATGTCACGTTCGGCAGCGAGCGCACCCGCTGCGAACGCAACCACTCACACAGTGTCGCGGCGAACGAGCCCTGGATGTCCGCAGTGCCGTGCAGTGTCGCGCACACGGAGATTACAAGTGTGGTGAGGGCCCTTTTTGGCTTGTCATGAACCCGCGAGACAACCGTCCGGCGCGGCACCATGGGTCGCGGGGACGAGCCAGTTCGCTCGCTCGCGTCGGGGCAGCGAGGAACGGATGGGGCCATCATGGACAGCGCGCACCACGCAGCACAGCCCGCAGGCAGCTTCGATCGGTACACCGCGACGTCGGCCGGGAGCGCCCACGGGCCGGCGGACGACGACGCGCCGATGCGCGTCGCCATCATCGACGACCACCGGACGATGGCCGACCTGCTCGCCTTCGCGTTGGCCGCCGAGACCGGGTTCGTCTTCGTCGGGCACGCGCCCGGCGTGACGACCGGGCTCGAGCTCGTCGGCCGGGTCCTCCCGGACGTCGTCCTGCTCGACCTCAACCTGCCCGACGGCAACGGCATGTGGCTCGCCCGCGAGCTGAGCGGGCGCCACCCGGACGTGCGGATCGTCATCCTCACGGCCGAGACCGACCCGAGCCTCGTGACCCGGGCCGCCCAGGCCGGGGCGTGCGGCTACGTCGCCAAGACCGGCGGGCTCGCCGAGGTGCTGGAGGCGCTGCGGGGCGCCCGGAAGGGCTCGATGGTCGTCGACAACCGGCTCATCGCGGCTCTCGGCCGCCCACGGAGCCCCTCGAGGTCGTCCGCGCCGTCGCTCACCTCGCGCGAGGTCGACGTGCTCACCGAGCTCGCCGCGGGCCGCGACGTCACGGCGGCCGCCCGGCGGCTCGGGATCAGCCCGCACACCGCGCGCGGCTACGTCAAGACGATCCTCACGAAGCTGGACTGCCACTCCCAGCTCGAGGCCGTCGTGACCGCCGCGCGGCTGGGTCTCCTGCGCCTGCACGCGGCCTCCTGACCGCCCGCGCGCAGGGTCGCCGGGCAGCACCGGACACCGCATGGCCATGCTCACGCGCGGCTCGTCGGCCGGAGCGCCGGACGACGCGCTGCGACGCCCGACCCGGACGGCGTACCCGGACGAGGAGGCGCAGGCCCGCGTCGAGGGCCGACGGCTCGTCCGGCGCGCGCTGCTCGTCCACGCCGTCGCGAGCATCGGTGCGCTGCTCCTCGTCGGGCTCGGCGCCTCCGCCGTCACCG
>DAIOGQ010000520.1:0-1741 GCA_036745175.1 Kineosporiaceae bacterium
TCAGCCGGCGACGTCCCAGCCGTAGGCGCGTTCGACCCGGGCGACCCGCAGCTCGTAGTGGTCGTACCAGCGTGCGCGGCCGGTCTCCCGCGTGCGGGTGTGCTCGACGTCGTCCCGCCAGGCCCGGATCGCCTCCGGCGACGACCAGTACGACACCGTGACGCCGAAGCCGTCCGGACCGCGCGTGCTCTCGATCCCGAGGAAGCCGTCGTACCCGGACGCGAGCCGGACCATCCGGTCCGCGGCGGCGCCGTACCCGTCGTCCGGCCCGTCCGGCGGATCAGCCGTCCGGCGCCGGGACGAGAACACCACCGCCCAGTAGGGCGGCTCGGGCAGCCGCGCGAAGGTGTCGTCCGTCATGCGCCGATCCTGCCAGGGCGGCAGCCGCGACCGGTGTCCGGCATGGGCCGTTCGGACGTGCTGGCCGGGTTTGCGGCCTGGGTCGGCGATCACGGGAGCTAGCCTGCCGGGGTGCCCGACGCGTCGCTCGCCCCCGGCCTCGACAGCCTCGTCGCCGCGCTGTGGCGGGCCAAGGGGACCGACCTGCTCCTCACCGCGGGCTCCGCACCGCTGATGCGGGTCGGCGGCCGGCTCCGCCCGGTGCGCGACACCCCGGTGCTCACCGGGGAGGACACCGAGCAGGCCGCGGACCTGCTCCTCAGCGAGCGTCGCCGCGAGGCCTTCCACGCCGGCGACGAGGTCGACTTCTCCTTCTCCTGGCGGGGTGCCGCGCGGATCCGGGGCAACGCGTTCCGGCAGCGCGGCGAGGTGGCGGTCGCGCTGCGGATCGTCCCGCGGGCGATCCCGTCGTTCGACGAGCTACGACTGCCGGCCGCGGTCCGCGGTTTCGCCGGGCTGACCGGGGGCCTCGTCCTCGTCACCGGGCCGGCCGGCTCGGGGACCACGACGACCCTCGCCGCGATCGTCGACGCCGTCAACGAGACCCGGTCCCAGCACATCCTCACCGTCGAGGACCCCGTCGAGTACGTGCACGACCACAAGCACTGCGCGGTGAGCCAGCGCGAGGTCGGCGAGGACACCGCCTCGTTCGCCCAGGCCCTGCGCAGCGCCCTGCGCGAGGGGCCCGACGTCCTGCTCGTCGGCGAGATCCGCGACCTGGAGACCGTCCGGCTGGCGCTCACCCACGCCGAGACCGGACGCCTCGTCCTCGCCGCGCTCCACACGACCGACGCGGCGCAGTCCGTCGACCGGCTCGTCGACGTCTTCCCCGCCGACGAGCAGCCGCAGATCCGGGTGCAGCTCGCGAACACCCTCGCCGGCGTCGTCCAGCAGCGCCTGCTGCCACGGATCGGCGGCGGAATGGTCGCCGCGTTCGAGGTCCTCGTCGCGAACACCCCGGTCCGCGCCCTCGTCAAGGAGGGCAGGACGAACCAGCTCCGCAGCCAGGTCGTCACGGGGCAGAACATCGGGATGCAGACCCTCGAGCTGTCGCTCAACGAGCTCGTCCGGTCCGGGCTGGTCAGCTACGAGGACGCCGTGCAGTGCTCGCTGCACCCGCGCGAAATCGATCGCCCGGTGGTCGTCGTGCAGCAGCAGCCGCCGGTGCCCGCGGCGCGCTGAGCCTGCGGCTCAGCCGCACGGCCGGGCGTACGGGACGCTCGGCAGGTACTGCCGCCACTCGTCCTCGGTCACGGGGTCGCCGGCGAGGTCGCAGACCCGTCGGGCGGCGGCCGCCGGGTCCAGCGTCCAGGTGTAGACCGCCTCGGGGGCGCCGCCCGCC
>DAIOGQ010000521.1:0-1741 GCA_036745175.1 Kineosporiaceae bacterium
TGCTGCCGATGCTCCACCTCGTGCAGAGCGAGGAGGGCTACGTCAGCCCCGACGGTGTCGCGTTCTGCGCGGACCTGCTCGATCTCACGACCGCCGAGGTCGCCGCGGTCGCGACGTTCTACACCCAGTACAAGCGCCACCCGAACGGCACGTACACGGTCGGGGTGTGCACGAACACCCTGTGCGCCGTCATGGGTGGCGACGAGATCTTCACCGCGCTCGAGGAGCACCTGGGCATCGGGCACGACGAGACGACGGACGACGGCGCCGTCACCCTCGAGCGGATCGAGTGCAACGCGGCGTGCGACTACGCACCCGTGCTGATGGTCAACTGGGAGTTCTTCGACAACGCCACGCCCGCGTCCGCGATGGAGGTGGTCGACCGGCTCCGCGAAGGCGAGGCCGTCGTGCCGACCAGGGGTGCCTCGACGGTCTGCTCGTTCAAGGAGGTCTCGCGGGTCCTCGCGGGCTTCCCGGACGGCCGCGCCGACGAGGGCGTCGGGGCCGGCACGGCGAGCCTGCGCGGCACCGTCCTGGCCCGCCAGAAGCGTTGGACCGCACCGGATCCGGGCGCGAGCGGTACCGCGGCGCCGGCCGAGGTGGTCGGCGCGCACGTCGTGGCCGCGGGTGCCGCGGCCAGCGGGAGCGACGCCCCCGCCGTCCCGCCCGACAGCGACCGCGGTGGCACCGTCGCGGGCAAGCCGGCCGGTCAGGCCACGGCGGGCGAGGGCGCGTCGGGCACCGGCACCAGCGCACCGAAGGAGGCCTGACCCATGGCCACGACACTCACCCCGGTGCTCAGCGCGTTCTGGGACGCCGACAGGTCCTGGTCGCTCGCGACCTACGAGAACAACGGCGGCTACGACGCGCTGCGCAAGGCCGTCACCATGGACCCCGCCGACCTCGTCACGCTCGTCAAGGACTCCGGCCTGCGCGGCCGCGGCGGCGCCGGCTTCCCGACCGGGCTCAAGTGGAGCTTCCTGCCCAAAGCCGATGGCAAGCCCCGCTACCTCGTCGTCAACGCCGACGAGTCCGAGCCGGGCACGTGCAAGGACGTGCCGCTCATGATGGCGACGCCGCAGTTCCTCATCGAGGGTGTCATCATCACGAGCTTCGCGATCGACTGCCACAAGGCCTTCATCTACGTGCGTGGCGAGGTCGTGCACGTCTACCGCCGGCTCCTCGCGGCGGTCGAGGAGGCCAAGGCCAAGGGCTACCTCGGGGAGAACATCCTCGGCTCGGGCTTCGACCTCGACATCGTCGTCCACGCCGGTGCGGGCGCCTACATCTGCGGCGAGGAGACCGCGCTGCTCGACTCGCTGGAGGGCCGTCGTGGCCAGCCGCGGCTCAAGCCGCCGTTCCCTGCCGTCGCCGGTCTGTACGCGCGTCCCACCGTGGTGAACAACGTCGAGTCCATCGCGTGCGTCCCGTCGATCGTCACCCACGGTGCCGACTGGTTCAAGAGCATGGGGACCGAGCGTTCGACCGGCTACGGGTTCTTCTCGCTCTCGGGCCACGTGACCCGGCCCGGCCAGTACGAGGCCCCGCTCGGCATCACCCTGCGCGAGCTGCTCGACATGGCGGGCGGCATGAGGTCCGACCGGGAGCTGAAGTTCTGGACGCCCGGGGGCTCGTCGACGCCGCTGTTCACGCAGCAGCACCTGGACACCCCGCTCGACTTCGAGGCGGTCGGCGCGGCCGGCTCGATGCTCGGCACCCGGGCTCTGCAGATCTTCGACGA
>DAIOGQ010000522.1:0-1728 GCA_036745175.1 Kineosporiaceae bacterium
TGGTCATGATCCCGCCCTTGGTCTCGATGCCGAGGCTCAGCGGGGTGACGTCGATCAGCAGGACGTCCTTGCGCTCGCCCTTGAGGACGCCGGCCTGCAGGGCCGCGCCGACCGCGACGACCTCGTCGGGGTTCACGCCCTTGTTCGGCTCCTTGCCTCCGGTGAGCTCGCGGACGACCTCAGCCACGGCGGGCATCCGGGTGGAGCCGCCGACCAGGACGATGTGGTCGATCTCCGACAGCGCGACGCCGGCGTCCTTGATGACCGCGCGGAACGGCTCCTTCGTGCGGTCCAGCAGGTCGGACGTCATCTTCTCGAACTGGGCCCGGGTGAGCTTCTCGTCGAGGTGGACGGGGCCGTTCTCGGTCATCGACAGGTACTGCAGCGAGATCGTCGTGGCGGTCGAGCTCGACAGCTCCTTCTTGGCCTGCTCGGCGGCCTCGCGCAACCGCTGCATCGCGATCTTGTCCTTGGACAGGTCGGGCCCGCCCTGCATCTTCACGGTCTGCACGAGGTGGTCCATCACGCGCTGGTCCCAGTCGTCGCCACCGAGGTGGTTGTCGCCGGACGTCGCGCGCACCTGGATCGTCGAGAACCCGTCCTCGTCCTTGCCGACCTCCAGGAGCGAGACGTCGAAGGTGCCGCCGCCGAGGTCGAAGACGAGGATGAGCTCGTCCTCCTTGCCCTTGTCGAGGCCGTAGGCCAGGGCCGCCGCGGTCGGCTCGTTGATGATCCGCAGGACGTTGAGGCCGGCGATCTCGCCCGCCTCCTTCGTCGCCTGGCGCTGCGCGTCGTTGAAGTACGCCGGGACGGTGACGACAGCATCGGTCACCTTCTCGCCGAGGTACTCCTCCGCGTCGCGCTTGAGCTTCTGCAGCACGCGGGCCGAGATCTCCTGGGCGGTGTACTTCCTGCCGTCGACCTCGACGTTCCAGTCCGTGCCGATGTGCCGCTTGACCGAGCGGATGGTCCGCTCGACGTTCGTCACCGCCTGCCGCTTGGCGACCTCGCCGACGAGCGGCTCGCCGCTCTTGGCGAACGCGACGACCGACGGGGTGGTGCGCCCGCCCTCGGCGTTCGCGATGACGGTGGGCTCCCCACCCTCGAGGACGGCGACGACGGAGTTCGTCGTGCCGAGGTCGATGCCGACCGCTCGTGCCATGTCCGGTGTCCTTCTTCCGTGTACGGGGACCGCGCCCAGGCGGCGCGAAGTTGAGTTGCCTGCACTCAGGTTGGCCGCAGGCGCCGAGGCTGTCAACTCGGGACTGACCAATCATGAGTCCATCAGGCTCAACTTCGCGCCCGCCGGCGGTGTTCCCGTCAGGCAGACGGCGGCAGCGGCCGGATCGCGACCGGCGGGTCCTCCGGGGGGACGACGAGGGCGAGCCAGGCCCGGACGGCGTCGACGACGTCCTCGGCGGACCGCACCACCCGGACGGCGGGCGGGGTCGAGCCGATGTCGGGCGTCGCCCAGACCCGCGCGCTCAGGGCCGGCTCACCCGTGCGGCCCCCCCAGGCGCGGACGACGAGGAGGCCGTGCGCGTGCGGGTCCTCCGCCGCCGCAGTCATCGGTCCGCGCGGCCGCGCGCCGTGTCGTGGGCCCGTCGCACGCGCACGGCGACCGCGGTGCCACCGCTGCCCGAGCCCTGTCCGAGATAGGTGCTCGGCTCGCCGCGCCGGTCCTTCTCCCGGTCCCGGTCGACGACGCCGGACCTGAGGACGTCGGCG
>DAIOGQ010000523.1:0-1723 GCA_036745175.1 Kineosporiaceae bacterium
TGCTCGTCGCCGAGACCGGCAGCGGCCTGGGCATCCTGCGCTACGACCAGCACGCGTCGTCGAGCAGCTTCGACCGGCTCACCGTGCAGGCCCGGGCCAAGGCCCGCGAGAAGCGCCTGCTCGTGCTGACGAAGGCCAACTCGCGCGCGACGGTCCATCGCCCCGCCTACCTCGACTACATCGGCGTCAAGACCTTCGACGCGGCCGGTGAGGTCACGGGCGAGCGGCGCTTCCTCGGCCTGTTCGCGTCGTCCGCCTACACCGACAGCGTCCGGCGGATCCCCGTCGTGAGCCGCAAGATCGAGGGGGTCCTGGCCCGGACCGGCTTCTCCCGTGACAGCCACTCCGGCAAGGACCTGCTCCAGATCCTCGAGACGTACCCGCGTGACGAGCTGTTCGAGATCGGTGTCGAGGACCTGACGAACATCACCGTCGCCGTGATGCACCTGCAGGAGCGACGCCGGACCCGGCTGTTCATGCGGTACGACGAGTACGGCCGCTTCGTCTCGTGCCTCGTCTTCCTGCCCCGCGACCGCTACACGACGTCGGTGCGGCTGAAGATGGAGGCGATCCTGCGCGACGCCTTCGGTGGCTCGCACGTCGACTACACGACCCGGGTCAGCGAGTCGGTGCTCGCCCGGCTGCACTTCGTCATCCGGGTCGAGCCGGGCACGCCCTTGCCGGACGTCGACGCCGCCGAGATCGAGACGCTGCTCGTCGAGGCCACGCGCTCGTGGGACGAGGACCTCGCGGACGCTCTGCGGGCCGAGGCCGGCGAGGAGGAGGCGGCCCGGCTGCTGCGGACCTGGGGTCGGGCCTTCCCCGAGGCGTACAAGGAGCACTTCCCGGCCCGCGTCGCGGTCGCCGACCTGCGCCGGGTCGAGGCCCTCGCCGACGGCGAGGAGTCCCTCGGCATGAACCTCTACGAGCCGGTCGGGGCGGCCACGGGGGAGCGCCGGTTCAAGCTCTACCGGCTCGCGCCGCTGTCGCTGACCGCCGTGCTGCCCTACCTGTCGAACCTCGGCGTCGAGGTCGTGGACGAGCGTCCGTACGAGATCGTCCGGGACGACGGCACGCCGGCCTACATCTACGACTTCGGCCTGCGGTACACCGCGACCGGGGTCTCCGTCGACCAGCCCGAACGCGCGCGGGACCTGTTCGGCGACGCGTTCGCGGCCGCCTGGCACGGTCGCGCCGAGAGCGACGGGTTCGACCGGCTGGTCATGCTCGGCGGCCTCACGTGGCGCCAGGTCGTCGTCCTGCGGGCCTACGCGAAGTACCTGCGGCAGACCGGCTCCACGTTCAGTCAGGACTACGTCGAGCGGTGTCTCGAGGCGAACGTCGACGTCGCGCGGATGCTCGTGCGGCTCTTCGAGGTCCGGTTCGACCCCGACCGGTTCGGCGGCGTCTCGACGAGGGCGTCGGCGGACCTCGGGCGGACCGAAGCAGGCGACGAGCTCGCGGGGCAGGTCCGCGCCGCGCTGGACGGAGTCGCGAGCCTGGACCACGACCGGATCCTGCGCGCGTTCCTCGGCCTGGTCCTCGCCACCCGGCGGACGAACTTCTTCCAGGCGGGGGACGGACCGACGGCAGCGAAGCCGTACGTGTCGTTCAAGCTCGACCCGAGCGCGGTGCGCGACCTGCCGCAGCCGCGGCCGGCCTTCGAGATCTTCGTCTACAGCCCACGCGTCGAGGGCGTGCACCTGCGCTTCGGCAAGGTCGC
>DAIOGQ010000524.1:0-1712 GCA_036745175.1 Kineosporiaceae bacterium
GGGCGGGGGGTGGGAGGAGACGGGTGGCAGGGGGAGGCGGTGGTGACGGCGGGGGGCGGGGCAGGCCGCTAGCATCGATGCGGCATGTGACGAGAAGGGACCGTCGTGACCTCCAGCACGCGTTCGTCCACCACCCGCAGGGTCCTCGCCCTCGCGGTCGGCCTCGCCGCGCTGACGGCGTCCGGCTGCGGCAGCGGCATCGACGCCGGGGCCGCGGCCGTCGACGGCGACCGGCGGGTCTCGGTGTCCGACGTCCAGACCGCCACGGCCGAGGTGAACCGGATCGTCAGCCAGGACGGTCAGCTCGACCAGCGCACCGTCCTGTCGTACCTCATCACCGAGCCGTACATCGTCGCCGCCGCGGCGAAGGCCGGCGCGGGCGTCTCCGAGGACCAGGCGCGCGAGATCTACGAGCAGTTCAAGCCTGCCAACCCGGTGACCGGCAGCTCGACCCCCGCGCCGGAGTCGGTGCGGCTCGTGCGCGGCATCCTCGCGCTCAACGTGCTCCAGGGCCGGACGCTCGCTGAGGGCGACACCGCGGTGCCGGCCGCCGAGGGACAGGCCGCGGTCGCCGAGATCGTCGCCCAGCTCGAGGGCCGTGACATCACGGTGAACCCGCGCTACGGCAGCTTCGAGCCGGTCTTCGACCTCGCGGCACAGAAGATCTTCCCCATCACGCCGGCCACCGACAACTGGCTCGTGCCGTCCACGGAGCGTCCGCAGCCGACGCCGTCGCCGTAGGCGTGACCACGCCCGGGGGAGAACCGGCCGAGCCAGGCCGGGTGGTCATCCTCGTGACGAGCCCGCGCGTCGCGCCCGGTCTCCTGTCGTGGGGTGCCTGGGAGGCGCTGCGGACGGCCGACGTCGTGTACGCCGCAGATCTCGAGCCCGGCTGGGTCGAGGCGCTCGCCGACGCGGGCGTCAGCGTCGAGGACGCCACCGCGGTGGCTGTCGGCGAGCGCGCCGGACGCCTCGTCGAGGCGACGGACGACGGCCGGACGGCGCTGTGGTTCGGCTCGCCGGACGGCGACCCCGGACTGACCGACGCCGTGGCAGAGCACCTCGGACGCCGCGCGGTGGCCGGCCGCCCGCCAGACGTCGAGCTCCTCACGGGCTCGCACGACGTCCCCGGCAGCAGGGTCCTGGACCTCGTCGCCGTGATGGACACCCTGCGCTCACCGGGCGGCTGCCCGTGGGACGCGAAGCAGACCCACGCCTCGCTGCTGCCGTACCTCCTCGAGGAGACGCACGAGGTCCTCGAGGCCGTCGAGCTCGGCGACCGGGGCCACCTGCGCGAGGAGCTCGGCGACCTCCTGCTCCAGGTCGTCTTCCACGCCCGGGTCGCCCAGGAGCACGCCGGCGACCCGTTCGGCATCGACGACGTCGCAGCAGGCATCGTCGCCAAGCTCGTGAGCCGGCACCCGCACGTCTTCGCGGACGTGGACGTCGCGACCGCCGCCGAGGTCGAGCAGAACTGGGAGGAGCTCAAGGCCGCCGAGAAGCAACGCACCGGCGTCTTCGAGGGCATCCCGGCCGCGCTCCCGGCGCTCGCGCGGGCGCAGAAGATGCTCGGCCGGCTCGAGCGGGCGGCCGGGATTGGGGACGACGACCCGGCCGACCTGCTCGCGCCGCCCGGCGACGGGCTCGACGACGCGCTCGACGAGGCCGCGGCCGAGCACCGGGTCGCCCGCGCGCTGCTCGACGTCGTCCGG
>DAIOGQ010000525.1:0-1711 GCA_036745175.1 Kineosporiaceae bacterium
GACGTTCCGCCGGTGGTGGCAGCGCACTCGCGGGGACCGGTCGTGAGCGCGGGCGCCGGCGGCGCAGGCCGGTCGGGCGGGACGCCGGCCCGGGACGAGGTGCTCGCCCGGATCCGGACCGCTCTGCGCCGCCACCCGGACGGGCAGCCGTCCGGCTCCACGTCCGGTTCCACGACCGGACCCCGGGCCGCGGCCCACGTGCCGCGGGAGTACCGGACCGCAGGATCGGACGCCGAGGGCTCCGGCGCGCTGCTCGACCTGTTCGTCGAGCGGCTCGTCGACTACCAGGCGACCGTGCACCGCTGCCCGCCCGACGCCGTGGCCGCGACCGTCGCCGCAGCGCTCGCCGACCGTGGGGCGGGGCGCGTCGCCACGCCGCCGGGGCTGCCCGCGCAGTGGCTCGACCGCCGCACCGAGGACGCAGGTGCGCAAGCGGTCCCCGACCGCCCGGACGCCCCGCTCGACGTCGCGACCCTCGACGGTCTCGACGGCGTCGTCACCGGGTGCGCGGTCGCCATCGCGCAGACGGGCACGATCGTCCTGGACGGCTCGCCCGTCTGCGGACGGCGCGCCCTGACCCTCGTCCCCGACTACCACCTGGTCGTGGTCGAGGCGGTCCAGGTCGTCGGCACGGTCCCCGAGGCGTTGCCCCGGCTCGACCCGCACCGGCCGCTCACGTGGGTCAGCGGTCCGTCGGCGACCAGCGACATCGAGCTCGACCGGGTCGAGGGTGTCCACGGCCCGCGGACGCTCGTCGTCGTCCTCGTCGAGGGCTGAGTCGCACCGGCCGGGACGTCGGTGCGGCCGGGACGTCGGTGTGCCGGTCCGTCAGCGCTGCCGCGGCCGCGGCCGCAGGCCGTACATGCCGCCGTCGACCGCGAGGACCGTGCCGGTCGTGCTGCCCGACCGGGGCGACGCGAGGTAGGCGATCGCGTGCGCGACCTCGGCGGCGCTCACCAGACGACCCATCGGCTGGCGCGACTCCAGCGCCGCGCGCTCGGCGGACGGGTCGGGCGCGGCTGCGAGGAGCCGGCCGACCCAGGGCGTGTCGGCGGTGCCGGGTGCGACGACGTTGACCCGCACGCCGTCCGCGAGCAGGTCGGTCGCGACCGCGAGCCCGAGGGCGATGACCGCTCCCTTGCTCGCGCTGTAGAGCGCGCGCTGCGGCAGCCCGGACCAGCCGGCGACCGACGACGTGAGCACGACGGCCGGCGTCGGCGACCGGCGCAGGTGCGGCAGCGCGGCGCGCACGACGCGGGCCATCCCGACCACGTTGAGGTCGAGGACGCGCGCCCACTCGGCGTCGTCGTTGTCCTCGACGCCGCCGGCCGCACCGATGCCGGCGTTCGAGACGACCACGTCGAGGCGCCCCTGCGCGGCGACGACGGCCTCGACCGCAGCACGCACCGACCCGTCGTCCGTGACGTCGCACCGGACCCCGAGCAGCGGGGCCGGGACGACGTCCGGCCGCAGGTCGAGGCACGCGACGAGGGCGCCGCGGGCGGACAGCTCCCGCGCCGTCGCCAGGCCGATCCCCGAGGCGCCGCCGGTGACCGCCGCGACGAGCCCGTCGAAGTCGCGTCCCGGACCGCTCACGGGGCGGACGTCGTCCACGAGGACCTCCGATGCCGGCGATGCAGGGTCGGGCCACTGTAGGAGGTCGGCGCCCGCCGGCCGGACGGCCGGGTCGATGCATGATCCTTGATTCGCG
>DAIOGQ010000526.1:0-1693 GCA_036745175.1 Kineosporiaceae bacterium
AGGTGCGCGCGCTCGTCGACTCGCCGACGTACCTCGGCGGCCTGCGCGAGCCCGACAGCATGGCGGTCCTCGACCCGGCGCGGCTCGTCTGGGGCCTGGCGGACGTCGCGGAGCGCGCGGGGGTGACGATCCACGAGCGCACGAGGGTGACCGGCCTGCACGACGAGGGCGACCGCGTCCGGCTCGACACGACGTCCGGCCGGGTCCGCGCCCGGCACGTGCTCCTGGGGACGAACGCGTTCCCGTCCCCGCTGCACCGGCTGCGTTCCTACGTCGTCCCGGTGTGGGACCACGTGCTCGCCACCGAGCCGCTCGGTCCGGACCGGCTCGCGGCGATCGGCTGGGCCGGCCGCGAGGGGATCGGTGACGCGGGCAACCAGTTCCACTACTACCGGCTGACCGCCGACGACCGGCTCGTCTTCGGCGGCTACGACGCCCTCTACTACTTCGGCTCCGACCTCGCCGCGCGCCGGCGGCGCAGCGCCGCCACCGAGCAGCTGCTCGCCGAGCACCTGTTCGCGACGTTCCCCCAGCTCGAGGGCACGAGGATCACCCACACGTGGGGCGGCGCGATCGACACCTGCACCCGGTTCACCGCGTTCTGGGCGCAGGCCATGGGCGGCAAGGTCGCCGCGGTCCAGGGCTACACCGGGCTCGGCGTCGGTGCGTCCCGGTTCGGCGCCCAGGTCGCGCTCGACCTGCTCGACGGCATCGACTCGCCGCGGACCCGCCTGGAGATGGTCCGGCGCCGACCGGTGCCGTTCCCTCCGGAGCCGGTCCGCTGGGCCGGGATCCAGCTCACCCGGCGCAGCATCGCCCGCGCCGACGCGTCCGGCGGCCGGCGGGACCTGTGGTTGCGGACCCTCGACCGGCTGGGCCTCGGGTTCGACTCCTGACCCGTGATCGCCGTCGCTCGGCCCCGGGGTGGACATATACCCACCCAGCGGCGGTCGGACGGTGATCATCGATGAACGGGGGTTCACAGTTTGTAGAACGAGAGGGTGACATGGAGACGACATGTAGCCTCCGCACAGGGCCGACCGGGGGCAGACTGCTGCCATGACCGAGCTTCGGACCATCGCCCACTTCGTCGACGGCAAGCCGTACAGCGGCGCCGGTGACCGGACCGCCCCCGTCTACGACCCCGCCACAGGCGACCAGCAGGCGCAGGTCCTGCTCGCGTCGTCCGCCGACGTCGACGACGTCGTGGCATCGGCCGTCACCGCGGCCACCGCCTGGCGCAACTCCTCCCTCGCGACCCGGCAGAAGGTGATGTTCGCGGCACGCCAGATCCTCGACGCCCGCCGCGACGAGATCGCCGCCGCGATCACCGCCGAGCACGGCAAGGTGCTCGCCGACGCGGCCGGCGAGGTCCAGCGCGGCCTCGAGGTCGTCGAGTTCGCCTGCGGCATCCCGCAGCTGCTCAAGGGCGGCTTCAGCGAGGGCGTCTCGACCGGCGTCGACGTCTACTCGATCCGCCAGCCGCTCGGCGTGTGCGCCGTCATCTCGCCCTTCAACTTCCCGGCGATGGTCCCGATGTGGTTCGTGCCGATCGCGCTCGCGAGCGGCAACGCCGTCGTCCTCAAGCCCAGCGAGAAGGACCCGACCGCGGCGAACATCATGGCCCAGGCGTTCCTCGACGCCGGCCTGCCGCCGGGCGTGCTCAACGTCGTCCACGGCGACAAGGAGGCCG
>DAIOGQ010000527.1:0-1684 GCA_036745175.1 Kineosporiaceae bacterium
CGTCGTGAACCCCTACGTGCCGATCCTCGTCCTCGCGGCGATCGCGGCGGGCTTCGCCGTGTTCTCCATCGGGGCCGGGGCACTGGCCGGTCCGAAGCGCTACAACCGCGCCAAGCTCGACGCGTACGAGTGCGGTATCGAGCCGACACCCCACGCCGCCGGTGGCGGGCGCTTCCCGGTGAAGTACTACCTGGTGGCGATGCTCTTCATCGTCTTCGACATCGAGAGCGTGTTCCTCATCCCCTACGCGGTCGCCTTCGACCAGCTCGGGACGTTCGCGCTCGTCGAGATGGTCCTGTTCATCGGGACGGTGTTCGTCGCGTACGCCTACGTCTGGCGACGCGGCGGGCTCGAGTGGGACTGACGAGCAGCACATGACGCGTCCATCCGGCCCGACCGATGCGGTGACCCCGCCGGCCGGTCCAGCAGTCGAGCGCTGAGGGGTAGACCATGGGAATCGAGGAGAAGCTGCCGAGCGGCTTGCTGCTGACGTCGGTGGAGACGATCGCCGGCTACTTCCGCAAAGGCTCCCTGTGGCCCGCGACGTTCGGGCTCGCGTGCTGCGCCATCGAGATGATGACGACCGGCGGCCCCAAGTACGACCTCGCGCGCTTCGGCATGGAGGTCTTCAGGGCCTCGCCGCGGCAGGCCGACCTCATGATCGTCGCGGGTCGGGTGAGCCAGAAGATGGCTCCGGTCCTCCGGCAGATCTACGACCAGATGGTCGAGCCCAAGTGGGTCCTCGCGATGGGCGTGTGCGCGTCGTCCGGCGGGATGTTCAACAACTACGCGATCGTCCAGGGCGTCGACCACATCGTGCCGGTGGACATCTACCTGCCCGGCTGCCCGCCGCGGCCGGAGATGCTCATCAACGCGATCCTCACGCTCCACGACCAGATCGCGACCACCCCGCTCGGGGTCAACCGGGTCGCGGCCGCGCAGGCTGCCGAGGCGGCCGCGCTCGTCGCGACGCCCACGTCGCAGATGAAGGGGCTTCTTCGGTGAGCGAGCGCACCAACGACGAGACGAGCCCGGACCGCGCCGGCGCCGCCGGCGTCCCCGCGACGACGGCGGCGCCGGCCCAGGTGGTCGGCGTCCGGCAGGGCATGTTCGGCACGCACGACGCCGGCGACACCTCCGGCTACGGCGGCCTCGTGCGGACCATCGCCTTCCCGGCGCCGTCCGTGCGCCCCTTCGGCGGTGAGTTCGACGAGCTCGCCGACGCGCTGACGGTGGCGCTCGACGCGGAGGGGACGGCGTTCGACACGGCGGTCGAGAGCGTCGTCGTCGACCGCGGCGAGATGACCCTCACCGTGCGCCGCGAGCACATCCTGTCGGTGTGCCGGGTGCTTCGTGACGAGCCGGACCTGCGCTTCGAGCTGCTCTCGGGTGTCAGCGGCGCGCACTACCCGGGCGAGACCGGCCGCGAGCTGCACGCCCTCTACCATCTGCTGTCGATCACGAACAACCGGCGCGTCCGGCTCGAGGTCGCCTGCCCGGACGCCGACCCCCACATCCCGTCGGTCGTGGAGGTCTACCCGACGGCCGACTGGCACGAGCGCGAGACGTGGGACTTCTTCGGGATCCAGTTCGACGGCCACCCGGCCCTGACCCGGATCCAGATGCCGGACGACTGGCCCGGTCACCCGCAGCGCAAGGACTACCCGCTCGGCGGGATCCCGGT
>DAIOGQ010000528.1:0-1681 GCA_036745175.1 Kineosporiaceae bacterium
TCGACGAGGTCGACCGGCCCGGTGGCGAACGTCCCGAGCCGGATCTTCGGACCCTGCAGGTCGACGAGGACGCCGACGGCCCGCATCGTCTCGTCGCTCGCGGCGCGGACCTCGTCGTACCGACGCCGGTGCTCGTCGTAGGAGCCGTGGCTGAGGTTCAGCCGGGCCACGTCCATCCCGGCCCGGACGAACTCGGCGACCCTGCCGTCCACGGCGGGTCCGAGGGTGCAGACGATCTTGGCGCGACGCATGCTCAGGGGGTCCTCGGTTCTGTGCTGGACGCCGTCCGGGGGCAGCTGCCCGGACGGCAGTGGCGTGGTGACTCCGGAGCGCGCCGTCATACGGTCAGCGGCCTCGCTGTGGGCGGGATCGGCGCAGGAAGCACGCTACTCCCCGTGAGCCATCGGTCGACCCCGGCCGCGCACGAGCGTCCCTCGGCGATCGCCCAGACGATGAGGGACTGACCGCGGCCGGCGTCTCCGGCGACGAAGACGCCGGGCACCGACGACATGTAGTCCTGGGTGCGCGCGACGTTTCCCCGCGGGTCGAGGTCGACGCCGAGCTGCTCGACGAGGGCGCCCTTCTCCGGCCCGACGAAGCCCATCGCGAAGAGCACGAGCTGGGTCGGGATCGTCCGCTGCGAGCCCTCGACCGGCGTGAAGCGACCGTCGACGACCTCGACCTCGACGAGCTCGAGCCCGGCGACCCGGCCCTCGTCGTCGCCGACGAAGCGCTGGGTGCTCACCGCGTAGACCCGGTCACCACCCTCCTCATGGGCGCTGGAGACCCGGTAGGTCATGGGGTACGTCGGCCACGGCTGGGCGTCCGGACGCTCCTGCGGCGGGCGCGGCATGATCTCGAGCTGCGTCACCGACCGGGCCCCCTGACGCAGCGACGTGCCGAGGCAGTCGGCGCCGGTGTCCCCGCCGCCGAGGATGACGACGTCCTTGCCCTCGGCCGTCACCTGGCCCTCGACCATCTCGCCCAGCGCGACCCGGTTGGCCGGCGGCAGGAACTCCATCGCCTGGACGACCCCGTCCAGCCCGCGGCCGGGGACGTCGAGGTCGCGCCACGCAGTGGCGCCGACGGCCAGCACGACGGCGTCGTAGCGTTCCCGCAGGGCCGAGCCGGTGAGCTGGCCGCCGACGTCGACGCCCGGCCGGAACCGGGTGCCCTCGGCCTCCATCTGGGCCAGGCGCCGGTCGAGGTGGCGCTTCTCCATCTTGAACTCGGGGATGCCGTACCGCAGCAGCCCGCCGATCCGGTCGGCCCGCTCGTAGACGGCGACCGTGTGGCCGGCCCGCGTCAGCTGCTGGGCCACGGCGAGCCCGGCGGGTCCGGAGCCGACCACGGCGACGGTCTTGCCGGTGAGGCGCTCCGGTGGCTTGGGCTCGACCCACCCGCGGTCGAACGCCTCGTCGACCAACGTCACCTCGACCTGCTTGATCGTGACGGCAGGCTGGTTGATCCCGAGGACGCACGCGCTCTCGCACGGGGCCGGGCAGAGCCGGCCGGTGAACTCGGGGAAGTTGTTCGTCGCGTGCAGTCGCTCGATGGCCTCGTGCCAGTCGCCGCGCCACGCGAGGTCGTTCCACTCGGGGATCAGGTTCCCGAGCGGACAGCCGTTGTGGCAGAACGGGATCCCGCAGTCCATGCAGCGGCCGGCCTGGCGGCGCAGCAC
>DAIOGQ010000529.1:0-1676 GCA_036745175.1 Kineosporiaceae bacterium
GGTACACGATCCCGTCGGGGAGGGTGAACCGGTCCCGGACGTCGTGCAGCGGGTCGGCGGCGTCGAGCGCGTCCGCGTGGCGCGCCAGGTCGGCCCGGACGTCGGGGGCGTCGGGTGCGGTCATCGGGCGCTCGCTTCCTAGGCTGTACCGGTGCCGCGCATCGTCTCACTGCTCCCGTCCGCCACCGAGTGGGTGTACGCCCTGGGCCTCGAGGCGGATCTCGTCGGCGTCACCTTCGAGTGCGACCACCCCGCGGACGCCCGCGTCGGCCGCGACGTCGTCGTGGGCGGCCTGGCGACCCAGGGTCTGTCGGCCGCGCAGATCGACGCCCTCGTCCGGACGACGGTCGCCGCCGGCCGGGACCTCTACACCCTCGACACCGCCGCCATGGCACGGCTGGCGCCCGACGTGGTCCTCACCCAGGACCTGTGCCGCGTCTGCGCGCTGCCCGCCGACGCCGCCCGGGACGCCGTCGAGCGGGCCGGCTGCCCGAGCACCGTGGTGACCCTCGACCCGCACACGCTCGCCGACGTCCTCGACGGCGCGACGGCGGTCGCTGCCGCGTGCGGACGGCCCGCCGCGGGCGCGACGCTGCGGGCCGGGCTGCGCGCCCGGGTCGACGCCGTCGCGTCCGCGCTGCCGCCCGCGGCCGGTCCGCCAAGGGTGCTCGTCGTCGAGTGGACGGACCCGCCGTTCGTCGCGGGCCACTGGGTCCCGGACCTCGTCACGGCGGCCGGTGGCGTCCCCGTGCTCGCGGCACCGGGGCAGCGGTCCGTCCCGACGACGTGGGACGACGTCGCCGCGACGCCCGCGGACGTCGTCCTCGTCGCGCCGTGCGGGTTCGGTCTCGACGACGCCGTCGCGCAGGCCCGGGCGGTCCTCGACCGGCTCCCGACGGCCGCGGCCGTCTGGGCGGTCGACGCCGGTGGTCACGTCACCCGTCCCGGCCCCCGGGTGGTCGACGCCGTCGAGGCGCTCGCCGCCGTGTGGTGGCCGGACGCGGCGGCGCGCGCAGGGCTCCCGGTCCGGCCCGACGTCGTCCGGCTGGTGAGGCCCGCCTAGGCTTGCTGCTCGTGCCCACCGACCGCGTCGTCGGGGTGCTCGCCGTCCAGGGGGACGTCCGCGAGCACCTCGCAGCCCTCGCCGAGTGCGACGTCGTGGCCCGGCCGGTCCGCCGGCCGGACGAGATCGCCGAGATCGACGCGCTGGTCGTCCCGGGCGGGGAGTCGACGACGATCGACAAGCTGACCCGGGCGTTCGACCTGCGCGAGCCGATCCTCGACCGGCTGAAGAGCGGGATGCCCGCCTACGGGTCGTGCGCCGGGATGATCCTGCTCGCCGACCGCGTCGTCGACGCGATCGGCGGTCAGCAGACGTTCGGCGGCATCGACATGACGGTCCGGCGCAACGCCTTCGGCCGCCAGGTGGAGAGCTTCGAGCAGGACCTCGCGTTCGACGGCGTCCCGGGCCCACCGGTGCGTGCCGTCTTCATCCGGGCCCCGTGGGTCGAGCAGGTGGGGGACCTCGTCGAGGTGCTCGCGACCGTGGCCGACGGCCCCGCCGCGGGTAGGATCGTCGCGGTGCGGCAGGGCAACCTGCTCGCGACGTCGTTCCATCCCGAGATCACCGGGGACACCCGCGTGCACCGGCTCTTCGTCGAGATGGTCCGCAGCGC
>DAIOGQ010000530.1:0-1669 GCA_036745175.1 Kineosporiaceae bacterium
GACGCTCTCGGCGAGCGCGAGGTCCGCGTCGAGCAGCGCCGTCGTCGCGCGGGCCACCGCCGACCCCACGAGCCGGGTCATCTCGACCATGCCGTCGCCGAGCTCGGCGAGCTCGCCGTGGAAGTGCTCACGCATCGCGGTTCCTCGTCCTCCTCGTGCTGCGCCGCGGCCCGTCCATGCGGATGCCGCCGTCCTGGACGCTCGCAGCGGACCGCGATCGGCGGTTGAACACGCCCCGGCGGGAAGGTGAACTCGCGGCGAAGGCATCACCCGGGTGGCCCTCCGTGGCGGGACCCGCCCTGAACGGCGCCCTACCCTGACAGCGTGGACGCGTCTGCGGTGGCGGTGGTCGCCGGGCTCGTCGGCCTGCTGGTCGGCGCCCTCGCCGTGTTCGCATTCCGCGTCAGCGAGACCGAGCGGCTCGGCCTGGCGACCCTGCCCGAGCCGGAGCTGCCGCCCGGCGTCGGCGAGGTGCTCGCCGTCCTGCGCTCGGCCGCCGTCGTCCTCGACACCGCGGACGGTGTCGTCAAGGCCAGCCCCGCCGCGTACGCCTTCGGGCTCGTCCGCGGCCACGACCTCGTCCACGGCGAGCTGCGCGAGATGGCCGCCGAGGCCCGGCGGTTCGGGCTCGTCCGCGAGCGGGAGCTCGAGCTCGCCCGGGGCCCGCTGGGCCGCGCCCGGCTCGTCGTCCACGCCCGGGTCGCCCCGCTCGGCCCCGAGCACGTGCTCGTCCTCGTCGAGGACCGCACCGAGGCCCGCCGGGTCGAGGAGATCCGGCGCGACTTCGTGGCGAACGTGAGCCACGAGCTGAAGACGCCGATCGGAGCGCTCCACCTGCTCGCCGAGGCCGTCCACGACGCGGCCGGCGACGCCGACGCCGTCCAGCACTTCTCCGAGCGGATGCAGCGGGAGTCCATGCGGCTGTCGACGCTCGTGCAGGAGATCATCGACCTCTCCCGGCTCCAGGTCGCCGACGCGACGCACCCGCCGGTGGCCTGCGACGTCGACGACATCGTCGCCGACGCCATCGACCGGTGCCGGCTCGCCGCGCAGGCCAAGCGGATCGACGTCGCGCTCGGCGGCGACCACGGCGGGGTCGTCTTCGGCGACCACAACCTGCTCGTCACGGCGGTGCGCAACCTCATCGACAACGCCATCGCGTACTCGCCGGAGGTGACCCGGGTCGGGGTCGCCGTGCGGCGCGCCGACGGCCTCGTCGAGGTCGCGGTGAGCGACCAGGGCATCGGTATCCCGGCTACCGAGCAGACCCGGATCTTCGAGCGTTTCTACCGGGTCGACCCCGCCCGGTCCCGGATGACCGGGGGGACCGGCCTCGGGCTGTCGATCGTCAAGCACGTCGCGGCCAACCACGGCGGCGAGGTGACCGTCTGGAGCGTCGAGGGCGAGGGGTCCACCTTCACCCTCCGACTCCCCGACGCGGTGCCGCAGCCCGCCCAGACCCCGGGCCAGCCCCCGGCCCAGGCCCCGGGCCAGACTCCTGCCGCGACGATCGGCCCGGCGGACACCAGCAGTGCTGCGCACGCGGACGACCGCGGTGCGCACGCCGAACCGAGGGGAGCCTCTCTGTGACCCGCATCCTCGTGGTCGAGGACGAGGAGTCGTTCAGCGACCCGCTGTCGTACCTCCTGCGCAAGGAGGGCTACGAGGT
>DAIOGQ010000531.1:0-1655 GCA_036745175.1 Kineosporiaceae bacterium
GCTCGCTCGACGAGGCCGCGGCCGAGGCCGCGGCCGCGCGCGCGCTGCTCGACGTCGTCCGGTCGGCGCGGGCCGACGGGGTCGACGCCGAGTCCGCGCTGCGGTCCGCGCTCAGCACGACCGCCGCCCGGGTCGACGGCGAGGCCTCGACACGCTGAGGCTGCTGGTTCGCCTTACGTGTCTGGATGACTACTAAGCGCTACCGTCCGTCCATAGGGTCGGGCTCGGCGGCCGTCCCGGTGTGCTCGCGCACCCCGGGCCCCCCTGGGGCGGACGGAGATGAATGTGACGACGGATCGTGCGGCCGGAGCCGGCACGCTGGCCGCCCACCGGCGGACCGTGGCCGCGCTGGCGCTCCTCGGCGTTGCGGGGGTCGCGACCGCTGTGACGGCCGCCCGCCCGGAGTATGCCGCGTCCGGCACCGTCGTCGTCGCCGCCAATCCCGTCTACCTGGCCGCCGAGCCTGCGCGCGTCGCGCCCCGCGCGCTCGCCGCAGGCCGCGGGGTGGTCGTGCCCTCACGCGCAGCCGTCCTGGTCGAGCCCGCAGGCGGCTCCGTCGTCCGGGTCACCGCGACGGCCCCCGACGACGAGACGGCCCGCGCGCTCGCCAACGCCGTGCTCACCGCCGGGCTGCCCGCCGCGTTGCGGGCCCAGGTCGCGGACGGTCTGCGCACCCGCAAGGCGGCCCGCGGGGACGCCTCGACGAAGGTCGCCGGCACCGAGGTCGACGCGGCGATGGAGGCCTACGGGCTGCGCGTCGTCACGGTGAGCCGGGCCCTCGGGACGACGCCGCTCGGCCGCTCGGGGCAGGCCACGGACGGCGTGCAGGCGGTGGCCTCGGCGCAGATCGCGGGCCTGCCGCCCGGCGGGCTCGACCCGGCCGAGGCGGGCCGGCTCGTCGCGTCGGCCATGCGCGGGCCGGGCTTCGCGACGTCCGTCGTCGGTGAGCGGGCGGCCGCGCTGCAGGTGAGCGCAGGGGACGCCGCCCTCACGGTGAGGGCCACCGCGCGCTCGGCCCCGCTCGCCGAGCAGGTGGCCCAGGACGCCATGGTCGCGACCCGGACGCCGATGGCCCGGCTGCTCCGCAGCGCCGGGCTGCCCGCGGAGGCGCTCGTCGTCGAGCCGTACGTCTCGCCGTCGCCGGTGCGGTCCGGAGCCCGCGTGCCGTGGTGGCTCGCCACCCTGGTCGGGCTGGGCGGCGTCCTCGTCGTTCTCGCAGCCCTCGTCGACCGCCGAGACCGCGGCCGTCGCCGGACGGGCCGCCGGTCGGCCCGGCGACGCGTGGCCGTGGCCCCACCGCCGTCGTTCGTCGACGTCGACCTCACGGACGCGCCCGGGACGCGGGTCGCGGGGGCGTCCGGTGGTGCGTCGGACGACCACCCGTGGGACTGGACACCCGTCGTGCTCGCCGCCTGGCCGGGACCTGACGACCACGTGGCGGCGGGCGTCGACCCGGCCGACGCGACACCGGCGGGTCTGCACGGAAGCTGGGGCGCGCCGACGTCGCTGCCGCCGGAGCCTGCGGCCCCGGGCGCAGACCTGGGGGACGCCGCAGCAGAACTGACCGAGTGGCACCCGTCGCCCGGTCTCGCCGAGCGACTCGGGGACCGGCTGACGGGGCCGATGGCCGGCGGCCCGGTCGCGCAGCCGGTCGT
>DAIOGQ010000532.1:0-1647 GCA_036745175.1 Kineosporiaceae bacterium
TGCCGCGCTTGCCCATGACGATCGCCGTCCCGGTGTCCTGGCACATCGGCAGGACGCCACCGGCGGAGACGTTGGCGTTCTTCAGCAGGTCGAGCGCGACGAAGCGGTCGTTCGGCGACGCCTCGGGGTCGTCGAGGATCCGCCGGAGCTGGGCGAGGTGCGCGGGGCGCAGGTAGTGCGCGATGTCGTGCATCGCGGTGTCGGTGAGCAGCCGCAGGGCGTCGGGGGAGACCTCGAGGAACGTCCGGCCCGCCGCCTGCACGGTCCGGACACCGTCGGTCGTCAGCAGCCGGTACGGCGTCCGGTCGGGACCGGTGGGCAGCATCTCGCTGTAGTCGAACTCCGGCATGACCGCTGACTCCTCGCCAGTCCTCGCGCACGTCCTCGGGCGACGTCCGCACGTCGTCGGGCGCATCGACTCTAGCCGCGCGACCGTGGTCGTCCGTCGACCTGCGTCGACGTGCGTCCACGTCCGCAGGCGTCCCGGGTGACCTCGGCCCGCCGCCGGCTCCGGACACCCGCCGTCAGGCCGGCGAACGAGTGAGCCACCAGGCCGCGTAGGGCGGCAGCGCGAGCTCGCCGTCCTCGAGGTGCGGCGCGAACGCCGACAGGTGCTCCCAGGGCCGCGGGACGCCGAGGCGGGCGACGTCGGTCGCGGAGACCCGCTGCCAGCCGTCCGAGACGTTGTACAGGCCGAGGAAGGCGCCGGCCGGGTGCCGCCGGCGCAGTGCGAGGACCGCGCCGTTGCCGACGTCCACCGGCTCTGCCTCGACCGCCGCGTGCAGCGCGGGCATGCTCGCCCGGACCCGGGCGAGGTGCCGCAGCCCGGCGAAGATCCGGCCCTCCACCGAGCTCGGGTCGTGCCGGCGCTCGGCGACGTCCCAGTCCATCCACGGCCGGTGGAGCCACCGGTTGTCGGCGGCCAGCCGCTCGTCGTCGAGGTAGGACCGGTCGTTGCGCAGCCCCAGCTCGTCTCCCATGTAGAGCAGCGGGATCCCGCCGAACCCGTAGACGACGGCGTGCAGGAGGAAGATCCGACCGAGCGCGAGGTCGACGTCCGCGCGCGACCCCGACTCCAGGGCCGCCTCGAGCCCGGCGAGGCTCGCGAGCGTGCCGCTGATCCGGGCGTCGCCGGTCGCCGGGTTCGCCTGGAACACCTCGCCGCGGGCGAACGAGCCGGGGAAGGAGCCCGCGAAGAAGTCCGCGAGGAAGCGCCGGTGCGCGACGCCGGACAGGCCGAGCACGCCGGCGTCGTTGTCGCTGATCGCCCAGCCGATGTCGTCGTGGCAGCGCACGTAGGTGCCCCACACGGACGTCACGGGCTTCGGCGGCGGGACGGCGAGCGCGCGCCGCGCGAGGTCGGCGCGGCCGGTCGCCATCGCCGACCAGAGCTGGACCATCAGGCTGTTGTGGTAGGCGAGGTCGCACACCCTGCCCGCGTGCCGGCCGGTGCCGAGGTAGGCGGGCAGGTCCTCGGGCGAGACGATGGCCTCGGCCTTGAAGACGACCGCGGGCGCGGCGACCCGGGTCGCGGCCCGCAGCGCCTGGACGATGTCATGGACCTCGGGCTCGCCCTGGCAGGACGTCCCGAGCCGCTTCCAGAGGAACGCGATCGCGTCGAGCCGGAAGACGTCGACCCCGACGTTC
>DAIOGQ010000533.1:0-1621 GCA_036745175.1 Kineosporiaceae bacterium
AGCCGGGTGAGGTCGAAGTCCCGCAGCCGCCACAGGTCGAGCCGGCGGCCGACCATCGGGTGCAGGCCGCGCACGAGGGTGTCCTCCAGGACGCCCGGCAGCGCGGCGTCCGGCGAGGGACGGAACGTGAAGCGCTGCACCTGGGTGCCGTCGGCGCCACCGGCCACGGCGACCGCGACCCGGCGCACCTTGCGCGCGAACCGCAGCCGGCCGAACACCTCCCGGAGCGCCTCGACCGACTCCTCGACGCCCGACGGGGCCTGCGGCCAGGACAGGTAGAGGTCGACGACGCTCTGGTGCCCGGGAGGCGCGGCCTCGACCTCGGCGTCGAGAAGTGCTGCCACCGCGTCGATCTCGTCCATCCGCGCGATCGTCGTCACGAGGTGGGTCGGACGGCCGTCGAGGGCGTAGTCGGCGGTGATGACCGGTCGGCCACCGAGCTCGCGCGTCGTCAGGTCGTGCAGGGTGTACTCGCGGTAGTGCCGGCGGGCGAGCACCTCGAGGAGCGGCTCGCGGCGCGGCACCGCGGTGGAGATCCGTTCGGCGAGGAAGCGGACGACCGGCTCGGGACTCGCGACGAGCGCCTCGATGTGCCGCTCGTGGTCCTGCGCGTCCGGGTTGTCGGACAGGTAGCCGAGCTGCTCGCGGACGGCGGCGTAGGCCTGCTCGCGCGCCGACTCGACGACCGGCGCCTCGAACCAGCGGAACCGGGCGCTGCGGGCCAGGTCGCCGACGAGCGGGTAGCGCAGCTGGGTCGCCAGGACGAGCCGGTCGAGCACCTCGCGCGCCCGGTCCGCGGTGCCCGCGCCCGGCGCGTCGTCCGCGAGCCAGCGCTCGAGGAGCGCGGCGACGAACGGCAGGTGCGAACCGGTGCGCTGCTGGGACAGGAAGACGCGGAAGACCGCTTCCTCCAGGGCGTGCGAGCGGTCGAGGGACTCCACGCCGTAGTGCGCGAGGAGCCGGGTCAGCCGGTCGCGGAAGCCCTGCGGCAGCCGCTCCCGGTCGACGTCGAGCGAGTGCAGGTAGACGTGGAAGTACTCGCGCGGGCTGTGCACCCGCTCGTCGCCGGACTCGTCCGCGCCCGGGCGGTTGCGGGTCAGCTCGCAGAGGTCCGCGAAGACCGACAGCACCCCCAGCTCGGCGTCGACGAGCCGGGCGTCGCCCTCGCCGGCCTCGGCCCGGGCCGCGTGGTAGGTCGCGACGCTCGACCGGCCGTCGTCGGAGGTGAGGTCGAAGCCGAGGATGAGGCTGCGCAGGTCGGCGAGGCACGCGAGCGCCCGGTCGGTGACCGACGGCGTGCCGGCCGGCTCGGGCAGCTCGATCGGCTCGAGGCGGGACGACGCCGGGGCGCTGTCGGTCCCGTCGCCGACCGGCTCCAGGCGCAGGAGCGGCTGACCGGCGCCGACCTGGTCGTTGGCGCCGACGAGGAGCTCGCGCATCCGGCCGGCGAACGGTGCGACGAGCACCGTCTCCATCTTCATCGACTCCAGGACGACGACCGGGGCGCCGGCGGCGACCTCCTCGCCGGCGGCGACGGGTACCGAGACGACGAGCGCGGGCGCCGGTGAGCGCAGGACGCCGCCCTCGTCCTTGGTGACCCGGTGGACGACGCCGTCGATCT
>DAIOGQ010000534.1:0-1612 GCA_036745175.1 Kineosporiaceae bacterium
CCGCAGGTCCCGGTGCGGCTCGGGCGCTTCACCGTGCACGTCGACCTCGCCGACGTCGCCCGCCGGATCGCGGTCGAGGGGGACTCGTTCACCTACCACGCGACGCGGCCCGCGTTCACACGCGACTGCGAGCGCTACGACGAGCTCGGGGTCGCGGGCTGGCTCGTGCTGCGGTTCACCTGGGAGCAGGTGGCCATGTCGCCCGCGTGGGTCGTGGACGTGGTCCGACGGGGGCGCGCAGGTCGCCGTCGGCGCAGTGCCTGACCCGTCCTGCACAGCCACAGCGCAACCAGAACCCTGGGTTGCCCGCCTCTCGTCCAGAATGGCTGGGGTTGTGGTTGCGCTGTGGCGAAGCGGCTCAGCGGCGGCTGTAGTTGGGGGCCTCGGTCGTGATCTGGACGTCGTGCGGGTGGCTCTCCTTGAGCCCGGCCGCGGTGATCTGGACGAAGGTGCCCTTGGACTGTAGCTCGGGGATGTTCCGCGCGCCGACGTAGAACATCGACTGGTGCAGGCCGCCGACGAGCTGGTGCATGACGGCCGCGAGCGAGCCGCGGTAGGGCACCTGGCCCTCGATCCCCTCGGGGACGATCCGGTCGTCGCTCGTGACGTCGGCCTGGAAGTAGCGGTCCTTGGAGAACGACTTCTTGCCGCGCGAGCTCATCGCGCCGATCGAGCCCATGCCGCGGTAGGACTTGTACTGCTTGCCGTTGACGAGCAGCAGCTCGCCGGGGCTCTCCTCGCAGCCCGCGAGCAGCGACCCGATCATCACGGTGTCGGCGCCGGCGACGAGCGCCTTGGCGATGTCGCCGGAGTACTGGAGGCCGCCGTCCGCGACGACGGGCACGCCCGCCGGACGACAGGCGAGCGCTGCTGAGTGGATCGCCGTCACCTGCGGGACCCCGACCCCGGCGACGACGCGCGTCGTGCAGATCGAGCCCGGGCCCACACCGACCTTGACGGCGTCCGCGCCCGCGTCGACGAGCGCCTGGGCCCCGGCCCGGGTCGCGACGTTGCCGGCGAGGATCTGGACGTGCCGGGTCGCCGGGTCGGACTTGAGCCGGCCGATCATGTCGAGCATGAGCCGGGCGTGGCCGTTCGCCACGTCGGGCACGAGGACGTCGACACCGGCCCCGACGAGCGTCGTCGCCCGCTCCCAGGCGTCGCCGTGGTAGCCGACGGCGGCCGCGACGAGAAGCCGGCCGTCGGCGTCCTTGCTCGCGTGCGGGAACTGCTCGGACTTGACGAAGTCCTTCACCGTGATGAGCCCGACGAGCCGGCCCACCCCGTCGACGATGGGCAGCCGCTCGCGCTTGTGCTGGCGCAGCAGCGCCGTGGCGTCCTCGCGGCTGATCCCCTCGGCCGCGGTGACCAGCGGCATCGGGGTCATGACGTCGCGGACGAGCGTGTGCGCCCACTGCGCGACCGGGGTGAAGCGCAGGTCGCGGTTGGTGATGATGCCGATGAGCGTGTCGTCCGGGCGGACGACGGGCAGCCCCGAGACGCGGTAGCGGCCGCACGTCTCGTCGAGCTGCTCGAGGGTGGCGTCCGGGCCGATGGTGACCGGGTTGGAGATCATCCCGGTCTGGGTCCGCTTGACGAGGTCGACCTGGTA
>DAIOGQ010000535.1:0-1608 GCA_036745175.1 Kineosporiaceae bacterium
GCTCGTCGGGCAGGACGACGAGGTCGTAGTCGCCGACCCGGCCGGCGAGGGCGTCGCGGTCGAGCCTCGGGTACCGCTCCGGGTCGTCGGCGAGCACGTTGTCGACGCCGAGCCGGGCGAGGACGTCGCCGGTGAACGTGTCCCGGCCGACGGCCATCCAGGGTCGGCGCCAGATCGGCACGAGGGCCCGGCGCCGAGGGTCCGCCGGCCGGACCGCGGCCCACGCGGCGTCGGCCGCGTCGAGCCAGCGCGGCCGGCCGAGCCCGCACGCGTCGAGCACCCGCTGCAGGGATCCTGCCGGACCGAGGGCCGGGTAGGCGCCCGACACCGTGCGGACGTCGGTCACCCACACCGGCAGCCCGGCGGCCCGCAGCAGGTCGAGATCCGGCTGCCGGTTCTCCTCCGCGTTCGCGAGCACGAGGTCGGGTGCGAGCCCGACGATCCGCTCGACGTGGGGGTTCTTCGTGCCTCGTACCCGCGCCGCGTCGAGGTCCGCCGGGTGCGTGCACCAGTCGGTCGCGCCGACGACCAGCCCCGGCGCGGTCGCCGCGACGGACTCGGTGAGCGACGGGACGATCGAGACGACGCGCGTGACGTCGTCCGGCACGTCGACCGCCCGCCCGGTGTCGTCGACGAGACGCCTCACGTGTGCGTCCCTGCGCGGACTGCGGCCGCGACGCGCGCCAGCGCCGGGCCGGACGGCGTGTGGACGCACCACGACGACACACCCCACCGCTGCGTGCGCCGCACGAGCGCGGCCGCCGGTTCCTCGTCGAGCACGATGCGCTGGACGAGGACGTCGAACGTCGCCGGCGGCTGGCCCCGGACGGTCCGGGCCGCCTGGACCGCGCCGACCCGGTCGTCGGTCGCCGCGCTCGAGGCGAGCGTGAACGTGCCGGCCGGCGCACCCCGCACCTGGAGCGCACCGGCGAGGCCGACGACGTCGCCGTGCCGGGACGCGACGTCGAGGCCGGCGGGCGACATCGCCGCGAGGAACATCGGAACGGGTCGCTGCACCGTCGGCGGCGCGTGGCCCGGTGCATCGAGCACGGCGCGGACCTGCGTCGCGAACGCGTCGAGCGCGGCGAGCCGCTCGCGGTACGGCGGGAAGGGCAGCCCGGCCTGCGCGTGCTCCTTCGGCATGTGGCCGGCGCCGAGGCCGAGGTCGACCCGGCCGCCCGAGACCACGTCGAGCGTGGCGACCTCACGGGCGAGCAGCGCGGGGTTCCAGAACCCGTAGTCGAGGACGTACGTGCGCAGACGCACCCGCGACGTCACAGCGGCCGCCGCGGCGAGCGCGACGAAGGGCGACGCGTGCCCGAGGTGGTCCGCGGCCGTGACGACGTCGAGCCCCTGGTCCTCCGCCCATCGCGCGGCCGCGGCGAGGCCCCACGGGACGGCGTCCGCCGTGCCTGCGGACGTCGTGCCGTCGGGTCCCGCGGCAGCGGGTCCGTCGAGCCCGCCGAGGTTGACACCGAAGAGAGGGACGGTCATCCCCCCATCCTTCGCAGCCCGGCCGTGACCCGTCGAGACCTGCTCGCTGTCGGCGTAACGACGCTCGCGGATCGGCCCCGTGGGCGGCACCTCGCCCGGCTGGGTAGCGTTCTG
>DAIOGQ010000536.1:0-1596 GCA_036745175.1 Kineosporiaceae bacterium
CCAGGCCGCGGTCAGTCCCGACACGATCGTCCCGGGCGGCGTCGCGACCCGAAGAGCCGCCGGGCGCATCCCGTCGTCGTCGCCGAGAGGACGGGCCAGGTAGACGTCGCGGAAGACGCGGACCCAGGCCCTCGACCTCAGCTGGTTCTTGGTCAGGAGGCCGGCGCCGACGGCCCACGACCCTCGGAAGGGACCGTGCGCCAGTTCGTCGGGGACCGTCGGGTGGCGTGGCACGGACGAGATTGAACGCCATCGGGCAGGTCCGGCGGACAGCCCCGAGCATCCCCTGTGGAAAACCCCGCCTGTGGACGGGACGAGCCCTGCTGCCTGTGCGTGCTCGACCCCTGCCTCGAGGTCGGGCCCGCGTCCTCTGGTGGCTCGGGGGTGCTTCATCTCGTCGGGTAGCGCCCTTTCGCCACCAGAGGACGGGTAGGGCTCCCCTTCGCCACCAGAGGACGAAGCGGGGTGGTGGTGGGTGCGGCCGGACGACGCCGTCCAGGTCGCCGGCGGCGCGCGGCTCGCCGTGTGGGCGTGGTGATCTCGGTCGATGTGGTGAGGTGGGGAGGCGGTCCGCAGCAGCGACGACCGCTCGGCACCCCACCCCGGAGGGCGGCGATGGACGGTCACGAGTTCGAGGCACGGCAGCGCCGGGGTGAGTGGTTCCAGGCCCTGACGCTGCCGCCGGGCATGTGGTGCGTCCTGCGCGTGGACGGGCGGGCGTTCGGGCGGCTCACCGAGGACCACTTCGACAAGCCGTACGACGGGCGGGTGCTCGAGTACATGGTCGACGCGACGCGTGCGCTCCTCACCGACGTCGGCGGCATCTACGGCTACACCCAGAGCGACGAGATCTCGGTGCTCCTGCCGCCGGCCTACGACGGGTTCGGCCGCAGCCTCGAGAAGGTCGTCTCGCTGGCCGCAGCGGTGGCCTCGGCCCGGTTCAGCGTCCGGGCGGGCTTCCCGGCGGTGTTCGACGCCCGTGCGTGGGTCGGCGCCGGGGTCGACGACGTCGTCGACTACTTCACCTGGCGCCAGGCCGACGCGGCGCGCTCGGCGCTCGACACCTGGGCCTACTGGACGCTGCGCCGTGACGGTCTCGACGTCCGGGCTGCGACGGACGCGCTCGTCGGCGTCGGGGCGGCCGAGAAGAACGAGCTGCTCTTCCGGCACGGGGTGACCTTCAACGAGGTGCCGACCTGGCAGCGGCGCGGCGCGGCCCTCTACTACGCGGCCTCGACCGCGCCCGGCCACGACCCGCAGGCCGCCGCCGAGCCGGCGCCCGGCCGGCCCCGGCTGCGCGAGGTGACCGACCTGCCGAGCCGGGACGAGTACCGGGCTCTCGTCCGGTCGGTCATCGCCGCGGCAGGCTGACGGTCCGGCGGGCCGGGCGCGGGCTCGCGCGGCGCACCCCGGGCGGCGGGCGGGCCGTCAGGTGACGGTCGCGCGGGCCCGGTGCTCCGGGCGGCTGTGCTCGTCGTTCGCCAGGACGGCGTCCAGCGCCTGCGCCGCGGCGAGGACGTCCGCGTGGGTCAGGTACAGCGGTGCGAAGCCGAGCCGGACGACGTCCGGGCTGCGGAAGTCGCCGACGACGCCGCG
>DAIOGQ010000537.1:0-1573 GCA_036745175.1 Kineosporiaceae bacterium
CATCCCGAACGTCGCCGAGGACGTCCTCGCCGACCTCGACGAGCGCGGCATCATCAGGATCGGCGCGGAGGTCGTGCCCGGCGACATCCTCGTCGGCAAGGTGACCCCGAAGGGCGAGACCGAGCTCACTCCCGAGGAGCGCCTGCTCCGCGCGATCTTCGGCGAGAAGGCCCGCGAGGTCCGCGACACCTCCCTCAAGGTGCCGCACGGCGAGTCCGGCACTGTCATCGGGGTCAAGCTGTTCGACCGCGAGGAGGGCGACGAGCTGCCGCCGGGCGTCAACCAGCTGGTCCGCGTCTACGTCGCGCAGAAGCGCAAGATCACGGACGGCGACAAGCTCGCCGGCCGGCACGGCAACAAGGGCGTCATCTCCAAGATCCTCCCTGTCGAGGACATGCCGTTCCTCGAGGACGGCACCGCGGTGGACGTCGTGCTCAACCCGCTCGGCGTCCCGAGCCGGATGAACGTCGGCCAGGTCCTCGAGACCCACCTCGGCTGGGTCGCCTCGCGCGGCTGGTCGGTCGAGGGCGCCCCGTCGTGGGCGTCCCGGCTGTCCGGGGAGGCGCGGGAGGCCCCGGCCGGCACTCGCGTGGGCTCGCCGGTCTTCGACGGCGTCAAGGAGGAGGAGATCATCGGTCTGCTCGACTCCTCGACGAAGACCCGGGACGGCGTCCGGCTCGTCGACGGGACCGGGAAGGCCCGGCTGTTCGACGGTCGGACCGGGGAGCCGTTCCCGGAGCCTGTGTCGGTGGGCTACATGTACATCCTCAAGCTCCACCACCTCGTCGACGACAAGATCCACGCTCGCTCGACGGGGCCGTACTCGATGATCACGCAGCAGCCGCTCGGAGGTAAGGCGCAGTTCGGCGGCCAGCGGTTCGGCGAGATGGAGGTGTGGGCCCTCGAGGCCTACGGCGCCTCCTACGCGCTGCAGGAGCTGCTCACCATCAAGTCCGACGACGTGCTCGGCCGCGTGAAGGTCTACGAGGCCATCGTCAAGGGCGAGAACATCCCCGAGCCCGGCATCCCCGAGTCGTTCAAGGTGCTCATCAAGGAGATGCAGTCGCTGTGCCTCAACGTCGAGGTGCTCTCCAGCGACGGCCTGGCGATCCCGATGCGCGAGACGGACGAGGACGTGTTCCGCGCGGCCGAAGAGCTCGGCATCGACCTGTCGCGGCGTGAGCCGAGCAGCGTCGAAGAGGTCTGAGCCCGCCCGGTGCCCGCCCGCCCGTGACGGCGGGCGGGTACCGGTCAGCGCCGCGGCGAGCGAACGCTGACCACCAGTAGTCAGGTAGAACCCAGCACCACCACAAGAAAGCAGGCAGCGTCTTGCTGGACGTCAACAACTTCGACGAGCTGCGCATCGGCCTGGCGACGGCCGAGGACATCCGTCAGTGGTCGCACGGCGAGGTCAAGAAGCCGGAGACGATCAACTACCGAACGCTCAAGCCGGAGAAGGACGGGCTCTTCTGCGAGAAGATCTTCGGTCCCACCCGCGACTGGGAGTGCTACTGCGGCAAGTACAAGCGCGTCCGCTTCAAGGGCATCATCTGCGAGCGCTGCGGCGTCGAGG
>DAIOGQ010000538.1:0-1573 GCA_036745175.1 Kineosporiaceae bacterium
CGTGCGGGGCATCGAGTACGCGGGGGCGGTCGTCGTCCTGACGAACCTCGTGCTAGTCGGCTGGGTCGTCGCGTGGCGGGGAGGTCGGTTCAGCCGGTCGTGGACCACCGCGGGGACCGCCGGCGCCACGCCGTCCGCTCGCCGACCGGCGAGGGGACGCGCAGCGTGAGCCGGGTGCCCTCACCGGGCGCCGTCCGCAGCGTGTACCGGCCGTTGGCGGCCCGGGCGGCCAACGCGTAGAGGGTCAGGCCCAGGTGGCCGTCGGTCGCCGACGCCGTCTGCGTCGGGTCGAAGCCCACGCCGTCGTCGGCGACCTCGAGGACGAGGTCGTCGCCCTCGCGGGCCAGGCGGACCAGGAGGGTGTCGGCCTGTGCGTGCCGGACGGCGTTCCGGACGGCCTCACGGACGACGAGGCACAGGGCGGTGTGGGTGTCCCGGGACGCCGGCTCGACCGGCCGGATGTCCCGCCGGACGACGAGGCCGGCCCGCTCGGCCTCGACGGACGACTCGAGGACCACCACGTGCAGCGGGGTGGCCGCGAAGTCCCGCACCGACAGCGAGGTGATCATCCCGCGGAGCACGCGGACGTCGTCCCGGACGATGTCGTTGAGCTGCTGCGCGGCGGCGCTGACATCCGCGTGGCCGTGCCGGTCCGCGACCGCCCGGACCGTGCCGAGGCCGAAGCCGACCGCGACGAGGTCCTGGATGACGCCGTCGTGCAGCTCGGCGGCGATCGAGTGCCGCTCCGCCTCGGCAGCGTGCGCGGCGAGCCGCGACAGGGTGGCGCGCTCCTGCTGGCTGCGGGCGATCCGCCGGGTCAGGAGGATCCCGAGCGGCAGGAGCAGCACCTCGAGGGCGAGCAGGGCAAGGACGACCAGAGGGACGATCTGGCGCACGAGGCCGTCGCGCAGCGCGCGCAGCCGACCGACGGGCAGGTAGGCCTCGACGAGCACGGGGTCGCCGTTCATCGCGCGGATGCCTGCGTAGACCTCGAGGGTCTCGCCGAACGCGGTCTCGAACTCGTTCTCGGGCTTGGTGCTGTCGGAGACCTCGGCGGTGACGCCCATGCTCGTGAGCAGCGGTCGGTCGTCCTCGGCGATGGTGTACCTGCGTCCGAGCAGGCGCGGCTCGTCCGAGTACAGGATGTCGCCGGCCGCCGACCACACCTTGACCCGGAGCACCTCGTGCTCGCTCATCTGCAGGCGGACGACCTCGTCGAGCGCGGCGACGGACGCAGGGTCGCCGTCGACGAGGCCCTGGGTGACGTACGGCGCCACGACGAGCTGGGAGAACTGCTGGGTGTAGACGGCAGCGTCGTCCACCGCGGACTCGGCCGCCACCCGGTGCGCGACGACGGAGGCACCGAGGCCGACCAGGCCGAGGGCGGCGACACTGGTCAGGACATAGGTGGCGAGGGCCCGCCGGACGAGGAGGCGGACCTCGGACCGTGCGCTCGCCTCGTCGTCCGGGAAGCGTGTCCGGACGGTGCGGATCGGCTCGTCGGGCAGCTGCGAGGTGGCGCCGGGGGCGAGCACGGACACGGCGGCGGACGTGGCGGTCAGCTGGCCTGGTG
>DAIOGQ010000539.1:0-1542 GCA_036745175.1 Kineosporiaceae bacterium
GCGTGAGGAACGCCTCGAGCTCGTTCCACTGCGCGTTGTCGATCGCGTCCCCGGTCGTGACGACCAGCTCGACGGGCGCACCGCTGAACGGGGCCGTATTGATCCGGTTCAAGGTGCGCAGCGTCGCGTCGACGGCGTGCGTCGTCAGCGCCTCCTGCGGCCGCTGCACCGGTACGAGGTCGGCGAACCTGGGGTCGGCGAACTCGCGGTTGAAGAACTCGAACCGCGCGGGGGACTGGACGTCCGCGAGCTGGAGGTCAGTGACGTGCGCGAGGCACAACAGCGACCGGGCACCGGCGAACGCTCCTGGGGAGGCCGTCCACGACCCCGAACCCGGCGCGAGGTCCGGGCGGAGCAGGTGCGCCTCGCCGCCGCCGACGTCGAGGCGCCGGTACGCACTCTCCCGGCCGTAGCGGACGACGTCGCCGCCGCTCCAGGTGCGGTGCAGCGTCAAGGGCGGTGCCGTGAGACCGGCGACCGATGGCCGGGGCGCGCTCATGGAGTCCTCGGGCGTCTCGCAGGGGCCTGTGCGGTGGTACCGGCCCGCTGCGTCGCCGGGCCGGGGGAGCGGTCGAGCACGGGACGCCCCGGCGTCCCGCGGGACAGTGTGGCGGATGTCAGGTCCGCGCGGAGGGCGAATCGCCAGGCGGGTCAGGCGATCTCGGCGCTCGCGATCCTGGTTCTCGGGAGGACTTCCTCAGGAGGACGTGACGAGAACCGGGTCGGGCCGGACGGTCACGCGGACGGCGTCACCGGGCCGGAAGGCGATCGCCAGCGCCGTCGGCAGCTGGGCGACCACGACTCCGCCGTCGACGTCGACGGCGAGCCGGCTGATGGCACCGAGGAAGGCCGTCGACACGACGGTGCCCCGAGCACCCTTCGGCGCCTCACCACCGGCGGGAGCGCCGTCGCCCGCTGCCTCGACCTGCACGGCCTCGGGGCGGACGAGGGCGACGCCGGACGCGCCGGCGGAGCTGCCCGCCGCGACCGGGATCGTCGCTCCGAGCACATGTGCGCGGCCGCCCTCGACGCGGGCGGCGAGCTTGTTCGTCAGCCCGACGAACTCGGCAACGAAGGGTGTCGCCGGGCTGCCGTAGACCTCGGTGGGCGAGGCGAGCTGCTCGAGCCGGCCGTCACGCATGACACCGACCCGGTCGGCCATCGCGAGGGCCTCCTCCTGGTCGTGCGTGACGAACAGGGTCGTCGTGCCGACCTCGAGCTGGATCCGCCGGATCTCGTCGCGCAGCTGGACCCGGACCTTGGCGTCCAGCGCCGACAGCGGTTCGTCGAGCAGCAGGACGGTCGGTTGGATCGCCAGCGCCCGGGCGAGCGCGACGCGCTGCTGCTGGCCGCCGGACATCTGGTGGGCGTAGCGGTCGGTCTGCTCGCCGAGCCCGACGAGGTCGAGCATCTCGCCGGCCCGCCTGAGCCGCTCGCTCGTGCCGACCTTGCGCAGCCGCAGGCCGAACGCGACGTTCTCCCGCGCCGTCATGTGCGGGAAGAGCGAGTAGGCCTGGAAGACCATGCCCATGCCGCGCTTGT
>DAIOGQ010000540.1:0-1527 GCA_036745175.1 Kineosporiaceae bacterium
CGACCAGCCCCCGGGGTACGCGTTGTCGGTCGGGTCGGACGGCAGCCCGACGGCGGCGATCGCGGCGTCCGTGCCGTCGTCGGGGGTGTCGTAGAAGCCGCCCGAGCCGTCGGCGAAGTGGTCGAGGACGGTGTCGAGCAGCCGGCCCGCGATCGTCAGCCAGGCGGCCTCGCCGGTCACGCCGTGCAGCGTGAGCAGGCCCTCGGCGACGTCCCCGTAGTCCTCGAGGACGCCGGCGGGCGTCCCGGCCACGCCGTCCCGGCTCACCCGCCGCAGCCGCACCCGCCGGCCGCCGCCGGGGGCACGGTCCTCGACGAGGTGGACGGCGAGGAGCAGGTCGGCCGCCCGCTCGGCGGCCGCGACGAGGTCGGGCCGGTCCAGCAGCGCCCCGGTCTCGGCGAGCGCGGCGATGGCCAGGCCGTTCCACGCGGCGACGACCTTGTCGTCGCGGGCCGGCTGCGGCCGCGCCGCGCGGGCCGTCGCGAGCCGGGCCCGGACACCGACCCACCGTGCGGCCTCGTCCTGGTCGGCCCAGACGTCGCGGTCGAGCTGGAGCGTCGACGAACCGTGCTCGAAGGTACCGCCCGACGTGACCCGCAGCAGTTCCGCGGCCCACGCGCCGTCGTCGGCGCCGAGCACGTCGGCGAGCAGCCGCGGCGTCCAGACGTAGGTGTAGCCCTCGACGCCGTGCACCGCGCCGTGCTCGTCGCGGACTCCGGTGTCCGCGTCCAGGGACGACGCGAGCCCGCCGTGCCCGGTGAGCAGGTCGGCGAGCAGCCAGTCGCACGTCTCGACGGCGACCCGGGCGCCCGTCCGGTCGCCGGTGAGCCGCCACCAGTGCAGGTAGACCCGGGCCAGCAGTGCGTTGTCGTACAGCATCTTCTCGAAGTGCGGCACGACCCACGCCCGATCCACGGCGTACCGGGCGAAGCCGCCCGCGACCTGGTCGTACATGCCGCTGCGGGCCATCGCCGTCAGCGTGCGCCCGGCCAGGCCCAGCGCGACCGGTCCGGTGTCGTCGTCGATCGTCAGGTCGTTCTCCGGGGCCGACGACGAGGAGGGCGCACCGACGCCGGCGGGCGGCGCGGCGGACGTCTCGAGCCGGCGGCGCGCCGCGTGCCGCAGGAGTGCCTCGAGGTTCATCGACGGCGGGAACTTCGGCGCCCCGCCGAACCCGCCGTGCTCGCGGTCCTCGTCTCGGGCGAGCGCGCGGACGGCGCCCGCCAGGGTCGCGGCGTCCGGGGCCGTCGCGGCGGCCGGCAGGCTGCGCCGTCCGATCGCCTCGGCGATCCGGGTGCCCGCACCCTCGACCTCGTCGCGCTGCTCGCGCCAGGTCGTGCTGATCGAGGTGAGCACCTGCGGGAACGACGGGCGGCCGTGCGCGGGCCGCGGCGGGAAGTAGGTGCCCGCGTAGAACGGCCGACCCTCGTGGGTGAGGAAGACCGTCATCGGCCAGCCGCCCTGGCCGGTGAGGGCCTGGGTGGCGTTCATGTAGACGGCGTCGACGTCCGGCCGCTCCTCGCGGTC